>JBKHWA010000077.1:0-14945 GCA_046566765.1 Gammaproteobacteria bacterium
ATGAACGCGATCACCTCGCCGAACGTGTACGTCCGCTCGGCGATCGACGCGTCCAGCAGCGTGCCGGGCGTGGTGCCGCCGGTGACCCTCTACGCGAAGGGTGCCGACGGCAAGCCCAAGCCCTACCTGCCGTCGCAGAAGTGGGTGGACGGCTCCTTCGCGCAGGACCTGCCGGCCAAGCGGCTGTCGCGCCTGTTCGGCGTCAACCATTACATCGTCAGCCTGATCAACCCGGTGGCGCTGCCGTTCGTGCGCGACACCAAGGCGACGCCGCGCAAGACACTCGGCGACCGCTTGCGGCCGCTGGCCCGCTCGCTGGTGCGCGACGGCATCGAGGTGCTCGAGCAGTACGGTTCGGTGATCGGGCCGTCGTCGCTGAGCCCGGCGCTGTTGCTGGCGCACGCGCTGGTCGACCAGGAATACGTCGGCGACATCAACATCATCCTGCCGGGCTCCGACTACCGGTTGATGAACGTGCTGTTCACCTACGAGGGCGGGTCCGAGATGCAGGCGCTGGTCGATGCCGGCAAGCGCGCTGCGTGGCCGAAGCTGGCGCAGGTGCGCAACGCGTCGCTGATCGCCCGCGCGCTCGACGATATCCTCGTGCGGCTCGACGCGCAGGAGTTCGGCCGTGCGCCCGGCAACTTCCCCCGCATGACGGTCGCCAGCTGAATCGCTGCGCGTACCTGACCGCAACCTTTCCACGGAGACTTCCATGAGCGCGAATCCCTCGCCCCGCCTCGTCCTCCAGCAGGGCGGCGTCATCGGCGCCTTTCTTGCCGGTGCCGCGAAATCGTTGCTGCCCGGCCGCAGCCGGGAACTGGACCACTCCGACATCGTGCGCGCCGGCCCGGCGCCGTCGGTCGAGCTGCAGCAGGCGTATGCCGCCTGGTCGGGTGCGCCGGCCGGCCGCTACGACGGCACCGTGCCGGTACCGATGATCGCCTCGCAGGTCGCGTTGCCGGTGATCTCCGCGCTCACCGCGCGCTCGCCGTATCCGCTGCTCGGCGTGCTCAACCAGGGCATCCACATCCGCGTGAACCGGCCGCTGCCGGCGACTGCCGCGCTGGTGGTGTGCGGCCGGCTGGTCGAGGCCGGCGACGACGGCTTTCGCGCGCGCATCCACTCGACGCTGACCGTCGGCACTGCCGACGATCCGGGCGCGGTCGAACTCGACGCCTACGCCGCCGTCGTGCTCAAGCGCCGGGGCGAGGGCGCGGCGCCGCGCGAGGAAATCGCGTGGACGACGCTCGGCCACTGGCAGGCGGCGGCAGACGAAGGTCGAAAGTTTTTCTATCTCACCGGCGACTTCAACCCGATCCACACGCTGCCGCTGCTCGCGCGCCGCACCGTGTTCAAGGGTTGCATCATGCATGGCTACGGCGCGTTCACCCAGGCGTACGAGGCGATCCGCAACGCCGGCTTCGACGTGCTCGATATCGATGCGAAGTTCGTGCGGCCGTTGCCGCTGCCGAGCCCGCGCCTCGATATCCAGCGCACCGCGCAGCCCGGCGCCGATGGCCGCTATGGTTATCGGGTCGCCGACGACGCCGGCAACGTCTACCAGGCCGGCAGCTTCCTGCCGCGCGCGGAGGCCCGTGCATGAGTCGCGTCGACGCCGTCCGCCTGCCGGTGCTGGTCGCCGGTGCCCGCACCGCTTTCCTCGACAGCGCCGGTGCCTATTCGCCGCTGTACAGCTACGAGCTGGGCGCGCAGGCCATCGCCGGGCTGATGAAAAAAGTGCCGTCGCTGGATGCGCGCGAACTCGGGCTGGTGGTGATGGGCACCGTGTTGCACGAGATCAACACCACCAACGTCGCCCGCGAGAGCATGCTCGCCGCCGGCCTGCCCAGCCGGGTGCCGGCCTACACGGTGGCGATGGCCGGCATCTCGCCGAGCGTCGGCGTGCTCAACATCTGCGACCAGATCGGCATGGGCCGCCTGCACGCCGGCATCGCCGGCGGCACCGAGAACTTCTCCGACGTGCCGATTCGCCTCGGCCGCGGCGTGCGCCGTGCGGCGATGAAGCTGCGGCAAGCGAAGAGCACCGGCGAGCGGCTCGCCGCGCTCGGGCTGATCGGCCTGCGCGACCTCGGCCTGGACCTGCCGGCCAGTGCCGATTTCACCACCGGCCTGACGATGGGGGCCGCCTGCGAGGCGATGGCGCGCAAGTTCGGTGCCACGCGCGCGGAAAGCGACGCCTTCGCCGCGCGCAGCCACCGGCTTGCCGTCGAGGCGATTGCCCGCGGCCGTTTCCGCGACCAGCTGGTGCCAGTGACGATCGACGGTGTTGCGCAGGATCTCGCCGACAACACGCCGCGGGCCGACGCGACCGTCGAGCGGCTGGCGAAGCTGTCGCCGGTGTTCGACCGTGAGCACGGCGTGATCACCGCCGGCAACGCGTCACGCTTCACTGACGGTGCCGGCGCGGTGCTGCTCGCCAGCCGCGCGTTCGCCGGCGAGCGCGGGCTGCACGAGATGGCGGTACTGCGCGATTACCAGCTCACCGGCGTCGACAGCCTGCACGAGGAAATGCTGCTCGGCCCGGCGATGTCGATCCCGCGGCTGCTGGCCCGCAACGGCCTGCAGTACGCCGACATCGACGCCTGGGAAATCCACGAGGCATTTGCCACCCAGGTGCTGGTCAACCGTGCCTGCATGGCGTCGGCGGCGTTCGTCGCCGATCGTTTCGGCGCGGGCATCCCGGTGGGCGAGATCCCGCTGGAGAAGCTCAACACCTGGGGCGGTTCGCTCTCGCTGGGCAACCCGTTCGCGGCGACCGGTGTGCGCCTGCTGCTCACCGCTGCACAGCGGCTGCAGGAATCGGGTGGCCGCTACGCGGTGATATCCACCTGCGCCGGCGGCGGGCTGGGCGCGGCGGTGTTGCTGGAAAACCCGAAGTTCGTCGACTGACGGCGGTTGCCGCCACGCACAGGCCCGGCACTTGCCGGGCCTTTTCGTTTCCGCCGCCAGCGCCGGCGCGCGACTACAACACGCCGGCATCAAGGCCGGCCGCCATCGCCATCCCGAGTTCACCGGCCTGCGCCACGAATTCCTCGCGCCAGTCGCCGCGCAGCACCAGCGGCTCCTGCGCCAGCTTCCAGCGCAACCCGGTGAGTATCGACTCCAGTGCGCGCCGCGTGCCGGTGCCGTCGTAGCCGGCGCGGATGAGGATGGCGCAGGGCAGTCCCTGCTTTTCCTCCAGCACCGGGTAGTAGCTGCGGTCGAAGAAATCCTTCATGCCGCCGCTCATGTAGCCAAGGTTCTCGGTGGTGAACAGGACGATGGCGTCGCAGGCGCGGATATCGTCCGGGCCGGCGGCCAGCGCCTCGCGGTGTACCAGCTCGCCGGCGTCGCCGAGGTCCGGGTGGCGCGCGCCGGCGAGCAGCGCGTCGACCAGCCGCCGGGTATTCGGCGACGGCGCGTGGGCGACGACCAGCAGGCGCTTCTTCATGTTGGCCTCAGGCGCGTGGCGTGCGAGCGATCAGGTCGTTGATTGCCTGCGCGAGTTCGCGCGGCGAGTCTTCCTGCAGGAAGTGGCCGCCGCGCACGCGGATGTGCGGCTGGCCGCGCGTGCCGGGGATGCGCTTCTGCATGAAGCCGTCGCCGCCGCGGGTGATCGGGTCGCCGGTGCTGAAGCAGGTGAGGAACGGCTTGTTCCACTTCGCAAGAACGTCCCAGGCGGCGCGGTTGGCGGCGCTGGCCGGGTTGTCCGGCGTGATCGGCACCAGCGCCGGGAAGGCACGCGCACCGGCCTTGTGGCGCGCGGACGGGAACGGTGCATCGTAGGCGGCGATTTCCGCCGGCGTCAGCTTGCGGCGCACGCCGGCGGCAACGATGCGGCCGATCGGGAACAGCGGGCTGTACAGCGCGAACGCGCGCCAGATCCTGAAGGCCGGCGGTATTTTTTCGTCGCCGGTGGGCAACATGCCGTTGCCGATCAGCACGCGTGCGAAGCGCTGCTCGTTTTCCGCCACCAGCCGCAGGCCGATCAGCGAGCCCCAGTCCTGCCCGAAGAAGGTGATGTTGCGCAGGTCCAGTTGCCCGACGAAGGCTTTCATCCACGCCACGTGGCCGGCGAACGAGTACGCCGACTTGTCGGCGATCTTGTCAGACTTGCCGAAGCCGATCAGGTCGGGCGCGATGACGCGATGCCCGGCGGCGGCCACCAGCGGGATCATGAAGCGGTACAGGTAGGACCAGCTCGGCTCACCGTGCAGCATCAGCACCGGGTCGGCATCGCGCGGGCCGACATCGACGTAGTGCATGCGCAGGCCGGGGGCGACGTCGACATAGTTCGGCGCGAAGTCGTAGTCGGGCAGGTTGGCAAAGCGCTCTTCCGGCGTGCGCAGGATGTCCATGGTCGTGTCCCCGGTCGTTGGTGCTGAGCTCAAAGGTAACCCAGTGGCAGCGCGGTGCTGTCCTTCACCCGTCGCATCACGAAGCTCGAGTGCACGCCGGACACACCCTCGATGCGGGTGATCTTGTTGAGCAGGAATTCCTGGTAGGTATCCATGTCCGGCACCACCACCATCAGCTGGTAATCGGCGTCCTGGCCAGTGATCAGGTAGCAGGCCTGCACCTCGGGATACTGCGTCACCTTTTCCTCGAAGTTGGCGAAGCGCTCCGGGGTGTGGCGGTCCATCGAGATCTGGATCAGCGCGGTCAGCGACAGCCCGAGCTTCTTGCGGTCGAGCAGGGTGACCCGTTTCTGGATCACCCCGGCCTCTTCCAGCGCCTTTACCCGTCGCAGGCAGGGTGAGGGCGACAGGCCGACCCGCTCGGCCAGTTGCTGGTTGGTGAGGCCGCCGTCCTGCTGGAGTTCCTCGAGGATGCGGCGGTCGATGCGGTCGGGCTTCAGGTCGTTCATGGCATTAACGGGGGCAATATCCGATTTGGTAGCAATAATCTGCCAATAATCGACAATTTCAGGGCAAATTCGCAAGCCCGTTGCCGGCGCCGGCGCCTAGACTTTGCATCCGGTCGGACCCGCGGCGATCCCGCGCCCGGCCACGAAGGCCGCCCCGGGCCACCAGCCCCCGGCGGCCTTCCCGCGAATTCCCGTTCCAGACCGCACTCCCGGAGCCCGTCATGGCCTACGACCACCGCAAATACGCCGCCTACCCGACCATCAACCTCCCCGACCGCCAATGGCCCTCGAAGGTCATCACCCGGGCGCCGGACTGGTGCTCGGTCGACCTGCGCGACGGCAACCAGGCGCTGGTCAAGCCGATGAACCCGGACCAGAAGGCGAAGCTGTTCACCCTGCTGGTCGACATGGGCTTCAAGGAAATCGAGGTCGGTTTCCCGGCGGCGTCGCAGCCGGATTTCGACTTCGTGCGCAAGATCATCACCGAGGGCATGGTGCCGGACGACGTCACCATCCAGATCCTCTGCCAGTGCCGCGAAGACCTGATCAAGCGCAGCTTCGAATCGCTCAAGGGCGCGAAGAAAGCGATCGTGCACATCTACAACTCCACCTCGACCGTGCAGCGCGAGCGGGTGTTCGGCATGGACCGCGCGGCGATCAAGGCGATCGCCGTCCAGGGTGCGCAGTGGGTGAAGGAGCACGCGGCGAAGGCGCCGGAAACGCAGTGGCAGTTCCAGTACTCGCCGGAAAGCTTCACCGGCACCGAGCTCGATTACGCGGTGGAAGTGGTGAACGCGGTAATCGACGTGTGGCAGCCGCAGAACGGCCAGAAAGTCATCATCAACCTGCCGGCAACGGTCGAGGTGAGCACGCCGAACGTGCACGCCGACCAGATCGAGTGGATGTGCCGCAACATCAAGCACCGCGACAAGGTCCGCGTCAGCCTGCACACCCACAATGACCGCGGCTGCGGCGTGGCCGCGGCCGAGCTCGGCGTGATGGCCGGCGCCGATCGCGTCGAGGGCACGCTGCTCGGCAACGGCGAGCGCACCGGCAACATGTGCCTCGTCACCATGGGCATGAACCTGTACTCGCAGGGCATCGACCCGAAAATCGATTTCTCCGATCTCCGCCGCATCGTCGACACCATCGAGTACTGCACCGAGATCAAGACGCACCCGCGCCACGCCTACGTCGGCGAACTGGTCTACACCGCGTTCAGCGGCAGCCACCAGGACGCGATCCGCAAGTCGCTGGCGAAGCAGAAGGACAGCGAGCCGTGGCAGGTGGCCTACCTGCCGATCGATCCGCGCGACCTCGGCCGTCGCTACGAGGAAGTGGTGCGCATCAACAGCCAGTCCGGCAAGGGCGGCGTGCTGTACGTGCTCGAGCGCGACTTCGGCATCACCCTGCCGCGCTGGCTGCAGATCGAGTTCTCGCGGGTGGTGCAGAACCACGCCGAGAAAACCGGCGGCGAGGTCGAGGGCGCGGCGATCCGCCAGCTCTTTGATTCGTCGTACGTCACCGTACCGCACGGCTGGCGCATCGGGAACTACGACATCAAGCGCAGTGGCGACAAGGTGACGGTCGACGCGGTGATTGAGGGCAAGAGCGTGAAGGGCGAAGGCCACGGTGCGGTCGAGGCGCTGATGGAAGCGATGAAGCGCGTGCACGGCGTGGTTGGCCAGATCGAGGCATTCGACGAGTACGCGCTCGGCACCGGTACCGGCGCCAGTGCGATGGCCTGCGTGAAGCTGCGCGTCGGCGACGACGTCAGCGTTGGCGTGGCGCTGGCCGAGGACACCACCAGTGCGACGCTGCAGGCGGTGCTGAGCGCGGTCGGCCGGCAGCTGGCGGCGAAAGCCGCCGCCTGATCCGCCGCGATCCGGCGCAATAAAAAAGGGGACGCGAGTCCCCTTTTTTTGTGCCTGCCTTGTTGCCGCGCTCAGAAGCCGGCGGTGATGCCCAGCGACCAGTTTTCGCTGAGGTTCGACGAGTCCTCGTTGCCGTAGGTGACCAGCGAAATCGCGATCCGGTGCCCCTCGGGGCGGACGATGATCGCGTAGGTGGTTTGCTGCAACTCGTCGGCGCCGTCGATCACTTCGCCCTCGTAGTTGTAGCCGACGGTGAACTCCAGCCATTCCTTCGGCGTCAGGCCGACGCCGGCGTAGGCGGCGGCGCGATCCTCGGTGGGAATGTCGTCGGCATCGTTCGACCAGATCCATGACGCCTCGGTACGCGCCCACGCCAGCTTGTTGCGTACCTCGATGCCGGGGCCGAAGCGGAAATCGGTGCTGCCGTTGCCGAACGAGTTGGAACTCAGGCTGCGGGCGCTGGTGGCCAGCGCGTCGTTGAAGTGGATCAGTACCGCGTCCTCGTCGCCGGTCGGCATTTTCAGTTCGCCGGTGAGGTACGGGCGCAGCCAGCGTTCCGGTTGCCAGGAATAGGTGGCGCTGGTGTAGATGTCGCCGACGCCGGTATCGCTTTCCTCGTAGCTGCCGTTGACCGCGACCAGCGACCAGGTGTCGTTCAGGTGCTGCAGGCCGAGCGTGGTGCCCTCCGACTGCGCATCGCGTTTCAGGAACGGGATTTCCGCGTCCAGTTTCCACGGACCCTGCGTCCACCACGGCTGCAGCGTGATGCGCATCCAGTCGACCACGGCTTCACCGGCCGGATAGGTGTAGGTCTCGCTCGCGCTGCTGCCGGACAGATTCAGCCCGGCCTTGGCGACGGCGTTGCCTGGTGCGACTGCCAGCAGCAGCGTGGCAAGCATGCCGGTGGCCGGCAGGTTGATGCGATTCATGGCAGCTGTCTCCGTGATGGTTCTGGTGGATTCCGGTTCCGGGATGCTGCCGCGTGCGACAGCCGCACGTTTTTTCAGAGCAGCAGTGTCGACTCGCCCTCGAACGCGCCGCCGGCACCCCAGCGCCGTTCGCGCATCTGCACGCTGCCGTCGTGGCCGACCAGCAGCACCGTGCTGGCGCGGGTGCCGTATTCATGGCCGGCGATGAATATCGACGACAGCGTGCGTTCCATCTCGCGGCCGACGCCGGTATCCGGCAATTCGTGGTCGTTGCCCGGCGTACGGTCGGTCAGCAGGGTGAACAGCGCTTCCTCGTCGATCTGCCCCGCGGCGATCACCCGCGCGAGCGCCTCGCGGCCGCGCCGCATCTTCGGCCAGTCGTCGGCGAGCATGCCGTTGGAGAGGCCGTACAGGCCCGGCGCGACCATGCGCGCGACTTGGCCGCGATTGGACCAGTGCCACAGCGAACTGGCGTCGCCCGCGAACAGGTTGGTGCCGCCGAATTCGCTGGCCTGCGGATCGAGTTGCTGCACGAAGGCGGCGGGTGGCAACTCGCCGCAGACGAAGTCCTGCACCAGTTCGCCGCGCGAGCGCGGCCCGGTCGATGGCGGCACTTCGCGGAAGTTGGTCACCGCGGCGAAGCGGCCGTCGGCCCGTGCCGCCAGCCAGCTGCCGCCGCCCTTGAGGTCGCGGCCGCCGATCACGTCGGGGCGGTTGCGCCAGTGGTCGAGCGCCGCCGTCGGCCGCGCGCGGAATTCGTCGCGGTTGCCGGCGAGCACGAGGCGGTAGCGGGGGTGGGATTTCCAGGCGATGAAAAGGACGCACATGGGGCGGGATTATGCCCGTTCGCTTGCCGGCAGGCAGGCCCGGTGTCAGCCGGACCACAACGCCGGTCAGGAGCTGGTGGGCCCAACAGGGGCACGTCCCGGGGGTAGAATGCCGGCCGGTCCGTGTATCCGGATGACGGTCGCGCCCGCCGCGCAATCGAACCCGGCGTGCCGTTGAACCCGCCGCGCAGTAAAGGAGTCCCGCCGTGCTCGTCCACCCGCAGCCTGATCCCATCGCGTTTGCCCTCGGCCCGGTCGGTGTGCACTGGTACGGGTTGATGTACCTGCTGGGCTTCGTGGCGGCGATCGTGCTCGGCCACCTGCGCGCGAAGCAGCCGTGGCGCAACTGGACCGGCCTGCAGGTCGACGACCTGATCTTCTACGGCGCGCTGGGCGTGATCATCGGCGGCCGCGTCGGTTACGTGCTGTTCTACGACTTCGCGCACTTCCTGCAGGATCCGCTGTCGATCTTCGTGCTGTGGAAGGGCGGCATGAGTTTCCACGGCGGCTTCCTCGGCGTGCTGGTGGCGGTGTGGCTGTTCGCCCGCCGCTACAACAAGTCGTACTGGGACGTGGTCGACTTCACCGCGCCGCTGGTGCCGATCGGCCTCGGTGCCGGCCGCATCGGCAATTTCATCAACGCCGAGTTGCCGGGCCGCGCTGCCGACGCGTCGCTGCCCTGGGCGATGCAGTGGCCGGGCGTGCAGCACCTGGTGCACCCGTCGCCGCTGTACCAGGCGCTGACCGAGGGCGTGCTGCTGTTCCTGATCGTCTGGTTCTTCTCGTGGCGGCCGCGCCCGCGCTACGCGGTGTCCGGCGTGTTCGCGCTGAGCTACGGCTGCTTCCGGTTTACCACCGAGTTTTTCCGCGAACCCGATGCGCACATCGGCTACCTGTACGGCGGCTGGCTGACCATGGGTCAGTTGCTGAGCCTGCCGCTGGTGGCGGTCGGCGTGTTCATGCTGGTGCTCGCCTATCGGAAACGCATCATGCCCGTCATTGCCGGGAGCAACGTGAAATGAAGCAGTACCTCGAACTGATGCGCCACGTGCGCGAACATGGCACGTACAAGAGCGATCGCACCGGCACCGGCACGTACAGCGTGTTCGGTCACCAGATGCGCTTCAACCTCGCCGACGGCTTCCCGGTGGTCACCACCAAGAAACTGCACCTGAAATCGATCATCCACGAACTGCTGTGGTTCCTGCAGGGCGAGACCAACATCCGCTACCTGAAGGAAAACGGCGTTTCGATCTGGGACGAGTGGGCGCGCGAAGGCGGCGAGCTCGGCCCGGTCTACGGCTACCAGTGGCGCTCGTGGCCGGCGCCGAACGGCGAGCACATTGACCAGATCGCGCAGATCATCGAGCAGATCAAGACCAACCCGGACTCGCGCCGCATCATCGTCAGCGCCTGGAACGTCGCCGACATCCCGAAGATGGCGCTGGCACCGTGCCACGCGTTCTTCCAGTTCTACGTGGCCGACGGCAAGCTCAGCTGCCAGCTCTACCAGCGCAGCGCCGACATTTTCCTCGGCGTGCCGTTCAACATCGCCAGCTACGCGCTGCTGACGATGATGGTGGCGCAGGTTTGCGACCTCGAGCCCGGCGATTTCGTCTGGACCGGCGGCGACTGCCACCTGTACAGCAACCACCTCGAGCAGGCGGACCTGCAACTCTCGCGCGAGCCGCTGCCGCTGCCGCGCATGAAGATCAACCCGGCGGTGAAGGACATCTTCGCGTTCAGGTACGAAGACTTCACCCTGGAAGGCTACCAGTCGCACGCCCACATCAAGGCGCCGGTCGCGGTCTGACGTTCGTCCGCTTCCCGTGCCAGTCGAGGCCCATATGGACATAGGCGTACCGAAGGAAATCAAGACCCGCGAATTCCGCGTGGCGATGACGCCTTACGGCGCGGCGGAACTGGTGCACCATGGGCACCAGGTTTTCGTCGAGCAGGGTGCCGGTGACGGTTCCGGTTTCAGCGATGACGATTTCCGCAAGGCCGGGGCGACGGTGTTGTCGACGGCGGCGGAGGTGTTCGCGCGGGCCGAGCTGATCGTCAAGGTGAAGGAGCCGCAGCCGTCGGAGTACGCACTGCTGACGCCGCGCCACACGCTGTTCACGTACCTGCACCTCGCCGCCTCGCGCGAGCTGACGCAGGCGCTGCAGCAAACCGGCGCCACGTACATTGCCTACGAAACGGTCACCGATGCGCAGGGACGATTGCCGTTGCTGGCGCCGATGAGCGAGGTCGCCGGCAAGCTGGCGGTGCAGTACGGCGCCTACTTCCTGTCGAAGCCGTACGGCGGCAAGGGCATGCTGATCGGCGGTGCCACCGGCGTGGCGCCGGTACACGTGGTCATCCTCGGTACCGGCACCGTCGGCAGCGCGGCGGCGCAGGTCGCGGTCGGCATGGGTGCGCGGGTGACGCTGGTCGGCAAGGAGCTTTCGCAACTGCAGGCAATCTCGGTGTCGCTCGATCACCGCGTCGAGACCTGCCACAGCACGCGGCAGGCGATCGCGCACCTGTTGCCGCGCGCGGATCTCGTCATCGGTGGCGTGCTGGTTCCCGGCGCTGGCGCGCCCAAACTGGTCGACCGCGCGATGCTGCGCACCATGCAACCGGGATCGGTGATCGTCGACGTGGCGATCGACCAGGGTGGCTGCTTCGAGACCAGCCGGCCGACCACCCATGCCGACCCGGTCTACACCGAGGAAGGCGTGCTGCATTACTGCGTGGCGAACATGCCGGGCGCGGTGCCGCGCACCTCCACGCGCGCGCTCACCAGCGCGACGTTGCCATTCGTGCAGGCGATTGCCACCCATGGCGTCGATGGCGCGCTGGCGCGCGATCCGCACCTGCACGCGGGCCTGTCGATCCGTGGCGGCAAGTTGTTGTCGGCGGCGGTCGGCGGGTCGCTGGGCCTGCCGTACTCGGCCTGAAACCTGTGCACGCACCGCGACACCTGGACTGAAGGAAAAGAATGCATCTCTCGCTGATTGCCGCGCTGGCGGAGAACCGGGTCATCGGTCGTGACAACAAGCTGCCGTGGTACCTGCCGAACGACCTGAAGTATTTCAAGGCGGTCACGCTCGGCAAGCCGGTGATCATGGGCCGCAAGACCTGGGAATCGCTGGGCCGGCCGTTGCCGGGGCGGGCGAACATCGTGATCAGCCGCCAGCGCGATTACGTGGCCGCCGGCGCAAAAGTGGTGTCGACGCTGGATGAGGCGGTGCGGCTGGCGGAGCAGGTGGCGCTGATCGACGGCGTCGACGAGTGCGTGGTGATCGGCGGCGCCGAGATCTATGCGCAGGCGCTGCCGCGCTGCGACCGGCTCTACCTCACCGAGGTGCATGCCAGCGTACCGGGCGATGCCTGGTTCCCGGAATTCGATCGTGCACTGTGGCGCGAGGAAAAGCGCGAGCGCTTCCCGGCCGAGGGTCCGAACCCGTACGACTACAGCTTCGTGGTGTACGCGCGGCGCTGAGCGGCGCCGGATCGCCGGAAACGAAAACGGGGCCACTGGCCCCGTTTCTTTTTGCGGCAACGCTGCGGCGAAGCCTGGGCAATGCCTCAGGGTACGTGCGGCTCGACCACGATCTCGGTCTTTACTGAATTGGCAATGAAGCAGTCGCGGTTCGCTTTCTCGTGCAGTTGTTTCAGCTCGTCGACGGTGGGCCTGGTGTTGCCGCCGAAGGTGACGCAGGGACGCAGCACGACGCGGGTCACGGCGATGCGGCCCTGCGGGTTCTTGTCGAGCGAGGCGTACGCGTCGTCCTCGTAGCGGACGACCTGGAAGCCCGCCTTGGCGGCGGCGGCGAGGAACGACAGCATGTGGCAGCTGGCGAGCGAGCCGGTGAAGGCTTCTTCCGGATCGAGGAAGCGTTGCGGACCTTCGTTGCCGGTCGGCGCGCCGATGATCTCGGTGCCGTCGTCGAGGATCCAGCGATAGTTCTCGATCGTGGGTGCGGCGTCCCAGCTGACCTTGATGTTGTATTGCGCCATGCGGCCAGCCTCGTCGCCTGCCATTTATTGTGTCATCAGCCCCGATGAGGGCGGCCCAACACTAGCAGGTTTGGGGTGCTGCCCGTAATGGATTGTCAGACATTGGCAAGGCGCTGCCGGTGGCCTACCAGAAGTACTTGCCCCACATCTCCGGGTTCGCCCAGAAGCGCGGATTGTTCCACTCGCGCTCGTGGTTGTAGGTGGCGATGTCGTAGCTGTAGAGCGAGAGATTGCGCTGGCCTTCGCCGGGCTCGCCGCGCAGGTCGCTGTCGTGGCGGAAGCCGAGCGCGATGAAATCGTCCAGCGTCCACGGCGCCAGGCTGTTGGCGTGATCGATGAACACCAGCAGTTGCGGCGCGTGCAGGTTGCGCAGCCGGCCCAGCACGCCGACGCCGTCGGCCTTGGGCAGGTGCTCGAGGAAATCGGCGACCAGCGCGCAGTCGTAGCGCCCCTCGCCGGCGAGGTCGGCAACCGAGCGCACGTCGTTGCGCGCGGTGACCTTCATCCGGCCATCGGTCTTGTCGTCCGCGCCGGTGAACGCCGAGGCGGGTTGCGTACCGAGGTACAGCAGGCTGCGCGGCTGCAGCGCGTCCAGCCGCGCCGCCAGTGCCTGCAGCGGTGTCGTCACGGCTTGCGCTGCTGCAGGTAGTGGACGAGCGCGGCGCCGGCCAGCATCGCCGGCACGAATACCCAGGCGGTCCAGACACCGAGGCTGGCGGCGATCAGCGACGGGCCCGGGCAGAAGCCGGCGAGACCCCAGCCGATGCCGAACAGCAGGCCGCCGCCGACCAGGCGGCGGTCGATCACGGTCGACGGCGCCGGCGGCAACGCGTCACCGAACACCGGTTTGCCGCGGCGGTTGGCAAGCGCGAACCCGGGGATCGCCACGGCCAGCGCCGAGCCCATCACGAACATCAGCGTCGGGTCCCAGTCCGGGCCGAGGGTGAGGAAGGCCAGCACCTTCGCCGGGTCGGCCAGCCCGGACAGCATCAGGCCGATACCGAACAGCAGGCCGGCGACGGCCGCCGGCCAGGTGACTTCACGGGTATCGGCGCGGGTGTCGGTCATCATGTCGTTCTCCTCAGCCGACCAGCAACGGTCGCAGCAGCGTGGCGGTCGCCATGCCGGCGCCCATGAACGCCAGCGTTGCCACCAGCGAGCGCGGGGAAAGGCGGGCATTGCCGCAGATGCCGTGGCCGCTGGTGCAGCCACCGCCGAGACGGGTGCCGATGCCGGTGAGCAGGCCGGCCACCGCCATCAGGGCAATGACCCGTGCGGTGGGCGTACCGGGATCGCTGACCAGGACGCCAAAGCCGGCGGCCAGCCAGGCGCCGACGATCAGCCCGCCGAGGAAGGTGATCCGGCGGCGCCGGCCGTTGTCGTCGTCCCAGATGGCATTGAACAGGGTGCCGCTGATGCCGGCGATGCGGCCCAGGCCGGCGTACATCAGGACGACGGCGGCGCCGATCAGCACGCCACCGGCGATGGCGGGGAGGAGGTTCATGGGGGGCCTCGCGGAGCAGGGTCGCCCAGAGTAGTGCGCGCGCCGAAAGGTGCAAGGCCCGCCCGACCGGTTCCCGCCCGCCATGGCTGCGGCTAGGCTGTGCCGGTCCCGTAAAACAGCGGGTTATGGCAGGAGAGCACTCGTGGGTGGCAAGGCTTACCAGGACATCGTCTACAGCGTCACCGACGGCATCGCCGAGATCCGGCTCAACCGCCCGGCGCGGATGAACGCGTTCACCATCGGCATGAAGAACGAGCTGGTCGACGTGCTCGGTCGCATCGATGCCGACGACGCGGTGCGGGTGGCCATCCTCACCGGCGAGGGCAAGGCGTTCTGCGCCGGCATGGAACTGGAAGCCGAGGGCGACATCTTCGGCTACGACATCCCGCAGGGCGAGCAACTCAACCTGCACGAGATCCGCGATTCCGGCGGCGAGGTCGTGCTTGCTGCCTACAACTGCCGCAAGCCGCTGATCGCCGCCATCAACGGCGCGGCGGTGGGCGTCGGCGCGACGATGCTGCTGCCGTTCGACTTCCGGCTGTGCACGCACAAGGCGCGCTTCGGTTTCGTGTTCGTGCAGCGCGGCATCGTGCCGGAGTCCTGCTCGATGTGGTTTCTGCCGCGCCTCGTTGGCCCGCAGCAGGCGATGGAATGGATGCTCACCGGCGACCTGTTCGATGCGCAGGAAGCCTTGCGCGGCGGGCTGGTGCGCTCGGTGCACGCGCCGGGTGACCTGCTGCCGGCGGCATACGAGCTGGCGAAGCGGATTCGCGACCGCACCTCGGCGATCTCGGTGGCGATCGCCCGCCAGATGATGTGGCGCAGCTGGGCGCTCGATCACCCGATGCAGGCGCACGTGATCGATTCGAAACTGATGTACCAGACCTACCAGATGCCGGATGGCAAGGACGGCTTCGCCGCCTTCCTCGAAAA
>JBKHWA010000078.1:0-5545 GCA_046566765.1 Gammaproteobacteria bacterium
GCGCAGCAGCGGCTGTTCCAGCCATTCACCCAGGCCGACGTCTCCACCACCCGCCGTTACGGCGGCACCGGCCTCGGGCTGGCGATCTGCCGCGCACTCGCCGTGCACATGGGCGGGCAGATCGGCGTGCAGAGCATGCTCGGCCAGGGCAGCACGTTCTGGGTTGAACTGCCGTTCGGCATGCCGGCGGCCATCGCCACTGCCGACGCCGGCAAGCCGGTGATGTCCGTGCGCCGCCATTTCAGCGGCCGCGTACTGATCGCCGAGGACAACGTGGTCAACCAGCTCGTCGCGCGGGAAATGCTCGGGCGCTTCGGTCTCTCGGCGGAGGTGGTCGACAACGGCGAACAGGCGGTGCACGCCGTCGACACCCGCGACTACGACCTGGTGTTCATGGATTGCCACATGCCCGGCGTCGACGGCTACTCCGCGACCCGGCGGATCCGCGCGCTCGGCGGCGCGCGCAGCCGGGTGAAGATCGTGGCGATGACCGCCGGCGTGCTGGCCGGCGACGAGGAGAAGTGCCGCGCGGCCGGCATGGACGATTTCATCGCCAAGCCGCTGCGGCTGTTGGAGCTGGAAAAGATGCTGGGCCGCTGGCTCGATGTCGATCACGGCGCGCCGGCCGCGCCCCCGATCCATTAACCTGAGCGCCCTGCCAATCCGACGGAGCCGCCCATGTCCCGCAACCTGGTCATCGCCCTCTTCATCAGCACCAGCCTGCTGCTCGGCGGCTGCGCCGCGCCTGGCGCCCCCGGCAACGGCGGCGGCGGCGGGCAGGCGGCGTCGCCCGGCGTGGCCGCGCAAACCACGATCGTCGCGCTGCAAACCTGGCTGGCGCTGGAGCAGAACAAGGCCAGGGCCGCCGGCCAGACCGCCCGCGCCAATACCGCCGGCGAACTGATCGGCAGCCTGACCAGCCTGCGCACCGAGTCGAACTGCGCCAACCGCCTGCGGCTGGCGACCACCATCTCCACCGGCCTGCAGGCGGAGTTCCCCACCTACCAGGCCCAGCTCGGCCTGGGCACCAACCTCGTCGGCATCCTCGCCGCCGGTTATCCCGGCTGCCAGTAAGTACCCGCTCACCCCGGCTGCACGCAGTGCAGCCGGCCCGCGATCAACTGATCTCGCGGAAGCTCTTCAGGTAGCGGTACACCTCGCCGTGCACGTCGACCACGGATGCCGGGTCGAAGCCGCGATCGAAGAAATTGACGAAGCCGGTCGGCTGCTCATCCTTTGCCAGCCGGCGGAAGCCCATCGACCAGTCGGCAAACGAGCGGGTGTCGATGTCGCTCTCGTCGATCAGCATCACCCGCGAGTGGCGCGGGTCGCGGGAGATGCGCTGGAAGGTGGTGCGCACCGCCGCCTCCGGCCCTTCCAGCACCTGCAGGAAGTCGCCATCGCGGTACAGGAGCATCCCGGAAATGTCGTCACGGGTGTTGTTGGCGCGGCTCTTGGCCAGCAGGGCGTCGAGATCCGCCTGGGAGAACGGCACGGTGGCAGAACTCAGGTAGCACAGGCTCAGCATGGCTCTCTCCGGTGATGATCAGGGGCGGCGACTATCGCACACCCTGTCGCCGGAAAAACCCGATAAAACAAGGGACTAAGGGCCATCGGTCGCGCCCGGCGGCCGTCCGGCGGATCGGCCCGGCGGGCAGCCCGCATCAACACATTCCAATATTGAAGTCTTTCGATACGGGCCTATACTTGCCGGCCCATGGCCCTCCCCGCCCCCGTTTCCGAACCCCTTCCGGCCGACCCGCTGGCCCCGCTCGCCACCCTGCTCAAGGGTGGCGGCGACCCGCTGCGGCTGGCGGTCCTGCAGGTGCTGGGCCAGGGTTCGTTCGGGGTGCTTGAGCTGTGCGACATCCTTGGCCTCAAGCAGCCGGCAATGAGCCACCACCTCAAGGTGCTGGCGCAGGCCGGGCTGGTGACCGCCCGCCGCGAGGGCAACGCCATCTATTACCGCCGGGTACTGCCGCAGGACGTCGACCCCGCCGGCGCCGTGCAACTGGCGGTGTTCGCCGCCCTCGACGCGCTGCCGCTGGCCGCCGAAGCGAGCGCCAACATCGAACAGGTGCGCAGTGAACGTGCCGAGTCCTGCCGCGCCTTCTTTGCGCGCCACGCCGAGGATTTCCGCGAGCGCCAGGACCTGATCGCCGAGTACTCGCAGTACGCCGACGGCGCGCGCGACCTGCTGCTCGCCGCACAGTTGCCCGCCAGCGCGCAGGTGCTGGAAGTCGGCCCCGGCGCCGGCGAATTCCTCGCCGAGCTGGCGCCGCGTTTCGCGAAGGTCTGGGCGTACGATATCGCCGAGGGATTGCTGTCGAAGGCGCGCGCGCGCATCGACACCGCCGGCTGGGACAACGTCACCCTGGTCGCCGGGGACACCCGGGCGGCGGTGAAGAAAGGACTTCGCGTCGACGCGGTGGTGTTCAACATGGTGCTGCACCACGTGCCGTCACCCGCCGATCTTTTCCGCGATGCCGCCACGCTGCTGAAACCGGGCGGCGTGATGCTGGTCACCGACCTGTCCCGCCACGAGCAGGACTGGGTGCGCGAGCACTGCGGCGACCTGTGGCAGGGTTTCGACGACGCCGAACTCGACCGCTGGGCGCGCGCCGCCGGCTTCGAGGCCGGCGAGAGTTCCTACCTGGGGCTGCGCAACGGCTTCCAGGTGTTGTTCCGGAGTTTTTACAGGGCTTGAGCATGTCCTCCGGGCATGTGAAGCGATCCAACTTGTTTGAACATGTCCTCCGGACATGTAAAGCGATCCATCCTTCAACCGTTCACCGCAACACGTCACTACAGGAAAGAGAGCCATGAGCGAGTACAGCGTATTTACCTCCGAGTCCGTTTCCGAAGGCCACCCGGACAAGGTTGCCGACCAGGTGTCGGACGCCATCCTTGACGCGATCATCGCGCAGGACAAGTACGCGCGCGTGGCGTGCGAAACGCTGGTGAAGACCGGCGTCGCGATCGTGGCCGGCGAGATCACCACCACCGCCCAGATCGATTACGAAGGCATCGTCCGCCGCGTGATCAACCAGATCGGCTACAACAGCTCGAGCGTCTACTTCGATGGCTCGACCTGCGGCGTGATGAACCTGATCGGCGCGCAGAGCCCGGACATCAACCAGGGCGTCGATCGTGCCAAGCCGGAAGACCAGGGCGCCGGCGACCAGGGCCTGATGTTCGGCTACGCCACCAACGAGACCGCGGAGCTGATGCCGGCGCCGATCCAGTACTCGCACCGCCTCGTCGAGCGCCAGGCGGAAGTGCGCAAGTCGGGCGAACTGTCGTGGCTGCGGCCGGACGCCAAGTCGCAGGTCACGTTCCGCTACGAGAACGGCAAGCCGGTCGCGGCCGACGCAATCGTGCTGTCGACGCAACACGCCGGCGACGTTTCCGACAAGACCATCCGTGAAGGCGTGATGGACGTGATCATCAAGAAAGTGATCCCGGCCAACTGGATCCACAAGGACACCCAGATCCACATCAACCCGACCGGCCGCTTCGAAATCGGCGGCCCGATGGGCGACTGCGGCCTGACCGGCCGCAAGATCATCGTCGACTCCTACGGCGGCATGGCCCGCCACGGCGGCGGCGCGTTCTCCGGCAAGGATCCGTCGAAGGTTGACCGCTCGGCTGCCTACGCCGGCCGTTACGTCGCCAAGAACATCGTCGCCGCCGGCCTCGCCGACCGCTGCGAGATCCAGGTGTCGTACGCGATCGGCGTCGCCGAGCCGACCTCGATTTCCGTCAACACCTTCGGCACCGGCAAGGTCGCCGAGTCGCGGCTGGTGGAAATCATCCGCAAGGTGTTCGAGCTGCGTCCGTACGGCCTGACGAAGCAGCTCGACCTGCTGCACCCGATCTACGAGCCGACCGCGTCCTACGGCCACTTCGGCCGCAACCCGTACGAGCGCGAGTACCACTACGAAGTGGTCGAAGGCGGCAAGAAAGTGAAGAAGACGCACAAGGCGACCGCGTTCACCTGGGAGCGCACCGACAAGGTCGCGGCCCTGCGCGCGGAAGCCGGACTGAAGTAACCGTCGACTACGGGCACCGGCTCACCCCGGTGCCCTTTTTTCACGGAGGCTCACCATGAAACGTCGCATCGGCATGACACGCTCGACCGCCATCGGACTCGGCCTCGCCGCAGCCGCCGGCGTGGCGCTGGCCGCTGTTGGCGGTGTGCTGGACACGAGCTTCGGCAGCGGCGGCACCGTGGTCACGGCGACTGGCGGCGCCAACGCGGTCGCCATCCAGGTCGACAACAAGATCGTCGTCGCCGGCTACGGCCCGGACGACTTCATCGGTGGCTCGCATTTCACGGTTGCCCGCTACGACACCCGCGGCGCGCTCGACACCTCGTTTTCCGCCGACGGCATCGTCACCACCGTCGTCAGCGCCACCAAGCTGGAGTACGCGACGGCAGTCGCCATCCAGCCGGACGGGAAAATCCTGGTCGCCGGCTACAACGACACCAGCGACAGCAATCCCGGCAATTTCGTGCTGATCCGCTACGACCAGAACGGCGTGCCCGACACTGCCTTTGATGGTGACGGCATCGTCGTCACGCCGATCCCGGCGTCGGGCCCGAATAGCCGGGCAGAAGCGATGGCGTTGCAGGCCGACGGCAAGATCGTTGTCGTTGGCGCGTCGGGAAATGGCGTTTGGGACATTGTCCTCGTGCGCTACAACGCCGACGGCAGCCTCGACACCAGCTTTGATACCGGCGGCGATGGCGATGGCATCGTCATCGCGCCCGGGGGCGGCAGTTTCATGAACGCCGTGGCGGTGCAGCCGGACGGCCGCATCGTGGTGGCGGGTTCATCCATCGGCGGCGCATCCGGATCCGACGTCATCGTCCAGCGCTACACCAGTGGCGGCGTGCTGGATACCACGTTCTCCGGTGACGGCATTGCCAGCTTCAATGTTCCCGACAGCGTATCGGGCGGCGCCTACGCACTGGCGCTGCAACCGGACGGCCACATCGTGGTGGCCGGTACCACCGGAAGTGCAGGCACCATCGACTTCTTGCTGCTGCGGTTCGATACGGGCGGCGCGCTGGATACCACGTTCGACGGTGACGGTGTCGTCGTCACCGACTTCCCGTTCACCGGCGGCAGCGACCCCGTCAACCGGGGCAGGGCGCTGGTCATCCAGCCCGACGGCCGCATTCTCATCGTGGGCGACACGTATGCCAATAACGTCGACCCGTCCGCGCGCGACCTCGCGCTGGCCCGCTACAACGCCGACGGGACGCCAGACAACACGTTCTCGCTCGACGGCCGCGCGACGACTTCGGTCAGCAACGGCCGCGACTACGGCAATGCGGTGGCGCTGCGCGCCAGCGGCCGCATCGTCGTCGGCGGCTCGGCGCTCACCAGCAGTTCCAACTCCCTCGTTGCCCAGTACCTCGCCAACGACGCCGACAGCAACGACGTCGCCGAGAGCTGGGATGTAACGCCGGACGCTTTCGACTTCACGGATGTCGATGCGGTCGCCGCTTCCTCGCTGCAGCTCTCCAACACCATCA
>JBKHWA010000079.1:0-22435 GCA_046566765.1 Gammaproteobacteria bacterium
TCGTACCCGGCGTGCCCGGGCTTGCGCCAGGAAGTGAGTCCGGTCAACACCAACTACGAACTCGATCCGCTGGCGGCGACGTCCGCCTTCGGTTACCTGGTCAGTGCATTCGACCCGGTGGCTCGCGTCTACCTGCCGATCTATCCCGCCGATCTCACCGCCGAGATCCGGCTGGTGAGCCGCGGCGCCGGCACCCAGGAAAGTTATCGTTGTGCCGAGGTGGACCAGCGCGGACTCGAGCGCCTGTCGTTCGTCGACTCGGATTGCGACGTCGGCGCCGTTGAGTACCAGGTCGGCCGTCGCGTTGACGATCGAGTCACCATCCAGGTCAACCAGGCCAGCTGCCTGACGGTGACGGACGCCGAGACCGGCATCCTGGATTTGCTCACCGGCAACGACGTCGGCGATTCGACTTATGTCCAGTATTCGCTGGAAGTGCTCTCGGTAGAGCGCCCCGGTGCGCGTGCGGTCGTCGCCAGCAGCGACCCCGCCGGCTACCTGGCGGCGTACGCGGCCCGCTACCCGACGCTGCCGGCGCCGCAGGTGCTCAACGTCACCGCCTGCCCGGAATACAACCCGGCGGACCCGTTCTGGACCAGCGTTCAGGAAACCATCTACTTCGTGCCGCCGGCGAACTTCCACGGGGAAACCAACATCACCTATCGCCTGGGCTGGGAGACCGCGACGGCCACCGCCAGCGGCGCGGTAGGCGGCATCGCCCATGTCACCACCGAGAGCCGCGGCAATTTCGCCAGCGACAGCCTCGATATCATCGATATCGGCGCGTCGGGCCCGTGGTTCCTGTTGCTGTCACTGCTCGGCCTGCGCGGCCGTCGTGCCCGCCCGGCGCGCCCGGGCGCGCTTTCGGCGGCACTGGTGATGGTGGTCCTGGCCGGTGCGGCTTCCGCCGCCGACAACGTCATCTACGTCAACGCCGTCAACAACCCGGCCACCGACGATCCGTTGCTGCTTGAAGCCGCGGCCGGCGATCGCCGCTGCACGCTGCGTGAAGCGCTGGAAACCGCCCGCAACGACACCGCCAACCTGACCCGCGGCGATTGCGTCGACGGCAACGAGGGACCGGACATCGTCGAACTGGTCTACAACCCGGCGATCCACGGCCCGGATCCGTCGGTGGTCACGCTCACGGTCACGCTGGCAGACACCCTGGTGGCATACGGCAGCGTCACCATCCGCTGCCCGGTCGAGGCCAATCCGGGCCTCACCTGCGTGATCGCCGGTGACGGCACGTTCCCGCTGATCAACAGCCTGGGCAGCATCGGCATCCATGGCATGACGTTGCAGGGCGGCAACGCCGGCAACGGCAACGGCGGCGCGATCAACTCCTACGGCGCGGTATCGGTCAGGAAGTCGCGGGTTACCGACAACGAGGCGCGGATCGGTGGCGGCATCTTCCTCCGCGGCCTCTATGGCGACCTGGCGATCAGCGAGTCGACGTTCGACAACAACCGCAGTCGCGGCGGTACCAATCCCGGCGAGGGCGGCGGTGCCGTGGCGATGACCGCCGGCAGCCAGCACAAGATCGAGATCGCCAGTTCCACCTTCACCAACAACACCTCGGAGCGGCAGGCTGCCGCGCTGAACATCAAGACCACCACCACCACGGTGATCGCCAACTCCACGTTCAGCGGCAACAGCAGCACGATGGGTTCCGGCGCGATCGACATCAGCGGCGTATCGGCTACCGCGGTCCTGCGCAATATCACGGTGGTGAACAACCTGTCGGGCTTCGACGGCGTCCAGTTCTCGGCACTGGAGGTGGGCACCGGCCCGGCCCAGCACCGCCTGTACAACAGCATCATTGCGGCGAATTTCGATGCCGCCATGACCCAGGACCGCAACTGCAGCGACCTGACCGGCGTTTACCTGAACAGCCAGTTCAGCCTGTACGGCGAGAACCCGCTGGCGCCGACGTGCCCGGTGGGCGCCACTGACCAGATCCTGCCGGCAGCGACCGTGTTCGATGTCGGCACGCCGGCCAACGGTTACCTGGGCGTCCTGCAGGCCAACGGCTTCGACCTCGCCCACACGCACGCGCCGAACGATCCGTTGCTGGCGCAGGGCATCATCATCGATGCCGGCTACAACCTGATGGCGACGCCCACCGAGAACCTGATCACGCCGCTCGACGTCAGTTCCCCGCGTTGCGCCAACGTCGACCAGCGCGGCAAATCGCGTGCATCGGGTGGTCGCTGCGACATCGGCGCCTTCGAGGACGACGTGGTGACGGCGACGCCGGACACCGGCAGCAACCGCGGCCGGCGCGATCGCATGGCCGTTATCGATATCCTGGCCAACGACACTGCGCCGGATGGGCAGGCATGCGTGCCGAACCGGATTTCGCAGCCGACCGATCCGTATCCCTCCGCACCGGCGTTCAACCTGCTGGCGCCACTGCCGGCGCTGCAGCCGGACGAGTCGGCGGTCTGGGTCTACTACGAGGATCCGGTGACGCCGGCGAATCCGAAGATCCTCTGCGCGCTGGTCACCTTCGATCCGCGCGAGGGCGAGGCGGTGTTCCTGCCGCTGATCCCGGCGCCGACGGCGGGCCGGCCTGACCGCAAGCTGGTCGACGACGGCGATGCCTGGGACGACGAGCTGAACACCGCCAGCACCATGGTGCTGGCCTACCGCGACTGCAATTCCCGCCGCCCGCTGGTCACCGACCCGTGCGACATGATCGTGTCCGCGCCGTATGACCTGACCGATGACTGGGCCGATGCCCTGATGTCGGAACTGGCGGCGCGGGTCATCACCTACGTGGCCGGCGACATCGGTGGCCGGGTGTCGGTCCCGGGTGACATCAACGTCAACATTCTCAACGTGCCGCCGTTCGTGTTCCCGGAGGTTGTCTATGCAACCCCGGGCGACACCGTCCGGGTCAACGTGCTGGCCAACGACATCGATTACGACGCCGGCATCGATCCGCCGCCGCCGAACGATCCCTGTTCGCCGACCAACCCGGGGTGCGCGCGTTTCTTCGATGCCAGCCGGATGCCGCCGCTGACTGCCGGTGGCATCAATCTCGATTCGCTCAAGGTGACCAGTTGCACCGAGAAGGACGATATCGAGGACATCGACGGCGACGGCGACGTCGTCGAGAAATACCGGCGCTGTGGCTTCGGCGACGTTTTTGTCGACCAGTCCACCGGCGTGATCACCTGGATCCCGCGCAACGCGTTCAACCCGTTCAGCGAGAGCATCACCTACCAGGTCAGCGATTACGCCTACCCGAAGGCGGAGACGCGCACCGCGACGCTGACGATCATCATGGACCGGCCGGTGACCAACGGCGGCGCCATTTTCGGCGATGACGATCTCAGCGACGTGCTCGGCATCGATTTCCTCGGCGCTGCCGGCAACCTGTTCTTCGCGGCCCTCGGCCTGGTGGCGCTGCGCCGCCGTCGCTGCTGAGTTCCGGCACGCCACCCGCAACGCGCGGGCGGCGTGCCGTCATTGATCCGTGTTCCCGCGTGGCAGCCAGACCGTGAACACGGTGCCGTCGGCGCCGCTGCGCACGGCGATGTCACCGCCGTGACCTTTCACGATCCCGTGCACCACCGACAGGCCAAGGCCGTTGCCCTGGCCGGGTTCGCGGGTGGTGAAGAACGGCTCGAAAATCTTGCCGAGGTGTTCGGCCGGGATGCCGCAGCCGCTGTCGGCGACCACCAGTTTCAAGCCGGTGGTACTGCCATCCAGCGGTGACATGGCCGGCGAAATCTCCAGCCGCAGTTGCCCGCCTTTCTCCCGCAGCGCGTGAAAGGCGTTGATCACCAGGTTGAGTACCAGCTGGTGCAGCTGGGTGCTGTCGCCGGATAACCGGCAATCGCCGGCGCTGACGTCGACGCTGACCTGCACGTTGCGCGGACGGGTCAGCGCCGCGAGTTCCAGCGTCTCGCGCACGACCTGCGCCAGGTCGACAGTCGTCCGGTTGGTATTGCCCTTGCGGCTGAACAGGAGGATCTGCTCGACCAGCTTCCGGCCGCGTTCGGCCGCGTGGAATATCGCCTCGGCCCGCGACCTGACGACCGCGTTGTCCGGGCTCTCCTTCGCCAGCAGCTCCGAGTAGCCGCGGATCGGCGTCAGGATGTTGTTGAAATCGTGGGCGATGCCGCCGGCCAGCCGGCCCACCGTTTCCATCCGCTGGCTGTCGCGCAGTTGTTGCTCGAGTTGCTCGCGCTCGGCCGCCAGCTGTTTTTCCCGGCTGATGTCGCGGATGAAGCCGGTGAGGAACTGCGGCTGGCCACGTTCGTCGCGGATCAGCCAGGCGCGTACCGAGACCGGGAACACGTGGCCGTCCTTGTGGATGTATTCCTTTTCGTAGATGTCGCTGTAGCCGCGTACCAGCACCTGGTCGTTGATGATGGCCTGTTCCATGGCCGACCACTTCGCCGGTGTCAGTTGCTGGAACGTCAGGCTTCGCGCCTCCTCCAGGGTGTAGCCGACCATGGCGAGGAAGGCCGGGTTGGCCGTGAGCAGCCTGCCCTCGAGATCGGTGATGCCCAGGCCGTCGATGCTGGCCTCGAACAGCTGGCGGTAGCGGGCCTCGGACTGGGCCAGCCGTCGCTCGGCCGCCTCCCGCTGCGAGATGTCCTCGACCAGCGTTTCCCGCATGTAGTTGATCGCCGTTTCCACCTGGTCGAACTCGTCCGGCTGGCGGCGGGGTGACCGCTGGCGGTTGAGCCGCAGCGGCTGGTCGATGTTGGCCAGCGACAGCCGGCGGGCGTAGTCGGCGATGGTGCCGAGGTGGCGGGTCACCAGTTGCTGGACGATGGCGATGATGAACAGCGAGACGATGAACGTCTTGATCGCCTGGCCGACCAGGATGTTCGCGGCGCGGTCGCGCAGGCGGGCAATGACGCTGTCCAGCGACGCGTGGACGGTCAGGGTGCCCAGGGCATAGGGCGCGCCGCCCTGGCGCGGGTTGCGGTAGGTCAGGGGGTAGCGGCGCTCGAGACCGGCGTCGCCGGCGCTGTCGCCGAGGCGGTAGATGCGCCCCTGGTCGGTCACCAGCTCGACGCCGACCACCGCCTCGAGGTTCATCATCCCGCTCAGCAGCAGGGTGATCTGGTCCTCGTTCAGTGCCCACACGCTGTTGGTCAGCGGCTCCAGCGTGGTCTGCTCGACGATGTCGAGGCGCTCCTCGATGGCACTGACGTCGACTTCGTAGTCGGACCAGAGTTGCCAGGCGGTCAGCACCAGGGTGACCAGCGAACTGACCAGCAGGATGTAGCCCAGCAGTTTCAGGCTCAACTGACGGCGCGGGTGGGAGTGGGGATCGATCCCGGTCATCCGTGTTGTTCTTCTTCCGTGGCAGTGTCGGCGCCACCGAAGGGTAACGCGAGCAGGAACGGCTGGCCATGAAGGCCGGCCGGGACCGGCCGGCCGCGGTCCGCGCTGGGAAGGCCTTCCCGGCTGTGTTTATAATCGCCCGTTTGTCGTAGGCCGCAGCGGCCCGTCACCGTCGTGGCGGGGCGGCGGCCCTCATCCCAGTTTGCAGGTCAGCGCCTAACGTGAGTGCAGAGAACAAGAAGTACCAGGTCTTTGTCAGCGCCACCTGCGAGGACCTTCGCGACGAGCGCCAGCGCCTCGCCGAGGCGCTGCTGGCGGCCGGTTGCATCCCGGTTGGCCTGGACCTCTGTCCGCACGAGGCGGGCGCCGAGCAGTACAACCTCGCCAAGGCCCTGATCGACGAGAGCGACTACTACGTGATCCTGGTCGGCGGGCGCTACGGTTCGCTCGCGCCGACCGGCATCAGCTACACCCACCGCGAATTCATCTACGCCCAGACCAAGCGCAAGCCGATGGCCTCGCTGGTTCACGAACATCCGGAGGGCCTGCCCCCGGAAAAGCGGGAGCGGACGGCCGAGGGCGTGGCCCGGCTGCGTGATTTCAAGGACCTGGTGGTGAAGGGCACGCTGGTGCGGCCCTGGAACCAGGTCGACGACCTGCGCGGCGGCGTGCAGCGGCTGGTGGCGCAACTGGTGAAGACCCACCCCGCGCCGGGCTGGGTGCGCGGCAGCCAGGTGGCCGACCTCAATATCGCCCGCGACAACCAGGACCTGCGCAAGCAGGTCGACGACCTGCGCCGCGAGCTCGAGCAACTCACCAGCGGCCGCACGGTGAAGCCGGAGGTGCTGGCCCGCGGCTCCGACCTCGCGGCGGTGAACTACAACTGCAACGTCTACATCAAGGGCAACTGCGTCGTGACCCAGGCGCGGGCGCAGATGACCTGGGACACCATCTTCGCGACGCTGGCGCCGACGATGATGAACGAGGTGACCGAGGACCAGATGCGGCAGGTGCTGGCTGCCCGGGTCGCCGAGAACGCGCTCAAGGATGTTGCCGACCAGCACCGCGGCGCGCACGCGGTGCGCGACATCGTCATCAACCCGGTGACGTTCAATACCATCAAGATGCACTTCCGGGCGCTCGGCTATATCCGCAAGGGAGCCGGCGTCGGTCCGGGCAACCAGCCAACCTGGCAGATCACGCCGCAGGGCGACCAGTACATGGTTGGCTTGCTGGCGGTGCGTCGCCAGCCCTGAGCTCCCGACGCAAGCAATCGCACCGGAAATAACGCACCGGAAACAAAAAAGCCGCCTGCAAGGCGGCTTTTTTGTGCGCGGAGGAATCAGCCGCGACGTACTACCGAGGCGAGGAAGTCGGCGATGTCGGCGACCGGAACCATCGAGGTCTCGCCGCTGCGCCGGTTCTTGTACTCGAAGGTGCCGGCGTCGATGCCCTTGTCGCTGACCACGATGCGATGCGGGATGCCGATCAGTTCCATGTCGCTGAACTTCACGCCCACGCGCTCCTTTTCGCGGTCGTCGAACAGCACGTCGTAGCCCAGGGCGGTGAGGCGTGCGTAGAGTTCCTCGGCCGTGGCGCGTTCGCGTTCGCTTTTCTTGATGTTGGTCGGCACGATGCAGACCTCGTACGGCGCGATCGCGTCGGTCCAGATGATGCCGTTGGCGTCGCTGTTCTGCTCGATCGCGGCGGCGACCACCCGCGATACGCCGATGCCGTAGCAGCCCATGATCATGGTCAGCGGCCGGCCGTCCTCGCCGAGCACGGTGGCCTTCAGCGCCGACGAGTACTTGTCGCCGAGCTGGAAGATGTGGCCGACCTCGATGCCGCGCTTGATGACCAGCGTGCCCTTGCCGTCCGGCGACGGATCGCCCTCGACCACGTTCCGCAGGTCGGCCACCTGCGGCTCCGGCAGGTCGCGGCCGAAGTTGACGCCGGCGAGGTGGAAACCCTCGCGGTTGGCGCCGCAGACGAAGTCCGCCATTGCCGCCACCGTGCGGTCGGCCACTACCTTCACCGCATCCTTGACGCCGACCGGGCCGATGAAGCCGGGCTTGCAGCCGAGCGCGGCGACGATTTCCGCCTCGCTGGCCAGGCGGAAGGCGCCGATGATTTTCGCCGCCTTGATCTCGTTCAACTCGTGGTCGCCGCGCAGCAGCAGCAGGTGGAATTGCGTGACCGTTTTCTTCTCGACTTCGGCTTCCGTCACCACCGCCACGGCTTTTACCGTGCGGGTGACCGGCAGGCCGAGCAGCGCGGCGACATCGGCGCACAGCGTCTGCGTCGGGGTGGCGACTTCGCGTTTCGCCTCGCTCGCCGCGGCGCGCGCTGCCGCCGGGGCCAGTGCCTCGGCCATCTCGACGTTGGCGGCGTAGTCGCTGCTGTCGGAAAAGGCAATGGCGTCCTCGCCGGACGATGCCAGCACGTGGAATTCATGCGAGCCGGAGCCGCCGATCGAGCCGGTGTCGGCCAGCACCGGCCGGTAGTCGAGGCCGAGGCGATCGAAGATGCGGCAATAGGTGGCGTGCATCACGTCGTAGGTCTGCTGCAGGCTGGCGAAGTCGGCATGGAAGGAATAGGCGTCCTTCATGATGAATTCGCGGGCGCGCATGATGCCGAAGCGCGGGCGGATCTCGTCGCGGAACTTGGTCTGCACCTGGTAGAAGTTCACCGGCAGTTGCTTGTAGCTCTGCAACTCGTTGCGGGCGAGGTCGGTGATGACTTCCTCGTGGGTCGGGCCGAGCACGAACGGGTTGCCGTGGCGATCCCTGAAGCGCAGCAGCTCCGGGCCGTAGCCCTGCTCGCGGCCGGACTCCTGCCACAGTTCCAGCGGCTGCACGACCGGCATCAGCACTTCCTGCGCGCCGGAGCGGTCCATCTCTTCGCGCACGATGCGCTCGACCTTGCGCAGCACGCGCAGGCCCAGCGGCAGCCAGGTGTACAGGCCGGAGGAGAGCTTGCGGACCATGCCGGCACGGATCAGCAGCTGGTGGCTGATGACGACGGCGTCGGCGGGCGTTTCACGGACGGTGGCAAGCAGGAGCTGGCTGGTGCGCATGGCGGCGGCAACGGGCTGACGTGGCGGAAAGGACCGCGATTCTAGCAACCTCCGGCCCGGTCTCCACCGGTCCCGCGTTCCCGGCGGCCGGCCGCAGGTTATAAAGTCCGTCCCGCCGGGGTCGACCCGACCCCCGGCGCAGGACCGGGAGCAGGCATGAACACGATCTTCATCACCGGCGCGGCTGCCGGCATCGGCCGCGAGACGGCGCGGCTGTTCTCCGCCAACGGCTGGCGCGTCGGCCTGGCCGACCGCGACGAGGCGGGACTGGCGCAGTTGCGCGACGAGCTGGGCGCCGATCGCGCCAGCGTGCACGTGGTCGATGTCGTGGACATCGCCTCGGTGCGAGCCGCGCTGGCCGATTTCACCGTGCGCACCGGCGGCCGCCTGCGGGTGCTGCACAACAACGCCGGCATCCTGAAGATCGGGCCGTTCGAGCAGATCACCCCGGAAGAGCACCGCCGCATCGTCGACATCAACGTCACCGGTGCGATCAACGTGATGCACGCGGCGTTCCCGTACCTGAAGGGCACGCCGGGCGCGCAGGTGGTCAACATGAGTTCGGCGTCGGCGATCTACGGCATCCCCGAGTTCGCGTCCTACTCGGCGAGCAAGCACGCCATCCGGGCGCTGACCGAGGCGCTGGACATCGAGTGGGCGCAGCACGGCATCCGCGTCACCGACCTGATGCCGCCGTTCGTGAACACCGGCATGGTGCAGTCGCAGACGCACCAGTCGCAGATCGTCGAAAAGCTCGGCGTGAACATCGGCCCGGTCGAGGTGGCGCAGGAAGTGTGGGCACTGGTCAACGCGCCGACGGTGCACCGGCCGATCACCGGCCAGCTGCGGGCGCTGTGGCCGGTGGCGCGTGCGCTGCCGACCGGTGTTACCCGCGCCATCGTGCGCAAATTGTCCGGTCTCTGAGCGCCGCGCCGGGGCGGGGCGATCCACCGCGGGTCAACGCGCGGCGGTCAATCCATCCCCGGCAAATCCATCGATCGGCCGTGGCTCAGGCGTCGTCGCTTTCCGGCGGCGCGCCGGTGAGCTGGTACTCGATCCACATCGCGTTGAGGATGCCGGCGGAGACCGCCAGCCCGAGGCCGAGGATCCAGCTGAAATACCACATGGTTCCGTCTCCTCAGTAGAAGGACTTCGGTTTGCGGGCGATGTCGTCGCTGCTGACGGTGCCGCGCATCACCCGGTACACCCAGCCGGTGTAGGCGACCACCAGCGGCATGAACACCACCGCGGCCGCCAGCATGATCGCCAGCGTTGTTTCGCTCGACGACGCGTCCCACACCGTGAGGCTCATCGACGGGTTCGAGCTGGACGGCAGGAAGAACGGGAACAGCGTGATGCCGGCGCTGGCGATGATGCCGCCGACAGTGATCGCCGAGGTCACGAACGCGGTGCCACGCCACTCGTAGCCGGCGAGCACCGCGGTGAGCACCGCCGCCACCCACACCACCGATGTTGCCAGCCAGGCCAGCGGGAACGCCGACCAGGCGGTGTGCCAGCCAGCGTCGTTGGTCGTCACGATCTTGGCCAGCGGATTGGACGGCGCCGCCGGGTTGCCGCCGGCGGCGATGGTGTAACTGTCGAGACCGTAACCGGCCCACAGCGCGCAGGCGGTGAACAGCAGCAGCGTCGCCACCGCGGCGATGCGTTGCACGCGCGCCACCCGCCGTGCGACGTCGCCGTCGGTCTTCAGCCGCAGGAACGTCGCGCCGTGCATCAGCAGCATGGCGAAGCTGGTGACGCCGCACAGCAGCGCGAACGGCGAGAACAGCCCGAAGAACGAGCCGGTGTAGAAGAAGCGCAGGTCCTGGTCGAAGTGGAACGGCACGCCGAGGAACAGGTTGCCGAAGGCGACGCCGAATACCAGCGCGGCAATCGCGCCGGCGGCGCACAGCAGCCAGTCCCAGGTCGCGCGCCAGCGCGGGTCGGCGATCTTGCTGCGGAACTCGAAGCCGACCGGGCGCACGATGAAGGTCAGCAGCAACAGGAACATCGCCAGGTAAAACCCGGAAAATGCCGCCGCGTACAGCAGCGGGAAGGCGGCGAACACCGCGCCGCCGCCGAGGATGAACCACACCTGGTTGCCGTCCCAGGTCGGGCCGATGCTGTTGAGCACCACCCGGCGCTCGGCATCGGTTTTCGCGGCAAACGGCAGCAGCGCGGCAACGCCGAGGTCGAAGCCGTCCATGATCGCGAAGCCGATCAGCAGCACGCCGATCAGCAGCCACCAGATGAAGCGCAGGGTCTGGTAATCGAGGAATTCCATGCCGTGTTCCTCAGGCCGTTTCCGTGGGTGCGGCGTGCTTGCCGATCGCCGCGTCCGGTCCCATCCGGATGTAGCGCAGCATCAACCAGACATCGATCACCGCCAGCGTCGAATAGAACAGGATGAAGCCGATCAGGCTGAACAGCACGGTGCTGCCGTCCACCGCCGACGCTGCCAGTTGCGTCGGCAGCACGCCCTCGATCACCCACGGCTGGCGGCCGATCTCGGCGACGCACCAGCCGAGTTCGGCGGCGACCCAGGGCAATGGCAGGCTGAGGAAGGCAACCCACAGGAACGGCCGGTAACGCTCGAAGCGCTGGGTGGCCGACAGCAGGAACGCGGCGCTGAACAGCAGGATGAAGAAGAAGCCGAGCGCGACCATGATGCGGAACGCGTAGAACAGGAATCCCACCGGCGGTACCGCGCCCTCGGCAGCGAGCCGGATGTCGGCGGGCGTGGCGGCCAGTGGATCGACGCCGATGCGCTTGAGCAGCAGCGCGTGGCCGAGATCGCGTTCGTGGCGGGAGAACGTCACCCGCGCCTCGAGGTTCTGCCGGTCGGTGCGCAACACCTGCAGCGCGCGATACGCCTCGATCCCGCTTTCGATCCGCAACTCGACGTGGCTGACCAGCTCGCGGATACCCGGCAGCTGCTCGTCGGTCGAGCGCGTGCTGATCAGCCCGAGCAGCCACGGCACCTTCACCGCGTAGTGCGTGGTCTGCTGCTCGCTGTCGGGGATGCCGATCAGGGTGAACGATGCCGGTGCCGGCTCGGTCTCCCACATCGCCTCGATGGCGGCGATCTTCATCTTCTGGTGCTCGGTGGCCACGTAGCCGCTCTCGTCGCCGAGCACGACCACGCTCAGCGCGCTGGCCAGGCCGAAGCTGGAGGCGATGGCGAACGAGCGACGCGCCATGCCGGTATGGCGCCCGCGCAGCAGGTACCAGCTGGAGATCGCCAGCACGAACACGGCGCCGGTCACGTAGCCGGCCGCCACCGTGTGCACGAACTTCGCCTGCGCCACCGGGTTGAGGATCACCGCTGCCATGTCGGTGACTTCCATGCGCATCGTGTCGATGTTGAAGGCGGCGCCGACAGGGTTCTGCATCCAGCCGTTGGCGATCAGGATCCACAGTGCCGAGAGATTGGAGCCGATCGCCACCAGCCAGGTCACCGCCAGGTGCTGCAGTTTCGACAGCCGCTGCCAGCCGAAGAAGAACAGGCCGACGAAGGTGGATTCGAGGAAGAACGCCATCATCCCCTCGATGGCGAGCGGCACCCCGAAGATGTCGCCGACGTAGTGCGAGTAGTACGCCCAGTTGGTGCCGAACTGGAATTCCAGGGTGATGCCGGTGGCCACGCCCATGGCGAAGTTGATGCCGAACAACTTGCCCCAGAACTGCGTCATGTCGCGCCAGACGGTACGGCCGGTCATGACGTAGACGCTTTCCATCATCGCCAGCAGGATCGACAGGCCGATGGTCAGCGGCACGAACAGGAAGTGGTACAGCGCGGTCATCCCGAACTGCACGCGGGAGAGCAGTACCGGGTCAAGTTCCGTCATGGCGGGACTCCGGGGCGTTGGCGGCGGGAGCGGGGAACAGGCGGTCGTCGACGCGCCCGGCGTCGATCGCCGGGCGATGCGCCGGCGAGAAGAAGAAGTACCACATCGCCAGCAGGGCGATGACCTTCAGCGTCAGCACCAGGGTGATGTGGCGGGTGAGGCGACGGTCTCGTATGCGGGGCATGGAATCTCCCTTTCGTGCCCGGATGGTGCGTCAGGAATCGCGGCTTGCCGGAGTCAGTCCGCACGGGGGCCGGGGCGGACCGCCCGCGGGCAGGCCGCTGTTCTCAGGTCCTGTCCTTCAGTCGCGTGATGCCCAGCAGCCGCATGATCGACTTCTCGTAGAACGGTTCGCTGGAGCCGGTCTTCATCTTGTAGATGAAATATTTCTCGAACGCGATCTTCGCCCAGTGCACCCACAACCCCTTCCTGAACCAGGTGACGTTGCGCGGCGGGATCTGCGGGATGGCGACGAAGGCTGCACCGGTATCGCCCATGTCGGCCAGGCACAGCGCCGACAGCGTGCCCTTGTGCGAGGGCGGCTTGCCGGCGAGGGCGTCGGCGATGTTGTGGACGATCGCGGTCACCATCGATTCGATCATGTAGCCGGTCTTCGGCGTGCCGCAGGGCACCGGCGTCGTTTCCACCGGCGGGATCGCCACGCAGACGCCGGCCGACCAGATCTCCGGATACTTCGGGCTCTGGTGGTAATCGTTGATCAGCACGAAGCCCTTCGGGTTGCACAGGCCCTCGACGTTCGCCACCGCTTCGACGCCGGTGAACGCGGGAATCATCATGCTGTGCACGAACGGCAGCTCGTGCTGCTTCTTCAGGTTGCCGGCATCGTCGAGCTCGTCGACGAACATCTTGCCGGCCTCGACCTTCGTGGTCTTCGCGTTGGTGATCCACTTGATGTGGCGGCTGCGGAATTCGCTTTCCAGCATGCCCTTCGAGTCGCCGACGCCACCGAGGCCGAGGTGGCCGATGTACGGTTCGGCGGTGACGAAGGTGATCGGCACCCGGTCACGGATCTTCTGTTTCTTCAGCACGGTGTCGAGGATCAGCGCGTACTCGTAGGCGGGGCCGAAGCAACTGGCGCCGGGCAGCGCGCCGACGATCACCGGGCCGGGGTTCTTTGCCAGCGCGAGGAAATCCTCGTGCGCCTTCTCCGCGTGGTCGAGCGTGCAGACCGATTGCGTGTGGCCGCCGTGCGGGCCGGCGCCGGGGGTCGCCTCGAACGCGAGTCGCGGGCCGGTGGTGATGATCAGGTGGTCCCAGGCGACGTTGCTGCCATCGGCAAGGGTGATCGTTTTCGCCACCGGGTCGATGGCGGTGGCACGCTGGCCGATGAAGTCTATGCCGCGCTTCGCCAGTTGCGGCGCGACCGGGAAGCTGGTTTCCGGCCGCTTGCGCCAGCCGACGGCGATCCACGGGTTCGACGGCACGAACTGGAAGTCGGGGCGCTCGTTGATGACGGTGACGCGGTGCTCGCTGCCCAGCAGCGCCCGCATTTCGTAGGCCGCCGGCATGCCGCCGAGGCCGGCACCGAGGATGACGACGTGTGCCATGGTGCTATCTCCTGGCGCGATCCTGCGCCGCTGTTGCTGCCGGATTTGCTCCGGCGTGCTCAATCGATCCGTTTGCTCAGGGTGAAAGCACCGCGCAGTTCGCCGGCACTGAAACCGGTGGCGCGGTCATCGGGGTACAACACCCGTAGTCTGGCCTGAATCGGCGGCGCAATCGCGGCACCGTGACAGACGGTACAGGACTCCTGGGTGGCGATGGCTTTCATGTAGCGGAATTCGCGGCCGCCATCGGCCGTCGCCGCCACCGTTTGCGCGCTCAGCGTTGCCGGCGCTTCACCGGCCGCGACGCGGGCAGCGAAGTCGTCGAGCACCGACCGTTCCCAGCCGTCCGGCGCATTGGCCGGGTTGCGCAGGCGCAGGCTGGTGCGGCCGACCTGCCAGCCGCTGGCGGCGCCGGTGTCGGTGGTCAACGGCTGTGCCTGCAGGTGGCAGGTGTCGATCGCGGCGAGCGGGCCGCCGGCCTGCATCGCGGTCATCAACTCGCCTTTCAGCCGGCTGCCGAGTTGCCCGGCAACAACTTCCGCTTCAGTCGCCAGCGCGGTGGTATCGACGGCCGGTTGCACCGGCGCCACGGTTTCCTGCGTTCCGGTGCAGCCGGCGGCAACAAGCGCGAGGAGCAGCGGCAGCGTGCGCACCGGCATTCGCCTCAGTTGCAGCAGGCCGGGCCACCGTCGACCGGCGCTTCCTTGCGGAAGCCGGCTTTTTCCAGCATCCACATCGCCGGGCACCAGCCGGTGAACGCGCTTTGCAGCTGGTTCAGGCCGATGAAGGCGGTGAACAGGAAAAAGCCCGGGTGCACGTACCAGCCCAGTGCGACGCTGAGCAGGGTGAAGGTGCCGGCCATCGCGCGCAGGCCCTGGTTGATGGTCATCGTGGTCATGGCATTGCTCCTCGGTGGTTGAGGGTGGGGCAGGGAGTTCAGGCGTACTTGCTGAGCAGGTCGCGTATTTGCGACATGTTGGCTTCGGCAGCGTTGTCTTTGCGGGTATCGAGCACGTCCTTCTCGATCATGCAGGCGAGCATCTCGTGGAAGGTCTTGTCGAGCGCCTTGCGGGCGGCCGCCATCTGCTGCGCGATTTTTTCGCACTCGGCTTCTTCGTCAATCAGCCGGCGGATGCCGCGGATCTGCCCCTCGATGCGCGAGAGGCGATTGTTGATGCTGGCGCGGGTGTCGGGGTCGTAGCCCTGCATGTGGCATGCCTCCGGGGAAACTGCCCGGACTATATACCCCTAGGGGTATGCAGGGAAGCCCCCGGAAACTGCGTACCCGTGCCGGAAGCGGAGCGCCGCCGGCACGGATTTTCTCAGCGGGTGGCGCTGCCGCGGATGATGGCGTTGGCCAGCGCCGGTACCTTCGGGTGCTCGAAGGCCTCGAACTCGACGAAGCGGAAACCGGCATCGCGGAAGGTGGCGGCGGTATCGCGGTTCAGCTGGCAGCCGCAGGCGAGTTTTTTCCACAGCGGGTTCACCCGTTCCTGCCAGCGGCGGACGTTCTCGCGCGGGTGTGCCACGTGCTCGAAGAACAGGAACTGGCCACCCGGCTTCAACACCCGGAACGCCTCGCGCGCCGAGTTTTCGACGTCGGGAATGGTGCAGAACACCAGGCAGGCGATGACGGTGTCGAAACTCTGGTCCGGGAACGGCAACGCCTCGGCGCCGCCGACCACGAAGGAAAACCGTCCCGGGTCATGCAACTTGTGGCTGCGCTGCTGGGCCTCGGCCAGCATCGCCCGCGACGGTTCCAGCAACACGATGTCGGTGGCCGCCGGCGTGTAGCAGGGCAGGTTGGCACCGTTGCCGGCACCGATCTCCAGCACGCGCCCGCTGGCCCGGGCGACCAGTCGCTCGCGGTCGCGGCGGAACGGGCGGGTGGCGACGTCAAGGAACAGCGGGAATACGTGGTCTTCGTAGAAGGACATGGTCGGTGGCCGGTAACCGGGGGGACCCGTACTATAGGCCGGTTGTTTCCCGTCCAGCCCATCGGTGACCAGGAATCTCCACGGCATGGCAATCCTGCGGACGGAAGCGGTCCAGGCGCACGACCGGGAGATCGACCGGCTCGAGAGCGTCGCCGCTTCCGGGTACCGGCTGCTGCGTTTTCCCGGCGATCTCGAGCGGGAGTTCGCCGCCGATTTCTCGCTGCGTTACCTCGACTATCGTCGCCGCGTCGCGTTGCTGACGCTGCTCGCGATCATCGCCGCCGGGATCTTTGATGTCCTGCTGGTCCATGGCGAACTCGACAGTGCGCTGTTGCTGCGCTACGGGCTGGTCACGCCGCTGGTGCTCGCCGTGGTGGCATTCAGTCGCAGCCGCTGGTTCCCCGGGCTGCAGCAGGCGTCGCTGTCGCTGCTCACGCTGCTGATCGCCGGCTTGCTGTTCGGGCTGATGCGGCTGGGCGACCAGACACTGGTGTTGGCTTACTCGCCCGGTTTCCTGCTGGTGGCGGTGTTTGCCGGCATGCTGTTGCACCTGCGGTTCTGGCTGGCGTTGTTCCTGGTGCTGGCAGTGGGCGTGGCGTACGTGACGTTCCTGGCGTACTGGCGGCCGCAGCCGACGGAGATCGTCGTCGTCTACACCATTTTCTATGCGACGGCGTCGACCATGGCGCTGTTTGCCGGTTACGGCATCGAGCACGCCGCGCGCCGCCAGTTCCTGCAGAGCCGGTTGCTGGCGCTCAAGCAGAACGAGCTGGAGCTGGCCAACCGCCAGTTGCAGGAGCTGGTCGACCAGGACGGCCTGACTGGCATCGCCAACCGCCGGCATTTCGAAGCGCACCTCGCCGGCGAATGGAGCCGGGCGCTGCGCGGCGGTTATCCGCTGTCGCTGCTGATGATCGATCTCGATTACTTCAAGAAGTACAACGACACCTACGGTCACCAGGCCGGCGACGACTGCCTGATCGTGGTCGGCTCGGTACTGCGCGCGCACAGCCAGCGGTCGGGCGACGTGGCAGCGCGCTACGGCGGCGAGGAATTCGCGATGATCCTGCCGGCGACCGGTCGCGAGGATGCCGAGGAACTCGGCTGGCGGATCGTGCGCGACATCGTCGCCTACCGCATCCCGCACAAGGCGTCCCCGGTTTCCGCGGTGATGACCGCCAGCATCGGGGTGGCGACGGTCGTGCCGTCGCCACTGCTGACGGCGCGTGACCTGGTGGCTGCCGCCGACGAGGCGCTTTACCTCGCCAAGGCCAACGGCCGCAACCGGGTGGAGGTGGCGGCTGACGTGACCGTCGCCGCCGCCGACGCCACCGACTGAATCAGCGCGCGCCGGCCTGCGCGAGGGCGGCCACGTAGTCCTCGCCGTTGGCGTGCTTCGCCGCCAGTTCCTTCAGCGTGCGGCCCTGTGCATCGGTGGCATCGAGGTTGCGGCCGTCGGCGGTGAAGAAGGCGAGGAAGCGCGCGAAGTCGTGCGCCCGCAGCCCGCGGTAGGCGCGCTCCAGGCAGTGGAAATCGCGATCGACGCCGGCCGGCGGCTCGGCGACCAGGAACGCGCGGACCTGGGCGTCCGTCATCTCCTCGCCGATGACCTGTTTCTTGTCCTTGCGTGCGGTTGCCATGATCAGAGTCCCAGTACCAGTTTGGCGATGATGTTGCGCTGGATCTCGTTGGATCCGCCGTAGATCGACGCGGCGCGGGTGTTGAAGTAGTGGCTGACCACCGGCACGCCGTCCTCGTGGCCGACGATGAACTCCGGCTTGCCGCGCGGATCGAGCGCTTCTTCCTGGAAGGCCAGCGCGTGCCAGCCGAGCGACTCGACCGCCAGCTCGGTGAGTTTCTGGCTCAGCTCGGTGCCGCGGATCTTCAGCATCGACGACGCCGCACCCGGGTTCGGGCCGTGGGTCAGCGCCGCCATCACGCGGTGTTCCGAGAATTCCACCGCCAGCAACTCGACTTCCGCCGCCGCCAGTTTCTGGCGGAACGCCGGGTCGTCGAGCAGGCGGCCGCCGTGCGACGCGCTCTCGCGGCCGGCCATGCGCTTGATCTTCTCCAGGCCGACGCGCATGCGCGGGCCGTAGGCGTTGCCGCCGCGCTCGAACTCGAGCAGGTACTTGGCGACGGTCCAGCCGTCGTTTTCCTTGCCGACGATGCCGGATTTCGGCACGCGCACGTTCTCGAAGAACACCTGGTTCTGTTCGTGCTCGCCGGTGAAGGAAATGATCGGGTCGACGGTGATGCCCGGCGTCTTCATGTCCAGCAGCAGGAAGGTGATGCCCTGCTGCGGTTTGCCGGTGGCGTTGGTGCGCACCAGGCAGAACATCTTGTTGGCGAAGTGGGCGTAGGTGGTCCAGATCTTCGAACCGTTGATGATGAAGTGGTCGCCGTCGCTCTCGGCCTTGCAGGCCAGTGAGGCGAGGTCGGAGCCGCTGCCCGGCTCGGAATAGCCCTGGCACCAGAAGTCCTCGCCGGTGAGCATCCGCGGCAGCAGTTCCGCCTGCTGCTCCGGCGTGCCCTTGCCGCACAGCAGCGGGCCAAGCATCTGCAGGCCCATCGGCAGCAGGTTCGGCGCTTCCGCTTTCGCGCACTCCTCGCCGTAGATGTAGTGCTGCATCACCGTCCAGTCGGTGCCGCCGAACTTCTTCGGCCAGTGCGGTGCTGCCCAGCCCTTCTTCTCGTGCAGGATTTTCTGCCATGCCATCGCCGCCTCGTAGTCGGCGAAGACACTGGTCATCAGCCGCCCGGCCTTGCGCAGGTCTTCGGTCAGGTGGTCGGCGAGGAAGCTGCGTACCTCGTCGCGGAAGGCGAGTTCGTCGGCGGTCAGGGAGATATCCATGCGGGACCTTGCCATGGTGGGGGCGGGGGGACTGCGAGGGGCCCAAGTCTAGGAGGGCGGGCGCCGCTGTAAAGGGCAACGACAATGGCCGCGACTGGCCGAAGCGCTCAGCCGGGGCATCCCGGCGGCTCATGCTTTCGGTTCATAATCGCCGCTCGCTGCCTGGTCGGGACGGGAACACGGGACATGACGGAACTGGCGGATCGCCGCGCAAAGCTCGTCGACAAGATCTACCAGACGCTGTTCGGCGGCGGGGAGTCGTCCACGCTGGCCCCGTGGCGGTTGCGCCAGCGCCCGGGCGACCGCGCCCGCGTGCGCGATGCCGAGTTGAAGGCGATCAACACCATGCTGTCCGAGCTGGACGGCCTGCATTCCGGCCGCAAGGTGTTCAACCGTGCCGGCGAGATCGTCGATGCCGACGATTCGCGCTCGGTGTCGAAGATCCGCATGAGCTCGATCATCGAGGTCGTGGAAAAGGACCCGGTCGAAGGGCTGGAGATACCGGACACCGCCGAGGCGCTGCGCACCATCCGCCTGCACGCCGACATCGAGGCGCTGCGCCGTTCGCTGAACGTGCGGCGTATCGGCCTGCGTGCCGAGGTGCTGGCCGAGGCGCTGGACTTCGCCACCATGTCCGAGCGCCCGGCGGACCCGGACTGGTTGTTCCGCTGGCAGGAGTCGGCCGCGCGCGCCGTTGCCACCGACTTCCAGGACCTGTGGGCCCGCGTGCTGGTCGACGAGGTGCGCCAGCCCGGCAGCCACAGCCTGCGCACGCTTGGCTGGCTGGCGACGTTGTCGCGGGCGGACGTCGAGACCATCAAGATCGTTGCCCGCCTCGACATGGGCGGCTTCATCTGCCGCGAGGCGACCGGCTACTTCAAGGACGACATCCACGCGCCGATGTTCGCGCAACTGGCGGAGATGGGCCTGATCGATGACCGGGAAGACGCCTCGGTCCGCTTTCGTACCACCGCGCAGAGCGGCCTGAAGGTCCAGTTGCGTTGCTACGGCAAGTCGCTGGTGGTCGAGGGCGTGGGCGAGGAACTCGCGCTGTCGGCCTGGCCGTTCACCCGGCTGGGCCGCGAAATCTTCCCGCTGTTCGCCGGCACCGGCGATTCCGCCTACCTGTTCGCGGTGGGCAATGGACTGAAGAAGCGGGGCTTCAAGGTCGAACTGGTCGCCGGCTGAGGCGCCGTCGCCGCGACGGCGGCGATCCTGGGGTGCGATCAGCCGGGTTGCAGGTAACTGCGGCACAAACAAAAAGGGCCGGAATATCCGGCCCTTTCTGCATCGCGACGGCCTGGATCAGGCGGCGAAATCCTTCAGCTTCTTCAGCGGACGGATGCGGACGACGTTGCGGGCCGGCTTGGCCTTGGTGATGACTTCCTTGCCCATCATGATCACTTTCTTGCCGCCCTTCTGGGCCGGCTTGCGCACCACGGTGATCTTGAACAGGCCCGGCATGACGAACTGGCCCTTCGACTTCTTGTTCACGTGGGCGGCAACAACCGAGGAGAGCTCCTCGAGGACCGCGGCAACCTGCTTGCGGGCCAGCTGGGTGTTGTTGGCGATGTGCTGGAGGAGGGCGGACTTCGCCATCGGCTCGCTGACGGCACCCAGTTTGATCGGGGCGGCGGCCTTGGCGGGGGCGGCTTTCTTGGCGGCTACTTTCTTCGCCGGGGCTTTCTTGGCGGCTACTTTCTTGGCAGGGGCTTTCTTGGCTTTAACGGCTTTTTTCTTGGCGGCCATCGGTGCTTCCTTCCTTTGAGAGGGGGTGCGTACTGTTCTGGCTTCACCGGCGAAACACGGGAAATCCCGGTGTTTTTGCCGCGCGCTGCCGCGTACGTGCGCCCTTTATAGGGGAATCACCCGGTGCAGGCAATACTCGTGGCACGGTTTTCCCCGGGTTTTCCCGAGGAAAATGCGCTTTCGTCTGCCAGCGGGGAGCGGCGCGCACGGCTACCGGCCCCGGTTTTTTCCGCGTTGGCGCGCGGACACAACAGGAGTGCCCGTTGCGCTGTAGTCCACGTGCACCCCTGTGGCTATACTTTCCGGCCCTTTTTCAGCCGGCCGCGCGCCCTGCCAGCCGGCGTTCCCGAGAGTTCTCCATGCGCACCCACTACTGCGGCCAGCTCAGCGAAAAACAGGTCGGCGAGACCGTCACCCTCTGCGGCTGGGTCCATCGCCGGCGCGACCACGGCGGCGTCATCTTCCTCGACATGCGCGACCGTGACGGCCTGGTGCAGGTGGTGTTCGACCCGGACACGAAGGAAGCCTTCGCGCTGGCCGACAAGGTGCGCAGCGAGTACGTGCTGAAGATCACCGGCCGCGTCCGCATGCGCGACGAGGCGGTGCGCAACCCGAAGATCCCCACCGGCAACATCGAGGTGCTGGGCAAGGAGATCGAGATCCTGAACACGGCCGAGACGCCGCCGTTCCAGATCGACGAATTCGCCACCGTCGGCGAGGACGTGCGCCTGCGTCACCGCTACATCGACCTGCGTCGCCCGGAGATGCTGCAGCGCTTCCGCTTCCGCTCGCAGGTCACCTCGCTGATCCGCCGCTACCTCGACGACCATGGCTTCATGGACGTCGAGACCCCGGTGCTGACCCGCGCCACCCCGGAAGGCGCCCGCGATTACCTCGTCCCCTCGCGTACCCACCCCGGCCAGTTCTTCGCGCTGCCCCAGTCGCCGCAACTGTTCAAGCAGTTGCTGATGGTCGCCGGCTTCGACCGCTACTACCAGGTCGCCAAGTGCTTCCGTGACGAGGACCTGCGCGCCGATCGCCAGCCGGAATTCACCCAGATCGACCTGGAGATGTCCTTCGTCGAGGAGAACGACGTGATGGACATCGCCGAGGGCATGGTCCGCTCGCTGTTCAAGGGCTGCCTGAACGTCGAGTTCGGCGTGCTGCCGCGGATGACCTACGCCGAGGCCATGCGCGACTACGCCTCCGACAAGCCGGACCTGCGGATCCCGCTCAAGCTGGTCGATATCGCCGACCTGATGCAGGACGTTGCCTTCAAGGTGTTCGCCGAGCCGGCGAAGGACCCGAAGGGCCGGCTGGTGGCGTTGCGCCTGCCGAAGGGCGGCGAGCTGCTGTCGCGGTCGCAGATCGACGACTACACGAAGTTCGTCGGTATCTACGGTGCCAAGGGCCTGGCCTGGATCAAGGTCAACGATGTCTCGAACATCCACAACGGCGAGGGCAGCGGCCTGCAGTCGCCGATCGTCAAGAACCTGTCGAACGAGGCACTCAAGGGCATCGTCGCGCGTACCGGCGCGCAGAACGGCGACATCATCTTCTTCGGCGCCGGCAAGGCGAAGATCGTCAATGACTCGATGGGGGCGCTGCGGGTGAAGCTGGGTGCCGACCTCAAGCTGTACACCTGCGACTGGGCGCCGTTGTGGGTCATCGAGTTCCCGATGTTCGAGGAGAACGACGACGGCAGCTGGACCGCGATGCACCACCCGTTCACCCAGCCGAAGGTGCCGATGGATCAGTTCAGCGCGCAGAAGGCCACGGCCACCGCGCGCGCCTATGACCTCGTGCTCAATGGCACCGAGATCGGCGGCGGTTCGATCCGTATCCACCGCCCGGACATGCAGCAGGCGGTGTTCGACACCCTCGGCATCAAGGAAGAAGAGGCGCGCGAGAAGTTCGGCTTCCTGCTCGACGGCCTCAAGTTCGGTGCGCCGCCGCACGGCGGCCTGGCGTTCGGTCTCGATCGCCTGGTGATGCTGATGACCGGCTCGGAGTCGATCCGCGACGTGATCGCCTTCCCGAAGACCCAGACCGCGGCCTGCCTGATGACGGCGGCGCCGGGCGAGGTCGAT
>JBKHWA010000080.1:0-4526 GCA_046566765.1 Gammaproteobacteria bacterium
CGGTTCACTGGTGCCGCTGCCGGTGCCGCACCGCGATTTGTCGCGGCATTTCTACTTCATCGTGCACAAGCAGAAATTCCGCAGCGCAGGGATCGCGGCATGGATGGAACTCTGCCGGACGCCGGCGGAGTAAGGCGCGGCGGTCAGGGACGATCGGCGCCCACTTCGGTGGCGACGATTTTCTTGCCTGCATTGAGCGCATCGGCGAGTTGCCGCGCCAACGATTCCGAGCGCGGGTCCTGTTCGCGGGTCACCGGCGGCAGGCATTCGGCCACCCGCACGTGGATGCGCGAGAACGGCTTCGGCAGCACCGCGAGGTTCCACGAGCGGTGGAACACCCAGGGGCGCGACACGCCGACGCTCACCGCGTATACCGGCGCGTCCATCAGCCGCGAGAACTCGAATACGCCCGGCTTGACCTGGTAGATCGGCCCGCGCGGGCCATCGACCGCGAACGAAACGTTGTGGCCGCCCTTGCGGCACAGCTGGATCACCCCGCGCAGCGCGTTGGCGCCGCCCTTCGACGACGAGCCGCGCGCCGTTACCGCCCCGAACCGGCGCAGGACCTCGTTCATCAGCTCGCCGTCCTTGCTGGTCGAGGTGATGGTGGCGATGCGGTAGCGCACCACCAGGTGGATCAGCGCCAGCTCGTCGCCGTGCCAGTGCGCCATGATCACCGGCCGGTGCGCCTCGAGGTCGCGGCGGAACGCCGCGCATTCGTCGAACGTCACCCGCCAGGTGGCGCGCAGCACGCGGTAGAACCCGTAGACCAGCAACGGGGCCACGCGGGAACGGAACCAGGCTTTCAGCGGTGACTTCCGGGACATCAACGATTCCGGGCGGACTGCGGGCAAATTACGGTGGCACGGCGCGGGCACGGCCGCGGCGAAGCGGCGATAATACACGCCCCTCCGCACCACCCCGGCGTACCCCGATGCCCCTGATCCGCCTGCAGGACATCCAGCTGGCCGTTGGCCAGCAGGTCCTGTTCGACCACATCGACCTTTCGCTCAAGCGCGGCGAGAAAATCGGCCTCGTCGGCCGCGACGGCACCGGCAAGTCGACGCTGCTCAAGCTGATCGCCGGCGAAGCGAAGGCCGACAGCGGCGAAGTCTGGGTCCGCCCCGGCACCCGGGTCGCCATGCTGTCGCAGTCACTGCCGGAAGCCGGCGAGCTGACCGTGTTCGAGGTCGTTGCCGGCGGGCTCGCCGATACCGGCCGCCTGCTCGCCGAGTACCACGCACTGGCGATGCAGCCCGATGCCGACCTGAAAAAACTCGAGCGCCTGCAGCAGGGCATCGAGGCCGCCGACGGCTGGAATTTCCAGCAACGCATCGACACCGTGCTCAGCCGCCTGCAGTTGCCGGCCGACACGAAAATGCGCGAGTTGTCCGGCGGCTGGCGCCGCCGCGTCGCGCTGGCACAGGCGCTGGTCACCGAGCCGGACGTGCTGCTGCTGGACGAACCGACCAACCACCTCGACCTGCCGACCATCCTCTGGCTGGAAGAGCAGCTGCGCGAGTTCCGCGGCACGCTGCTGCTGATCACCCATGACCGCGCGTTCCTGCAGGCGGTGGCGACGTCCATCATCGAGCTCGATCGCGGCCACGTGTACCGCTGGGACGGCGACTACGCCGGCTTCCGCCGGATGCGCGAGGAACAACTGCACGCCGAGAGCGTCGCCAACGCGCTGTTCGACAAGCGCCTGGCCGAGGAAGAAAAGTGGATCCGCCAGGGCATCAAGGCCCGCCGCACCCGCAACGAGGGCCGCGTGCGCGCACTCAAGGAAATGCGCAACGAGCGCGCCGCCCGCCGCGAGCGCACCGGCAAGGCCGGCTTCACCGTCGAGAGCGCCGAACGTTCAGGCAAGCTGGTCGCCGAGGCCGAGCACGTCACGCATGCTTACGACGGCCGCGTCATCCTGCGCGATTTCTCCACCACCATCATGCGCGGCGACCGCATCGGCATCATCGGCCCCAACGGCGCCGGCAAGTCGACGCTGCTCAACATCCTGCTCGGCCAGCTCAAACCGGACAGCGGCACCGTGCGCATGGGTACCAATCTCCAGGTCGTTTATTTCGACCAGTTGCTGACCCAGCTCGACATGTCGAAGAGCGTGATCGACAACGTCGCCGAGGGCTCCGACGTGATCGAGGTCGGCGGCAAGAAGAAGCACATCGTCGGCTACCTGCAGGATTTCCTGTTCACCCCGGACCGCATCCGGCAACCGGTGTCGGCGCTGTCCGGCGGCGAGCGCTCGCGCGTCATCCTCGCCAAGCTGTTCACCCGGCCGGCCAACCTGCTGGTGCTGGACGAACCGACCAACGACCTCGATGTCGAGACGCTGGAACTGCTGGAAGAAATCCTGCTCGAGTATCCCGGCACCCTGCTGGTGGTCAGCCACGACCGCGAATTCCTCGACAACGTCGTCACCAGTTCGCTGGTGTTCGAGGGCGACGGCGTGGTCAACGAGTACGTCGGCACGCATTACCCGAGCGCCGCCTCGATCGCGCCGCAGGGCAAGTCGGTTGCCAGCGGCAAGGGCGTGGCGCCGGCAGTCACCGCCGCGGCAACCGCGACGACTGCGCCGGCCGAGCCCGCCCGCGGCCGCAAGCTTTCCTACAAGGAAAAACTGGAACTGGAAGCGCTGCCGGCACTGATCGAAAACGGCGAGAAGAAGATCGCGGAACTGGAAGCGCTGCTGGCAGATCCGGCGATCTACGCCCGCGACCGCGCCGCGGCGGAAACAGCGGCCCGCGAACTCGAATCAGCGCAGGCCGCGCTGCAAAAGCACTACGACCGCTGGGCAGAACTGGAAGGTTGAACGGCTGCCGGCCACCGACGGCGGGCAGCCGGGGCGCGCCGTGATAGCGGCGCGCGCAGCAACCAGGATCAGGGTTTCTTCGGGGCCGCGGCAGGCGCCTTCGCCGGGGCTGCGACCGGGGCCGACGCGCCGGGCATGCCGGCAATCGGGCCACCCACTATCGGCAACCGCGATACCAGTTGCGCGCGCCCTGCCAGCCGCACGCGGCTCTCGATCTGCAGGTAACGCGCCGCCTTGGCCGGCGGCAATGCAGCCTGCACCTTCGCCGCCATCGCCTTGCGCAGGTCCAGTTCGGCCTGCTCGCCGGCCAGCAGGTCGGTCACCAGTTTCTTCGACGCCTCGTCAACCGACGCTCCCGCCTGGCGCGACTTCGCAAATGCATTCATGGCGTTGACCTCGCCATCCACCAGCGCGGCAAGGCCTTTCTGGTATTCCTCGTACACCGGCCAGAACGCCTTGCTCTCGCCCTCGGTGAGGCCGAGGTTCGCGGCCACCATCGCCTTTTTATCGGCACGGGCCTTCTCGGCCATGATCGCGCTGTTGTTCGCCGGTGCATCGGCCGGCTTGGCGGCGGGATTCTTGCCCGCGGTCTCGGCCGCCAGGGAGGCGCCGGACACCAGGGCCAGCGAAACAGCAAGGCACGCAATGCGGATCAACGACATGGGACAGACTCCTTCGACCCAACGGGGGCCCGCAGTGTAGCGAAACAGGGTTCAGTCCGGCAGTTGCCAGTCGATCGGCGCGATGCCGTGCTGCGCGAGGTAGGCGTTGGCCTGCGAGAAATGCCGGCAGCCAAGGAACCCGCGGTGGGCCGACAGCGGCGACGGGTGCGGCGCGGTGAGCACCAGGTGCCGGTTGCGGTCGATCATCGCGCCCTTCTTCTGCGCATGGCTGCCCCACAGCATGAACACCAGGTGCTCGCGGTCGCGGTTCAGCCGGTCGATCGCCGCATCGGTGAAGCGCTCCCAGCCGCGACCGGCGTGCGACGCGGCGTTGTGCGCCTGCACCGTGAGTACCGCGTTCAGCAGCAGCACGCCCTGCTGCGCCCACTTCTCGAGATGACCGTGCCTCGGCATCGGGATGCCGAGGTCGCTGGCGAGTTCCTTGTAGATGTTCAGCAGCGACGGCGGGATCGCGATGCCCGGCCGCACCGAGAAACACAGGCCGTGCGCCTGGTCGGGGCCGTGGTAGGGATCCTGGCCGAGGATCACCACTTTCACCCGGTCGAAGGGGGTGAGATTGAAGGCGTTGAAGATGTCGCTGCCGCGCGGGTAGACCACCTGCCCGTTCTGCTTTTCCGTACGCAGGAACTCGCGCAACTCCGCCATGTAGGGGCTGGCGAACTCAGCGGCGAGTTCGCGTTTCCAGCCGGGCTCCAGCGCAACCCGGTCGGGCTGCGCGGCACTGCCTTCAACCATCAGCGGAAAACCAGCGCGAAGTGGTGACCGATCACCGACTCGATGCGGGCGCGATCGACCACGCCCGGCTCCTTCAGCAGGTGCTCGTACTCCAGCTGCATGAAGGTGGCGTAGACCAGCTCGGCATCCTCCGCCGGTGCGGCGGTGCCCAGCCGGCCGAAGAACTCGACGATGGCGTCGACCACCGAGCGGCGGAACGCCAGCGCCGGCGCACGCAGCCGCGGATCGGCGATCGCCGCCTGCAGGAACGCCTGCTCGGCCAGCAGGTGGTCACGGTGGTTGCG
>JBKHWA010000081.1:0-24630 GCA_046566765.1 Gammaproteobacteria bacterium
ACCCGACCATCCCGCTCACCGACCAGCCCTACCGCCGGCTGCCGCAACTGCAGGCGCAGACGCTGCAACCGTTCCGCTACGGCATCGAGTGGGGCGCGCTCGGCGACTACTCCGCGTTCGACCGCGACGTCGACATCGCCCACCCGAACGGCTCCCGTGCGCGCATCGAGCCGCTGCTGCGCTGGCCGCTGCGGCGCGACAGTTTCCGGCTGATCCCGGCGCTGAAGGTGCGTCACGCCAGCTACGTGCTCGAGGACAATCCCGCTGGCGACGAGTTCTCGCGCACCATCCCCACCGCCTCGCTGGACGGCACGCTGTTCCTCGAGCGCGATTTCCGCCTGCATGGCCGGGACTGGGTGCAGACGCTGGAACCGCGCATCTACGCGCTGTGGACGCCGTACGAGAACCAGGACGCGATCCCGCTGCTGGACACCGACGCCCTGACCTTCAGCTACGAGCAACTGTTCCGCGACAACCGCTTTGCCGGCGGCGACCGCGTCGGCGATGCGCAACAGGTGTCACTGGCACTGGAGAGCCGCTTCATCGGCGACGACGGCAGCGAATCCGGCCGCATCGGCATCGGCCAGGCCAGCTACCTCGCCGACCGGCGCGTCCGCATGTACACCACCGACGCCGTGGAAACCGGTCGCTACTCGCCGTTCGTGGCGAGCGCGCTCTGGCGGCTCAGCCGGCAATGGGACGCCCGCGCCGAGGGCCAGTGGTCGGGCGAGAACCGCGAATTCGTGCGCGGCAGCCTGCGCACCAGCTGGCAGGACGAGCAGTTCCGCACGATCAACCTCGGCTACCGCTACGACGATCCCGGCATCGACCAGGCGGAACTCTCCGGCCTGTTGCCGGTCGACGAGACCTGGAGCCTGGTCGGCCGCTGGATCTTCGACTTCGAGACCTCCCGCTCGCAGGAAGCGCTCGGCGGCGTCGAATACGAAAGCTGCTGCTGGCGCGCGCGCATCCTGGCCCGGCACACGCTCGACGTGGAGACCGGCAGCGCCGCACTGGTGCCGACCGACAGCGTCATCTTCGAGATCGAGCTCAAGGGCCTCGGCAGCCTCGGCGAGAAAATCAGTTCCGAACTTTCACAGGTCATACCCGGTTATGAAAAACGCAGGAAAGCGCTTCCCTGACGGCAAGGCGCGCGGCGGCATGCTGCTGTGCGCGGCAATGCTGCTCGCCTTTGCCGGCGTGGCCCGCGCCGAGGTGCAGTGGCTGGACCGCATCGCCGCCATCGTCGATACCGACGTGGTGATGGAGAGCGATGTCGCCGCCCGCATGGCCGACGTGCGCCAGCAGCTTGCAGAGCGCAAGGCGGCACCGCCGCCGGCCGACATCCTGCGCAAGCAGGTACTGGAGCGCCTGATCATCGAGAGCCTGCAGCTGCAACTGGGCAACCGCATGGGCGTGCGCGTCGACGACGAGACGCTCACCGATGCCATCACCGGCATTGCGAAGCAGAACGGCGCGACGCTGCGCGAGTTCATCGACCGGCTGACCGCCGAGGGCGTCGACTACGCCAGCTTCCGCGAGCAGGTCCGCCGCGACCTGGTGACCAACCGCGTGCGCCAGCGCCGCGTCGGCGAGCGGGTGCGGGTGACCGAGGCCGACATCGCCGACTTCATGAAGTCGGCGGCGGCACGCGACATGTTCGGCGACAGCTTCCGGCTCTCGCACATCCTCATCGCCGTCCCCGATACCGCCGACGCCGCCCTGGTGAACGCCGCCGCCGGCAAGGCCGCCGCGCTGCTGGCCGAGGCACGTGCCGGCGCCGACTTCGCCGACCTCGCGATGCGCAATTCCGACGCCGCCAACGCGCTCGAAGGTGGCGACCTCGGCTGGCGCAACAGCGCCCAGTTGCCGGTGCTGTTCGCCGGCGTCGTCGCCGACCTGAAACCGGGCGACATCGTCGGCCCGATCCGCTCCGCCAACGGCTTCCACCTGCTGAAGCTGGTCGAGCGCAAGGGCGCGGCCGCACGCGTGGTCCAGCAGGCACGGCTGCGCCACATCCTGGTCAAGTCGTCGGCCATCCGCACACCGGCCGAGGCGCGCGAACTCGCCCAGCAACTGCACGATCGCGCGCTGCGCGGCGACGATTTCGCCGAGCTGGCCAAGCGCCACTCCGAGGATCCCGGCAGCGCGCTGGCCGGTGGCGACCTCGGCTGGGTAAGCCCCGGCCAGATGGTCGAGGAATTCGACGCCGCCACCAGCGCCACCGAGGTCGGCGCCTTCTCGCCGGTGTTCGAAACGCAATACGGCTGGCACTTCCTGCAGGTGCTCGAGCGCCGCGACCAGGACACCAGCGAGGAATACCGCAAGCTGCAGGCGCGCAACGCGGTCTGGAAACGCAAGTACGACGCCGAGCTCGACAACTGGATGCGCGAGATCCGCAACGAGGCGTCGGTCGAGATCAAGCCGGCGCCCGGTGCGGAGTAACGCCATGCCGGCGCCGATCGCGCTGACCGCCGGCGAGCCGGCCGGCATCGGCCCGGACCTCGTCGTCCAGCTCGCGCAGGAAACGCGGGCGCTCGACGTGGTCGCCATCGCCGACGGCGAACTGATCGCCAGCCGCGCCCGCCAGCTGGGATTGCCGCTGCAGGTGCGCCCGTGGCGGACCGGCGCGGAGACCACGCGCGTCGCCGGCGAAATTTCCGTGCTGCAACTGCCGCTCGCCGCGCCCTGCACCGCCGGCCAACTGGACGTGCGCAACGCCGCGCACGTGCTGCGCATGCTGGAAATCGCCTGCGACGGCTGCAGCCGCGGCGAATTCTCCGCCATGGTCACCGCGCCGGTGCACAAGGGCGTGATCAACGACGCCGGCGTCGCCTTCAGCGGCCACACCGAGTTTTTTGCCGGTCGCACGCATACACCGCGGGTGGTGATGATGCTGGTCGCCGACGAGCTGCGCGTTGCGCTGGCCACTACCCACCTGCCGCTGCGCGCGGTGCCCGATGCCATCACCGGGCCACTGCTCGACGAGGTCATCGCCATCCTCGACGCCGACCTGCACACGAAATTCGGCATCGCCCGCCCGCGTATCCTGGTGTGCGGGCTGAACCCGCATGCCGGCGAATCCGGGCATCTCGGCCGCGAGGAAATCGACGTCATCGCGCCCGCGCTGCAGCGCGCGCGGGCACGCGGCATCGACGTCGTCGGCCCGCTGCCGGCCGACACGCTGTTCACGCCGCGCGCACTCGCCGGCAGCCACGCCGTGCTGGCGATGTACCACGACCAGGGCCTGCCGGTGCTCAAGCACGCCGGCTTCGGCCACGCGGTCAACGTCACCCTCGGCCTGCCGGTGATCCGTACCTCGGTCGACCACGGCACCGCGCTCGACCTCGCCGGCAAGCGCACCGCCGACGGGAAGATTGCCGCCGACGCCGGCAGCCTGCGCGCCGCGCTGGCGCTCGCCGCGCAGCTGGTCAACGCCGCCGCGCGGGGTCGTGCATGAGCCGCCCGGTCGAGGGCCCCGCCGGCGACAAGCACCGCGCGCGCAAGCGCTTCGGCCAGAACTTCCTGCACGACCCGAACATCATTGCCCGCATCGTCCGCGCAATCGATCCGCAACCGGCCCAAGCCGTGGTCGAGATCGGCCCCGGCATGGGCGCGCTCACCGGCCCGCTGGTGGCCGCGGCAGGATTCCTCGACGTGATCGAGATCGACCGCGACCTCGCGCCGCGCATCGCCGAACGCTTCGGCGAGCGCGCCGAGGTCCACCTCGCCGACGCGCTGAAATTCGACTTCGCCGCGCTGGCGCAAAAACGCGGCCAGCCGCTGCGGGTGGTCGGCAACCTGCCGTACAACATTTCCACGCCGCTGGTATTCCACCTGCTGGACAACGCCGCGCACATCCGCGACATGCACTTCATGCTGCAAAAGGAAGTGGTGGACCGCATGGGCGCCGCCGCCGGCGATGACGACTACGGCCGGCTGACGGTGATGGTGCAGTACCGCTGCAAGGTCGAGCCGCTGTTCAACGTGCCGCCGGAAGCGTTCAACCCGCGGCCGAAGGTTCACTCGGCGATCGTCCGGCTCATTCCGCGCGCACCGACGCGCGCCGCCCGCGACGAACGCCTGCTGTACCAGCTGGTGACCGCCGCCTTCTCCCAGCGGCGCAAGACGCTGCGCAACGCCGTGCGCTCGCTGCTGGATGAAACGGACATCGTCGCCTGCGGCATCGACCCCGGCGTGCGCCCGGAGATGCTCGACGTCGCGCAGTTCGTCGCGCTGGCCGATGCCGCCGCGGCGCGCGGCGTGGTCGCCGCGGATTTGCCGCCGGAGCCGGCGCCATGAGCGACCCCTACCACGTCGACGTCACGGTGCGCAGCGAGTACCTCGCCGGCCAGTCGGATGAGTCCGCGCACCGCTACGTGTTCGCCTACCACATCGTCATCCGCAACACCGGCACCCGCACGGCGCAACTGCTCACCCGCCACTGGATCATCACCGACGGCAACCAGCAGGTGCAGGAAGTGCACGGCGAAGGCGTGGTCGGCAAGCAGCCACGGCTCGCGCCCGGCGAGGAATTCCGCTACAGCAGCGGCGCCGTGCTCGCCACGCCGGTCGGCAGCATGCACGGCAGCTACCAGCTGATTGCCGACGACGGCGTGCGGTTCGAGGCGCCGATCGCGGCGTTCACCCTCGCCGTGCCGCGGAGCCTGCACTGATGGCGAACTGGGCGATCGGCGACATCCAGGGTTGCCTGCAGCCGTTCGAACGGCTGCTGGCCCGCATCGGCTTCCAGCCCGGGCGCGATACGCTCTGGCTGGTCGGCGACCTGGTCAACCGCGGCCCCGATTCGCTGGGCGTGCTGCGGCGCCTGTACGCGCTGCGCGACAGTTGCCGCATCGTGCTCGGCAACCACGACCTGCACCTGCTGGCGGTGGCCTCCGGCGCCACGCCGATCCGCGACAAGGACACCTTCGGCGACGTGCTGGCGGCGCCGGACCGCGCGCAGTTGCTCGGCTGGCTGCAGCAGCAACCGCTGCTGCAGTATGACGCTGCCAGCCATACCGCGATGAGCCACGCCGGCATCCCGCCGCAATGGTCGCTGTACGACGCGCAGCGGCTGGCACGGGAAGTGGAAGACGTGTTGCGCAGCAGGCACGCGACGGAATTCTTCGCCGCCATGTACGGCAATGACCCGGCCGGCTGGAGCGAGGAGCTGCGCGGCACGACGCGGCTGCGGACCATCACCAACTATTTCACCCGCATGCGCTTCGTGAACGAAGCCGGCGAGCTGGACCTGAAGAGCAAGGAAGGTATTGGCACTGCGCCGCCGGGCTACATGCCCTGGTTCGCCGCGCCGGAACGCCGCACCGCCGACGTGCGCATCCTGTTCGGCCACTGGGCGGCGCTGGAAGGCAGGACGCAACGCGACGGCAAGGATGTCGCCAACGTCCACGCGCTGGACACCGGCTGCGTCTGGGGAAATTCGCTGACGGCGATGAACCTGGAAACCAGTGAACGCGCCGGTTGCGATTGCGGCGGCTGACGCCGCCGCGGCAGCAAAAATGGTTCGCCGGAACGCAGCGCGGCGGCCGCAGCCGCCGCACCACTTCCGACTACGGCGGCCGCAGCCGCCGCTCACACCTCTACGTAAACCATCCCGTCGACGACGTTGACCGGGTAGGTCTTCAGCGACTTCTCGCCGCGCACCGCGTTGAGCAACTGGATGCCGGGCGGGAAGTTCGCCCAGCAGGCGACCTCGCCGGTGCGAATGTCGAACTGCGCGCGATGGAACGGGCACTGCACCTTGCAGCCATCGACGATCTTGCCGCGCTTCAACGGCATGAACAGGTGGGTGCAGCTCGGCTGGGTGGCGTAGAAACCGTCGGCCAGCCGGTAGACCAGCACTTTCTGGCCGCTGACGGTGAACTCGCGCAGCGAATCGACGGCGATATCGTTTACAGCGCAGACGGCAGTAGCCATTTCGCGATCCTCCGGTAGCCATGCCCGGGACGGGCCATCGGCCGAGCATAAAAGAAAAAGGCCGGCTTGCGCCGGCCTTCCCCTGTTTCCGCGACCCGCCGGCCGATCAGCCGACGATCATGGCGTCCAGCCGCTTGCGGATGGTGGCTTCCGCCTCCTTCACCATGCGCTCGCACAGCTCGGCGCAGGTCGGGATGTCGGTGATCAGGCCCTGCACCTGGCCGGCGGTCCAGATGCCGTACTCGACATCACCGGTCTGCAGCGCCTGCTTGCCCTTCACGCCGGCCACCAGGTCCTTCAGGTCGTTGAAATCGGTCTTGCCGCCGGAAGCGGCCTCGATTTCCAGCACCTTCTTCGCCACCGAGTTCTTGTGCACGCGGGCGGTGTTCTTCAGCGTGCGGAAGATCAGCGCGGTGTCGAGCTCGCTGCTGGCGACGATCGCCTGCTTGATGTTGTCGTGGACCGGCGCTTCCTTCGTGGCGAGGAAGCGGGTGCCCATGTTGATGCCGTCGGCGCCCAGCGCGAGACAGGCCGCCAGCTGGGTGCCGGTGCCGATGCCGCCGGAGGCGAGGAACGGGATCTTCAACTTGAGCGCGGCGGCCGGCAGCAACACCAGGTTGCCCACGTCGTCTTCACCGGGGTGGCCGGCGCACTCGAGGCCGTCGACGCTCACCGCGTCGACGCCGAGGCTCTCGGCCTTCAGCGCGTGACGGACACTGGTGCACTTGTGGATCACCTTCACGCCGTACTGGCGGAACATCGGCATGTACGGTTCCGGGTTGCGGCCGGCGGTCTCGACCACCTTCACGCCGGACTCGCAGATCGCGCGCGCGTACTCGTCGTACGGCACCGGCTTGATGGTCGGCAGGATGGTGAGGTTCACGCCGAACGGCTTGTCGGTCAGCTCGCGCGTGCGCTTGATTTCCTTGACCAGGTCTTCCGGGGTCGGCTGGGTGAGGCCGGTGATGATGCCGAGGCCGCCGGCGTTGGACACGGCGGCTGCCAGCTCGGCGTAGCCGACGTTCATCATGCCGCCCTGGACGATCGGGTGCTTGATGCCGAGCATCTCGGTGATACGGGTCTTCAACATGGTCACTTCCTCAGGTGGCGTCCCGGCCGGGCCGGCAAACGGGGCTAACGGTGCAATGGAAAACGTGACCCGGCGGTCGCCGGGCGTCGGGGCGCGATATCAGCACGCACCCCGGCGGCCGGCAATGACGCGGGCGGTCACTGCCATTGGCCGGACCATCCTTTGTCCGCTTGGGTTAACAGCCCGCTTGGGTTAACAGCCCGCCTGGGTTAGCAGCCCGCCCGCGCTCCCCGCCGGGCGCGGCGCTGCGGAAAGCCGCAGCCCGGGCGTGGCCCGCTTGGTTGATATGGCCGGGGAGGCTGCCGGATGATGCCGGGACTCCCTGATGGAAAGGCCATGACACCCATGCGTGTGTACCTCGTCGGCGGCGCGGTGCGTGACCGGCTGCTCGGCCTCACGCCGCGCGAGCGCGACTGGGTCGTGACCGGCAGCACGCCGGAAGCGATGGCCGCGCTCGGCTACACGCCGGTCGGCAAGGACTTCCCCGTCTTCCTGCATCCGCAGACGAAGGAGGAGTACGCACTGGCGCGCACCGAGCGCAAGAGCGGGCGCGGCTACCACGGCTTCGTCTTCAACTGCGACCCGGCGGTGACGCTGGAGGAAGACCTCGCGCGGCGCGACCTCACCATCAACGCGATCGCCGAGGACGAGCACGGCCAGCTGGTCGACCCCTGGGGCGGCCGCGCCGATCTCGATGCGCGCCTGCTGCGCCACGTCTCGCCCGCCTTCCGCGAGGACCCGCTGCGGGTGTTGCGGGTGGCGCGCTTTGCCGCGCGCTTTGCCGCGCTGGGTTTCCGCGTCGCCGACGACACGCTGGCGCTGCTGCGCGAGATGACCGCCGGCGGCGAACTGGCCGACCTCACCGCCGAGCGCATCTGGCAGGAAACGCAGCGCGCGCTGGCCGGGCCGTCGCCGCGCGTGTACTTCGAAACGCTGCGTGCCTGCGGCGCGCTGGCCGCGCTGTTCCCGGAAGTCGACCGCCTGTGGGGCGTGCCGCAGCGCGCCGACTACCACCCGGAAGTGGATACCGGCGTGCATGTAATGATGGTGCTCGACGCGGTGGAAAAGTTGTCGGCGGAATCGCGCGTGCGCTTCGCCGCGCTGACCCACGATCTCGGCAAGGGCACCACGCCCGCCGACGTGCTGCCGCGCCACGTCGGCCACGAGCAGCGCAGCGTGAAACTGCTGCACGCACTGTGCGACCGCTACCGCGTGCCGAACGACCACCGCGAACTGGCGGCGCATGTCGCGCATTACCACGGCATCGTCCACCGCGCCTTCGAACTGCGGCCGACCACGGTGCTGGAGATGCTGGAAAAGGTCGATGCCTTCCGCCGGCCGGAGCGCTATGCCGAGTTCCTGCTCGCCTGCGAGGCCGACCATCGTGGCCGGCTCGGCCTCGAACTGAAGCCCTACCCGCAGGCCGATTACCTTCGGCAGGCGCTGGCGGTGTCGCGGCAGGTCGATGTCGAGGCGCTGCGCGCCCGCGGCCTTGCCGGCGCCGCGATGGGCGAGGCGATCCGTCGCGAGCGGGCGCAGCGCATCGCCGAACTGAAGAACGCACAACAGGAAACCACCTCATGAGCCAGCACCCGAAACGCGGCACCGCACTGGTTACCGGCGGCGCCCGGCGCATCGGCGAGGCGATCGTGCGCGCGCTGCATGCCGACGGTTACCGGGTGCTGGTGCACTGCCACCGCTCGCGCGACGACGGCGAACTGCTGGTGCGCGGCCTCAACGCCACGCGGCCGGCATCGGCGGTGCTGCTCGCCGGCGACCTCGGCAACAGCGACGACCTCGACGCGCTGGTCGACGAAACACTGGAGCTGGCCCCCGATCTCTCGCTGCTGGTGAACAACGCCTCGAGCTTCCTGCCGACGCCGCTGGCCAGCACGACCGCTGCGCAATGGGATGCACTGGTGCAGACCAACCTGCGCGCGCCGTTCTTCCTGGTGCAGGGCCTGGCGCCGCGTCTCTCCGGAAATTTCGGCAGCGTGGTGAACCTGCTCGACATCCACGGCGAACGGCCGCTCAAGGATCACCCCGTCTACAGCATGACCAAGGCCGGGCTGGCGGCGCTCACCCGCTCGCTGGCGCGCGATCTTGCCCCCGGCGTGCGGGTCAACGGCGTCGCGCCGGGCGCCATCCTCTGGCCGGAAGGCGCCAGCGAGGCACACAAACAACAATTGCTGGCAAAAATCCCGTTGCAGCGCACCGGCGAGCCGGAAGACATTGCGCGCGCCGTACTGTTCCTCGCCAACCAGGCCGACTACATCACCGGCCAGGTCATCGCCGTTGATGGCGGCAGGACGTTGAACCAGTGAACACCCCGAAGATTTTCCCGATCGCACGCCACGGAGGGACCCCATGCGCGCACACGTGACGACACTGCTGCTGGCCGCTGTTTTCTGCTTCCCGGTTGTCGCCGGCGCGGAGATGTACACCTGGAAGGACGCCGAGGGCCGCACCCATTTCGGCGACAAGCCGCCGCCGGAAGCACGCGAGCAGGCCGAGGAAATCGAGGCGAAGGCCTACAAGCCGGGCAGCGACGAGAAAACCCGCGAGGTTTACCAGCGCACCAACCGCATGTTCGATGCCAAGGACAAGATCCAGCGCGAGGCGCAGCAGGAACAGGACCAGCGCGCCGCCCACAACGAGGAGGCGCGCAAGGCGGGCTGCCGCGAGGCGCGCGACCGCGCCCGCCAGCTGAACGGCCCGGTGCTGTTCGTCGACGACGAGGGCAACCCGGTGAAAGCCACCGACGCCGACCGCAAGCAGAAGTTGCAGGAGACGCAGGATTGGATCGCGCAAAACTGTCGCTGATCCCGGCGCTGCTGCTGGCGCTGTTCGCCGTGCTGGCGCCGTCGCACGCGGCGGCCGGCGTCTACCAGTGGAAGGATGCGCAGGGCCGCGTGCACTTCGGCGATCGCGCGCCGGGTGCCGGCAACGGCGAGGTCGTCGAGCACGAAACGGCAGCGGCGAAGGAGCGCGCACCCGACGTCGCGTTTTCGATCATCGAGCACGGCCGCCGGCTGCCGCCCGGCATCCGCGAGCGCGCCGAGCAGGCGGTGCACCGCATGGTGCAGGTCTACCGCACCACCTTCGGCCTGGAAATCCGCCACACCGTGGTGGTCAAGGCACACATCTTCGACGACCAGCAGGCGTTGCGCGCCTGGGCCACAGAGATCACCGGCCGGCCGCCCGGCAACGTCATCGGCCTGTTCCTGCTGCAACAGAAACAGGTCGGCGTGATCAACCTCGAGGACGATCCCGAGGAAACGCTGAAGACCCTCATCCACGAATCGAACCACGTCATCCTCGACCAGGTGTCGCCGCGGGCGCCGCTGTGGCTGAACGAGGGACTGTCGCAGTATTTCGAGGGCATCGACACCGGCAGCGAGCGCTTCGTCGTGCAGCCGGACCTGCGCAACGCCGACCTGGTGCACCAGCTGATCGCGCGCAACAAGCTGGTCCACCTGCACGATTACCTGGTGATCCCGCCCGGGCGCTGGCAGCAGATGGCGCACCACGAGGGCAACCCGCTGCCGTACGTCATCGGCTGGTCGCTGACCGGCTTCCTGATGTCGCAACCGCTCAAGCGCCGCCTGCTCGGCGGCATGCTGCAGGACCTGGAAAAAGCGAACATCCCGCCGGATCTCGACACCTTCGTGCGCCGCTATCCCGGCGGCCTCACCATGCTCGAATACGACTGGTACAAGTGGGCGATGCAGCCGGCAGCGCCGCAGGCGCTGGACTGATTTTCCGGTTCAGGGCCAGTCGAACTCGATCCGCCGCAGCGACTGCGCGCTGAAGTCCTTCTGCGCCAGCAGCGCGCGGTAGGAAATTCCCAGCAGCGGGTGCAGCTCATTCGGCGCCACGTCTACCAGCGGCCGCAGCACGAACGCGTGCTTAACGATCTCGCCGCGCGGCAACTCGATGCCGTCGACCACGCCCCGCGCATCGCCCCAGGTGAGGATGTCGACATCCAGCGTGCGATCGTTGAAGCGCACGTTCTTGTCGCGCACGCGGCCGTTTGCCGCCTCCAGCTCGCGCAGCCAGGCCGACAACTCGCCAACCGTCAAATCGCAGTCGATGCCGACCACCAGGTTGATGAACGGATTGCCGGCAAAACCGACCGCGGCGCAGTCGTAGACCGGCGACACCACCAGCCGGCCGAAGCGCTGCGCCAGCGCATCGAGCGCGGCACGGATGTGTTTTTCGCGATCGACGTTGCTGCCGAGGCTGAGCCAGGCGCGCGTACTGCCGGCGCGTGTCATCAGGGCTTCGCCCCGCGCTCGATCACCAGCCCGACGTCCTTCGCGCCGCGCAGCGCGCCCGGCTTCGACAGCCGCAGCCGCAGCCAGCACACGCCGAACTCGCCAAGCACGATCTGCGCGATCTCCTCCGCCAGCCGCTCGACCAGCAACGCCTCGCTCTGCTTCACATGGGCGATCACCCGCTTGCCGACCGCCTTGTAGTCGAGCGCGTCCCCGATGCGGTCGCTGGCCGCCGCCTTGCGGATGTCGAAGCCCATTTCGAGGTCGATCGAGATGGTCTGCCGGATGCGGCGCTCCCAGTCGAAGATGCCGATCACGGTGTCGACCCGCAGGTCGTTGATGTAGACGATGTCCATGCTCGGTACCTGCCAGGATCACGGCTGCTTACGGTTGGTCCGCCGGCCGGCGGGGACAGGACGGGGACAGGACGGGGACAGGAAGAGTGGCGACCGCTAGAATCCGGCGCCATCGGTAATCGTCGCGGCCGCGACCGGCCAGGGAAAACGCGTGGAATTCTCACAACTCTTCGGCGCCGTCGCAACGCCGGCAGCCACGCCGGCCAGCATCGCACTGTTTCTCGGCCTCTGCCTGTTCGGCTACCTGCTCGGCTCGATCTCCACTGCCATCCTCGTCTGCCGCGCGATCGGCGCGCCGGATCCGCGCGGCGAAGGCTCGGGCAATCCCGGCGCCACCAACGTGATGCGCGTCGCCGGCAAGGGCCCGGCGCTGGCGACCCTGGCCGGCGACGTGGCGAAGGGCGTGCTGCCGGTCATCGTCGCGCGAATGCTCGGCATCGAGGGCCCGGAACTGGCGTGGATCGGTTTCTTTGCCTTCCTCGGCCACCTGCTGCCGGTGTTCTTCCGCTTCGAGGGCGGCAAGGGCGTGGCCACCGCGCTGGGCGTGATCAACACGCTGGCCTGGCCGGCCGGCCTGGCGGTGATGCTGGCGTGGCTGATCGTGTTCCTGCCGTTCCGCGTGTCGTCGCTGGCGTCGATCGCGAGCTGGGTGCTGGCGCCGCTGTTCACCTGGTATTACGCGCCGGAGTACCTCGCCGGCGTCACCCTGATGGCGGTGCTGCTGATCGCGCGGCACAAGCAGAACATCCAGGACCTGCTGTCCGGCAAGGAACGCAGTTTCCGCGGGAACAAATGACCCGGCCGCCGCTCTCCTCGCTCAACCTCCTGCGCGCGTTCGAAGCCGCGGCCCGCCTCGGCAGTTTCAAGGAAGCCGGCGACGAACTCTGCGTCACCGCCTCGGCGATCAGCCAGCAGGTGAAAGCGCTGGAAGAACAGCTCGAGGTCGAGTTGTTCGTGCGCCAGCCGCGCGGGCTCGTGCTTACCGACACCGGCGCGCGCTACGCCGACGGCATCCGTCCGCACCTGGCGGCGCTGGACGACATTTCCCGCAACCTGCAAACCACGCCGCAACACCGCGTGCTGCGGGTGACGCTGATGCCGCCGCTGGCCAGCCGCATCGTGCTGCCGCGGCTGGCCGACTTCCAGGCGCGCCACCCGGACATCGAGCTGCGCCTCGACACCCGCGTGCGCGAAATCGACCTGCAGCAACGGCAGGCCGATCTTGCCGTCCGCTACGGCACGCCGCCCTGGCCGGGCTGCGCCGCGGAAAAACTCGCCGATCTCTACGTGCAGCCGATCTGCCCGCCGGCGATGGCCGCTGCGCTCGATCTCGTCGCGCAGCCGCTGCAATTGCGTCGCGCGCCGCTGGTGCACATGACCGAGCGCCCGGACAGCTGGCCGCAGTTTTTCGCGCAGCTCGGGCTCAAGCCGGAACCGGCGCGCGAATTCCACGTCGACGACTACCCGGCGGCGATCGAGGCAGCGGAAACGCTCGGCGCCGCGCTGGCGGTGCTGCCGCTGGAAAAGCCGCTGATCGCCAGCGGCCGGGTGACGGCGATCGGCCCGGCGTTCGGCCCGTTGCCGGAAGCGATGTACGCGGTGATGCTGGCCGGCCGGCAGGACGACCCGGCGATCCGCGCCTTCCTCGGCTGGCTGCAGGAACAACTGGCCAGCCTTGGCTAAGTTTTTCTTGGCCTGACCCGCCAAAATCCTCGTTTGTCGCCCCCGGGGCGCGCCGGCCAGAGTGCAGCCGTTGCCGCACCCCGGAGGCCCCATGACCGCGTACCGACCGTTCTCCCGCCCCGCCCTCGCCGACCTGCTGCGCCAGCGGCAGCCCGAACTCGATCGCCTGTTCGCCCTGCTGCCGGCGCCCGCCGCGGCGCAGGCCGACGGCCACTGGCACGGCACGCTGCTGGCCGTGCGCGGCCTCGGCTGGCTGCCGCGCCCGCTGGCCGGCGGCCTGTACCGGCTGCTGGCGCTGCCGCTGAATCCCTGGCGCGGCAAGAGTTTCGGCGACGGCGGCGGAGCCAACCGCTGGTTCACCGCCCACGGCGCTGCCTTCGGCCGCTTCCGCGTGCAGGCCGCCGGCAGCGCGGTCGATGGCCAGCCGGTGCTGCTGCTGGATTACGACGTGCCGGAAAACCCCGGCCTGCTGCGGCGCATCCGCGGCGAGGCGCGCGTGCTCGGCGACGGCCTGCTGCTGGCGCGCATGAACTGGCAGGGCGACGCCGGCCTGCATCGCGTCCTGTATTTCACCCTGACGCCGGCGGACTGAACCGATGAAGTACGACGCCATCATCATCGGCAGCGGTTTCGGCGGCGCGTTTGCCGCCGATCGCCTGGTCCGCGCCGGCCTGCGCGTGCTGCTGGTCGAGCGCGGCCCGTGGCGCGACACCGCGCCGGTGCGCGCCGCCGGCATCACTCGCCGCAGCCCGCTGCCGCATGGTCGCCACGCGCCGACCCACCTGCTGCATCGCCTGGGCGCGCCGTTCCTGCCGGCCGGCGGCATCGCGCCAAACGCGCACGGCCTGTTCGACCTGCATCTCGACCGCGACCTGAGCGTGGTGTGCAGCAACGGCGTCGGCGGCGGCAGCCACGTTTACTCGTCGATGAACACGCGGCCGGCGGTTGCCGGTTACTGGGACCACCACGCCGACGGCATCAGCGATGCGTCGATGCGCGCGCATTACGACGCCGCGCTCGCCCGCATGGGCGCACGCGCACCGCGCCACGGCGAGAACATCCCCAACTTCACCGGCGACCGGCTGGCCAACGATCCGTTGCTGGAAGCGCCACCGTCGCTGCCGCAGCCGGCAATGGGTTTCCGTTTCGACCGGCAATCGTTCGCCGGCAACAGTTATTTCGGCAGCGCCGACGGCAGCAAGGTGACGCTCGATGAATTGCTGATCGCACCGGCGATGCCACACGGGCTCGACGTGCTCGACCTGCACGAGGCAGTCGACATCGGCCGCAGCGCGCGCGGCTGGCGCGTCACCCTGCGCGACCAGGCCAGCGGCGACTACCGTAACCACGAAACGCCGCGCCTGCTGCTGGCCGCCGGCACACTCAACACGCTGCGGCTGTTGTTCGCCGCGCGCGAACGCGGTGCCGTGGGTGCACTGCCGGCGCTCGGCCTCGGGCTCGGCGGCAACGGCGACTCGATCGGCTACTGGGCCCGCAACGATGCCGGCGCCGACTACAGCGCCGGTGCGCCCTGCCACGGCCGCTTCCGCCTGCGCGATGCCGAAGACACCGGCGACTGGCTGACTTCATTCGGCCTCAACGGCATCGACCAGTTGCCGCTGCCCTCTGCACTGCGCGCGCGGCTGAAGCGTGACCTGATCGTCGTCGCCATGGGCGCCGATGAAGCCAACGGCTTCGCCAGCTGGCAGCGCGGCCGGCTGCGCCTGCACTACAGCGCCGACGCCAACCCGGTGCTCGGCCGCCTCGCCGGCACCTTCGCCGAACTGGCGCGTCGCTCGGGAAAACCGCTGTACTCGCTGCGCCGTTTCCCGCTGACCGTGCACCCGCTCGGCGGCGCGCGCGTCGATGCCGACCCGCGCCGCGGCGTGGTCGACGGCAACGGCCAGGTACACGACCTGCCCGGCCTCTACGTCGTCGACGGCAGCGCGCTGCCCGGCGCGCCCGGCTCACCGCCGTCGATGAGCATCGCCGCCTGGGCGCTGCACGTCGCCGACACCCTCATCCGCAACGATCGACAGGAGCAACGTCATGGCCGCCAATCCACGGGCGCAATTCAGCAAGCGCACCTTCACCCTGCCGCTGCTGGCGCGTAGCGCGCTCGCCGCCGCCGGCTCGGCGCCGGCGCTGGTGAAAGGGCTGGTGCGGCCGGCGACTTCGCCGGCGGTGCGCGAGAAAGTCATGCTCGCCGTCACCTCGGTGAACGACTGCCGCTACTGCACCTGGGTGCATACCGGCCTCGCGCTGCAGAACGACGTCGATCTCGACGAGTTGCAGCACGTGCTCGATGCGGCAACCTTCGGCCGGATCGACGAGCGCGAAGCCGTTGCCATTCTTTACGGCAAGCACTTCGCCGACACCGTCCGGCAACCGTCGGCCGACGCCGAGCGGGCGCTGGCCGCGGCCTGGAGCCCGGCACAACGCGCGGAAATCAAGGCGTACATCCATGCCATCTATTTCGCCAACCTCGCCGGCAACAGCGCCGATGCCTGGCTGGCGCGGCTGCGCGGCGACCGCGTGCAGGATGGCCACCCGGTGGCCGAGGCCTGTGCCGCGCTGCTGGCGGCGCCGGCGCTGGCAGCGATCCGCCTGCGCAGCCGCAACTCGCGGCCGGAGCAAATGTCGCCGCTGTAAACGGAAGCCGCTGTAAGGGAAAACGGGTTCAGGCCGGCGCCTGCAGCTCCGTCATCGGCCAGCGCGCACGCACGGCGATGCCGAGCCCGGCGCGCTCGCCGGCCAGCAGCCGTTGCGCGCCGGCGAAGGCGATCATCGCGCCGTTGTCGCTGCAGAACTCGAAGCGCGGGTAGTGCACGCGGGCGGCGAGTTTTTTCGCCATCGCGTCCAGTTGCTCGCGCAGCCGCAGGTTGGCGCTGACGCCACCGGCGACGACGAGATCGCTGCGGCCGGTCGCTTCCAGCGCGCGCCGGCACTTGATCGCCAGGGTGTCGACCACCGCTTCCTGGAACGAGGCGGCGATGTCGCACTGCGCCGCTTCCGGCACCTTGCCGTCGGCATCGCGCGCCGCGTTCACCGCCAGCAGCGCCGCCGTCTTCAGGCCGCTGAAACTGAAGTCGAAGCCCGGGCGGTCGGTCATCGGCCGCGGGAACGGGTGGGCGCCGGCCCGGCCGCGGGCGGCCAGTTTCGCCAGCACCGGGCCGCCGGGGTACGGCAGGCCCATCAGCTTGGCGGTCTTGTCGAAGGCCTCGCCGGCGGCGTCGTCGATCGACTCGCCCAGCAACCGGTAGCGGCCGAGCCCCTCGACGTCCACCAGCTGGGTATGGCCGCCGCTGACCAGCAGCGCCACGAACGGAAAGGCCGGCGGGTTGTCCTCCAGCAGCGGCGCCAGCAGGTGCGCCTCCATGTGGTGGACCTCGACCGCCGGCACGTCCCAGGCCAGCGCCAGCGCCCGGGCGGTGCAGGCGCCGACCAGCAGCGCCCCCGCCAGCCCCGGGCCGGCGGTGTATGCCACGCCATCAACCGGCCGATCGCCATGGCATCCAGCCGCAGTAAGCACTTCCCTCACCAGCGGCAGCAATTTGCGGACGTGGTCCCGGGAAGCCAGCTCGGGGACCACCCCGCCGTACTCGGCGTGCATCTTTACCTGGCTGTACAGGCGATGGGCCAGCAGGCCGCCGGCACCGGGTACGGCGGTGTCGTAGACCGCTACGCCGGTCTCGTCGCAGGAGGATTCGATGCCGAGGACTTTCATGGGGCGCGGATGATACGCCCCCCGGCCGGGGATTTGCCCGGGCATCTGGCGCCGGGCCGCAACCGCGTCTAGAATGCGCGGCCTTTCCCCCGTCCGGACCCTGGTCCGCACGACCCGGGTCCCAGACAACCGCTCCAAGAAGAAGGTGTATCCGAATGCCGCAAGTCAAAGTCCGTGAAGGCGAGCCGTTCGACGTCGCCCTGCGTCGCTTCAAGCGTTCCTGCGAGAAGGCCGGCCTGCTGGCCGAGGTCCGTCGCCGCGAGGCCTACGAGAAGCCGACCATGGAGCGCAAGCGCAAGAAGGCTGCCGCCGTGAAGCGTCACCAGAAGAAGGTGTCGCGCGAAGCGGTCAACCGCATCCGCATGTACTGAGCGTCACCTGCTCCATCCTTCCGGCCCCTCGCGGGCCGGAATCGTTTCTGGCGCCGCATTTTCCGTTCCGCTCCCACTCTCCAGCCGCGAGGCCACCGCCATGTCCGCACTGAAAGCCCGACTCACCGAGGCGATGAAGGACGCGATGCGCGCCCAACAGAAGGAGCGCCTCGCGGCGATCCGGCTGGCGCTGTCGGCGATCAAGCAGGTGGAAGTCGACGAGCGCAAGGAACTGGCAGACAGCGACGTGCTCGCCGTGCTCGACAAGATGGTCAAGCAGCGCCGCGAATCGGTCGCCCAGTACGAGCAGGCCAGCCGCGCCGACCTCGCCGCCGCCGAGAACGCCGAGATCGCCGTGCTGCAGGAATTCCTGCCGGCCCAGCTCACCGAGGCGGAGATCGACGCGCTGGTGGCGAAGACCATCGCCGACACCGGTGCCGCCGGCATCCGCGACATGGGCAAGGTGATGAACGCGCTGCGCCCGCAACTGGCCGGCCGCGCCGACATGGGCGCGGTGAGCAACCGCATCAAGGCGAAGCTCGGCGGCTGAGGAAATCCGGCGGCCCGCGCGCCGCCGCGAGATACCGGTCCGGCATCCTCCGCGCCGGACCGGGCGCAACAAATCGGTTAGCCTCCCGACTGTCCCCCGAGGCCCTGCCCGATGCTCGATAACCTGCTGATCCAGATCCTGCTGCTGCTGGCCACGGCCGTCGCCGTGGTGTTCACGTTCCAGCGGCTGCGGATCCCGACCAGCCTCGGCTACCTGCTGGTGGGGCTGATCCTCGGCCCGCACACCGTCGGCCCCACGCTGCACACCGAACCGATCCAGGCGCTGGCCGAGTTCGGCATCGTGTTCCTGCTGTTCACCGTCGGCCTCAACTATTCGCTGCCGCAGATCCATGCGCTGCGCAACACCGTGCTCTCGCTGGGCACCGCCCAGGTCGCGCTGACCACCGCCGTCGTCGCGCTGCTCGCCTATTTCGTCCTCGGCCTGCCGGCGGCGGCGGCATTCGTCATCGGCGCCGTGTTCGCGCAATCGTCGACCACCGTCATCAGCAACCAGTTGCTCGCGCAGGGCGAGGAAAACAGCCGGCACGGCCGGCTCGGCACCGCGATGTCGGTGTTCCAGGACGTGACGGCAGTGCCGCTGCTGATCCTGATCCCGGCGTTCGGCGTGGCAGCCGGGTTCACCGCGATCGCCGGCGACATCGGCATCGCGCTGGCAAAAGCGGTGCTGGCGTTCGTTGCCGTGCTGTACGGCGGCCGCTGGCTGCTGCGCCCGCTGTTCCATTACGTGGCCGGCCAGCGCTCGCCGGAACTGTTCACGCTGACGGTGTTGCTGGTTTCGCTCGCCGCCGGCTGGGCGACCAGCCTGCTCGGGCTGTCGATGGCATTCGGCGCGTTCCTCGCCGGGATGATGCTCGGCGAGACCGAGTTCCGGCACCAGGTGGAGGCCACGGTGCGGCCGTTCCGCGACGTGCTGCTCGGCCTGTTCTTCATCGGCGTCGGCATGCTGGTCGACCCGGCGGCGCTGCCGGGCATCTGGCACTGGGTGTTGCTCGGCACACTGGTGTTGCTGGTGAGCAAGATCCTGCTGGTGGTGCAGATCGTGCGCTGGTCCGGCATCGATCCGCTCACCGCCTGGCGCACGGCGCTGGTGCTGGCGGTGGGGGGCGAGTTCGGTTTCGCCCTGCTGTCGATCTCGCTCGGCGACGGCGCGATCGATGCCTACAGCGGCCAGATCGTGCTGTACTCGGTGCTGCTGTCGATCGTGGTGGCACCGTTCCTGATCCGCTACAACCAGCAGCTCGCGGCAATGATCGTACCGTCGACACCGCGGGAGTCACAGGAAGGCGTGCCCGGCGCATCGACGGAAAACGTCGGCAAGCTCGATGGCCACGTCATCATCTGCGGCTATGGCCGGATGGGACAAAGCATCGGCAATTTCCTGGAAGAGGAAAAATTGCCTTACGTGGCGCTCGACCTCGACTCGGAGCGCGTACGGCAGGCGCATCTCGCCGGCGAACCGGTGTTCTACGGTGACGCCGGTGACGGCAGCGTGCTCGACGCGGTCGGCATTGCCCGCGCGCGGCTGGTGGTGATCAGCCACAACGACATTGCCGCCGCCCGCCGGATCCTCGCCTACGTGCGCAGCCAGCGCCCGGACGTGCCGGTCATGGTGCGCACCGCCGACCAGACGCATGTCGAGGAACTGCAACAGGCCGGCGCCACCGAGGTGGTCCCGGAAACGCTGGAGGCCAGCCTGATGGTGGCATCGACCACGCTGTTGCTGCTGGGCGTGCCGCTGTCGCGCGTGGTACGCAAGATGCGCGAGCAGCGCAGCAGCCGCTATCGCCTGCTGCGCGAATCCTTTGCCGGCCAGAGCGGCTTCAGCGACGGGCTCGACGAGCGGCAGGACCGGCTGCGATCGGTCGTCCTGCCGGCCACTGCCGCCTGCATCGGCCAGCCGCTGGGTTCCCGCCTGAACGACGGCGTGGTCGTCACCGCGCTGGTGCGCAAGGGCGAACGCCGTTTGACGCCGGCGCCCGACACCGTGCTGGCTGCCGACGATATCCTCGTGCTGTTCGGAACCCCGGAAGACCTCGACCGGGCAGAACGCATGCTGCTGCAATGACCAGGAGGCAAGGATGACCACGACCCGCATACTCGCGGCGACGGATTTCTCCGCCGACGGCAACACCGCCGTCTCCCGTGCCGGCATGCTGGCACGGGAGGTCGCCGGCGAACTGCACCTGCTGCACGTGCTGTCCGACTCGCCGCTGCGGGCGATCTCGCGCCTGCTGCCGGGTGCGGCCATCGACGCCGAGGCACACCTGGAAAATGCGGCGCGCGCCGCCATGCAGGAACTGGTCACCAGCCTCTCGGCACAACAAGTACGGTGCGCCGGCGACCTCGTCCTCAGCGGTCGCATCGGCAACCGCATCACCGAAACCGCCGCGCAGATCAACGCCGGCCTGCTGGTGCTCGGCGCCCGCGGCGACAACCCGGTGCGGGAGTTCCTCGTCGGCAGCAATACCGAGCATGTGTTGCGCAAGTCCGACCGCTCGCTGCTGGCGGTGCGCCAGCCGGCGACCGGCGCCTACCAGCGGGTGCTGGTCGCCACCGATTTTTCCGCGCACGCCGCCCACGCGCTGCAACTCGCCGGCGAACTCGCACCGCAGGCCACGCTGTTCCTGCTGCACGTTTACGACGCGCCGTTCGAAGGCAAGCTCGCGCAGGCCGGCGTATCCGTGGCCGACATCCGGCGCTACCACGACGAGGTTCGCCGCGAATTCGAGCACGACATGCAGGCGTTTGTCGCCGCGCTTCCGCCCGCGCTGCAGGCCCGCGTCCAGCCGCGATTCGCCAGCGGCTACACGCCCGGCGTCATCCTCGAGCAGGCGCGCAGCCAGCAATGCGACCTCGTCGCCGTCGGCAAGCACGGTCGCTCGCCGGTCGAGGAATGGGTGCTCGGCAGCGTCACCCTGCACACGCTGCGCCACGCCCACTGCGACGTGCTGGCCACCGACCGCCGCAGCGCGGCATCCTGACCTGCGAAAACGCTCGCCACCATGTCCGGCCGCATCCCGCAATCCTTCGTCGACGACCTGCTGGCACGCACCGACATCGTCGGCGTGATCGAGGCGCGCGTCCCGCTGAAGCGGGCCGGCCGCAATTACACCGCCTGCTGCCCGTTCCACAAGGAAAAAACGCCGTCGTTCTCGGTCAGCCAGGACAAGCAGTTCTACTACTGCTTCGGCTGCGGCGCGTCCGGCAATGCCATCGGCTTCCTGATGGAATACGAGCGGCGATCGTTCCCGGAAGCGGTGCAGGAACTCGCCGACCGTGCCGGCCTCACCGTGCCGCACGAGGACGACGGCGACGGCCGCAGCGAGGAATTGCGCGCGCGCAACCGGGCGCTGTACGACGCGCTCTACGACGCCGACCGTTTTTTCCAGGAACAGCTGCGCAAGCATGCGCAGCGCGCGCGCGCCGTCGATTACCTGAAGGGCCGCGGCCTCACCGGCGAGATCGCGCGCCGCTTCGGCATGGGCTACGCGCCGCCGGGCTGGGACAACCTGCTGTCGGTCGCCGGCACCGACGCCGACCGCAGGCGGTTGCTGATCGAGAGCGGCCTCGCGGTCGAACAGGACGGGAAAACCTACGACCGCTTCCGCGACCGCATCATGTTCCCGATCCGCGACCCGCGCGGCCGGGTGATCGGTTTCGGCGGCCGCATCATCGGCGACGGCAAGCCGAAGTACCTCAACTCGCCGGAAACGCCGGTGTTCCACAAGGGCCGCGAACTGTACGGCCTGTACGAGGCGAAGCAGGCGAACAAGACGCTCGACCGTTTGCTGGTGGTCGAGGGCTACATGGACGTGATCGCGCTGGCGCAACAGGGCATCACCAACGCGGTGGCGACGCTGGGTACCGCCTGCACCGGCGACCACGTCGACCTGCTGTTCCGGCAGACCGGCGAGGTGGTGTTCTGCTTCGACGGCGACGCCGCCGGCCGCAAGGCGGCGTGGCGCGCGCTGGAAGCGACGCTGCCGAAGTTGCTCGACGGCCGCAGTGCGCGCGTACTTTTCCTGCCGCCGGAACACGATCCCGACAGCCTGGTGCGCGCCGAGGGCGCCGCCGCGTTCAACGATCGCCTCGAAAAAGCCGACAGCCTCGACGACGTGCTGCTGCGCGAACTCGCGTCGCGCGTCGACCTCGCCCGCACCGACGGCCGCGCCCGCCTCGCCGCGCTGGCCAAGCCCTACGTCGCGCAGATTCCCGGCGAAGTGCTGCGCTCGCTGGTGATCGGCAAGCTCGCCGACCTCGCGCAGGTCGACCCGAGGCTGCTCGCCGCGGCGCCGGCCGGCCCGGTCGAGCACATCCCGTTCGCCGATGCCGGCCCGGACGTGCCGCCCGATTACGAGGACGCCGAACCGGTGCCGCTGAACCGCCGCAGCCCGGGCCGCGGCGGCGGCGCATCGAACCGTGCCGCCACCATCTCCCCCGCCGGCCACCTGGTGCGGCTGCTGACCCAGGCACCGGAACTGGCGCCGGAGGTGGACCTGCTGCCGGAACTGCGCGCGCTGGAGATGCCGCACATCGACCTGCTGTTCGAGGTGCTCGACATCCTGCGCAGCAGCGAGCACCCGTCGGTGCCGCTGCTGTTCGGCATGCTGCAGGCGGGCGAGCACTACGGTGAGTTCGCCGGGCTGGTCGGCCGCGAGTTCCTGCTGGAGGGCGCCCGCAGCGGCAGCGCCGACACCCTGCGACCGGAGCTGCAGGACGGCATCCGCCGGCTGGAACTGGCCTTCTGGGACGCCGAGTACGGCCGCGAACTGCGCCGCCCCGACGCCAGCATGGACCGCCTGCGCGACATCGCCGCCCGCCTGCGGGCGCTGAAGGGCTGAGCCACCGCCGGTCCGCCCGGAGGGTCTACCGCCTGCCAGCCCGGCCGACCAGCCGCAACCGACAAAGCCTGACCCGCGGGCACTTTCCCGCCTTCAGCCCATCGAAAACCCCGCCCGCCGCCGGGTTCCGGTGGCCGGGCCCGGGGGGGCGCCGGTATAATCCGCCGCTTCCAGCGCAGTCATGACACCGGGACTTCACCGCCCCGGCGCCATCCTGTTGCCCTTTCAGCGCTCCACCAGCCAACACGGTGCCCGATGGCAGCCAACGAAAAAGAGAATCAGCAGTCCCTGCTGAAAGCACTCATCGCCCGGGGCAAGGAACAAGGGTTCCTCACCTTCGCCGAGATCAACGACCACCTGCCCGACTCGATCACCGACACCGACCAGGTGGAGGACATCATCGCGTTGATCAACGACATGGGCATCAACGTCGTCGAGCGCGCGCCGGAAGCGGACGAGCTGCTGATCGATGAAGGCCCGGGCCAGGCCACCGACGAAGTCGCGGCCGAAGAAGCCGTTGCCGTGCTCGCCGCCGTTGAATCCGAGCCGGGCCGCACCACCGACCCGGTGCGCATGTACATGCGCAAGATGGGCACCGTCGAGCTGCTCACCCGCGAAGGCGAGATCGTCATCGCCAAGCGCATCGAGGAAGGCATCCGCGAAGTGATGAGCGCGCTGGCCTACTGGCCGGGCAGCGTCGACAAGGTACTTGCCGAGTACGACGCGGTCGAAGCCGGCACCCGCCGCATCACCGACATCATCGCCGGCTACCTCGACCCGAACGACGACGGCGCCGCCATCACCGCGCTGGCTTCCGAGGAAGAAGAATTCACGCCGATCGCCAAGAACGCGAAGGGCAAGGACGTCAAGAACGAGAAGCCCGCCAAGGCGGAAAAACCGGCCAAGGCCGAGAAGCCCGCCAAGGGCAAGGCCGCCGAGAAGCCGGCGGCCGCCGCCGAGGACGACGCCGAGGAAGAAGCCCCGGCCGCGACCAACGGCGAAGCCGGCGAGGACGAGGAAGAACAGTCGACGATCGACCCGGAAGTAGCGCGCCAGCGCTTCGCGTCGCTGCGCGAGGCGAACAAGAAGATGAACGCCGCGCTCAAGCGCTACGGCCGCGACCACAAGTCCTACCAGAAGGCCATGGAGAACCTCGCCGAGGAATTCACCATGTTCAAGCTGGTGCCGCGCGTATTCGACGACCTGACCCGCACCGTCCGCGAGGCGCTCGACGAGATCCGCCGCAGCGAGCGCGAGATCATGACCGTGTGCGTCCGCCGCGGCCGCATGGATCGCCAGGAATTCATCAAGGTATTCCCGGGCAACGAGACCAACCTGAAGTGGCTCTCCGAGCAGAAGAAGGCGAAGAAGAAATTCGTTGCCCAGCTGGAGCCGCATGCCGAGGACATCCAGCGCGCGCAGCAGAAGCTGATCGCCCTGGAAGAACGCGTGCTGATCCCGGTTGCCGAGATCAAGTCGATCAACCGTCGCGTCTCCACCGGCGAGGCGCAGGCCCGCCGCGCCAAGAAGGAGATGGTCGAGGCCAACCTGCGCCTCGTGATCTCCATCGCCAAGAAGTACACCAACCGCGGCCTGCAGTTCCTGGACCTGATCCAGGAAGGCAACATCGGCCTGATGAAGGCGGTGGACAAGTTCGAATACCGCCGCGGCTACAAGTTCTCCACGTACGCCACCTGGTGGATCCGCCAGGCCATCACCCGCTCGATCGCCGACCAGGCGCGCACCATCCGCATCCCGGTGCACATGATCGAGAC
>JBKHWA010000082.1:0-3415 GCA_046566765.1 Gammaproteobacteria bacterium
GCCTCGACGCGTGCCGAGCCGCCGCCGGAAAGCAGGGCCAGCCGGTGGGTATGGCTGCGGAAGACCAGATAGGCCTCGCGCAGGCGGTCGGCATCCGTCGCCGGCAGCAACCCGGCCGCCGCAATGGCGTCGAGCTGCCTGACGTTGTCGGAATACCGCGCCAGGTCCGGGTGTTCGCCGGTGGCGCGCAGCACGAGGTACTGCACCAGGAACTCGATGTCGACGATGCCGCCGGGGTCCTGCTTGACGTCGAACAGCGCCGCCTTCTGCTGGTCGCTGGCGTGGCTGTCGGCCGCGAGCGACAGGTGGGCGATCATCTTGTCGCGCATGGCGATCACTTCGCCGGCCAGCGCTGCCGGGTCGCGCGGCCGCGCCAGGGTTTCCTGCCGCACGCGTTCGAACGATGTCGCCACCCGCGGGTCGCCGGCCACCGGCCGCGCGCGCACCAGTGCCTGGTGCTCCCAGGTCCACGCCGCTTCCTGCTGGTATTTCTCGAAGGCGGCGAGCGATGACACCAGCAGGCCCGATGCGCCTGACGGGCGCAGGCGCATGTCCACTTCGTACAGCGTGCCGGACAGTGTGCGCGTGGTGAGGATGGTGATGATCCGCTGCACCAGCCGCGTGTAGAAGGCCTCGTTGGGCAGTTCGCGCTGGCCGTCGGTGGACTCGTCCGGCGGTGCATCGTAGATGAACACCAGGTCCAGGTCGGAGCCGTAGGACAACTCGATGCCGCCGAACTTGCCGTAGCCGATGACGGCGAACGCAGTATCGCAGCGGCTGCCGTCTTCCCGGCGGGGAAAGCCGTGCTTTGACGTCACCTCGTGCCAGGCAATGGCCAGCACTTCGCCGAGCAGCGCCTCGGCGATCCAGGTCAGGTAATCGCTGACCTTCATCAAGGGCAGCGTTCCCATCACGTCGGAAGCGGCCACCTTCAGCACGTGTGCAAGGCGGAAGTGGCGCAGCACTTCCATCAACTGCTCGGTGTCGTCCTGCGGGAGGCGCGCCAGTTGCGCGCGCAGGTCTGCACGCAGGGCATCGAGTTGCGGCGGCGCGTACAGCGTGCCGGTGTTCAGCAACTCGTCGAGCAACGACGGGTGCCGGGCAATCTCCTCGGCAATCCATTCGCTGGCGCCGCACAACTTCAACAGTTCGGCGAGCGCGGTCGGGTTCTCGGTGAGCAACACCATGTAGGCCGAGCGGCGCAGCACGGCGTGCACCACCTTCAGTACGCGCGGCAGCGTGGGTGCCGGCGAGCCGTGCACGCCAAGGCCGTGCAGCAGCGCCGGCATCAGGCGGTCCAGCCGTTCGCGGGCGATGGCCTGCAGGTGCACCACGGCCCGCTCCTCGCGGAACGCCGCGAGGGCGGCGAGCACGGCCTCGTGGTCGACCACGCCGTGCTCCTGCAACAGGGCTCGTGCGGCCGCCTCCGGCAACTGACCCTGCCACAGGTCCAGCCATACGTCGTCGACGTCATCGGCCTGCTCGACATCGTCGCCGGGGATCGCGATGACTTCGCGGAAATGCTGGTCGACACGCCGGCGATGCACGTCCAGTGCCGACAGGAAACTGTCCCAGTCGGCGTGGCCCATGCCGTATGCAATGCGCAGGCGCGCCAGGGCGTCGGCCGGCAGCATCTGCGTCTGCGCATCGGCGATTGCCTGCAGCCGGTGTTCGGTGCGGCGCAGGAAGTCGTTGGCCGCCGAGAGATCGTCACGCACTTCCGCAGAGATCAACTTCATGTCGGCCAGTGCGCCGAGCACCGGCAGCAGCGCGCGCTGCTGCAAACGCGGATCGACGCCGCCGCGTATCAACTGGAACGCCTGGGCGATGAACTCCACCTCGCGGATGCCGCCGGGGCCGAGCTTGACGTCCGCCTCCATGCCCTTGCGCTTCACTTCGCGGGCGATCATGCCCTTGAGTTCGCGCAGCGAGGCAAAGGCGCTGTAGTCGAGATAGCGGCGATAGACAAACGGTTTCAGCGCGGCAAGCAACTTGCCGCCGGCAACCTGGTCGCCGGCGACGATACGTGCCTTGATCAGCGCGTAACGCTCCCAGGGCCGGCCCTGCTGCTCGTAGTAGGACTCCATGGCATCGAAGCCGGCGGCCAGCGCGCCGCTGGAACCCCAGGGCCGCAGGCGCATGTCGACCCGGAACACGAAGCCGTCCTGCGTGACGGTGTCGATGACCTTGATCAGGCGCCGGCCCAGCCGCGTGAAGAACTCATGGTTGCTGAGGGTGCGCGGCACGCCGGCGGTCTCGCCCTCTTCCGGGTAGGCAAAGATCAGGTCGATGTCGCTGGACAGGTTCAGTTCGCCGGCGCCGAGCTTGCCCATGCCGATCACCACCAACTTCTGCGGCGTGCCGGAATGCTCCCCGGTGGGCACGCCCAGGTCCCGTTCGCACCAGGCCGCGGTTTTTTCCAGCGCGATGTCGACACAGGCATCGGCCAGCGCAGAAAGGTCGCGCACGGTTTCCGCAAGCGGCGCACTGCCGGCCAGGTCGCGCCAGATGATGCGCACCATCTCGCGGTGGCGCAGTGCGCGCAGCGCGGCCATCAGCGCGTCGTCGTCATCCGCCGCGGCCAGCGCAGCGGCAGAGCGCGCGCGCATCTCCCCGTCGGCATAGCCGCGATGCAAGTCGCCAGAGCCCAGCAGCTCCACCAGCATCGGTGGACGACACGCGCACTGCTGCGCCACGTAGTCGCTGCCGGCCCAGGTCTTCAGCAGCGCCTGCAGCTCGCCGCCGGCGAACGGCGGGAGTTCCGTGCCGGCCTCCGCGAGCCGCTCAAGGTAGTTGTCCCAGTGGGTACGCACCAGCGCCGCCAGCGGCGCCGGCAGGAAGGAGATCGCATCTTCGATGTTCATGGCTGGTCGTCAGTCCGCCGCGACGACCTCGAAGATGTTGCCGTCCTGCGCAACTATCCTGACCCGTGTGCCGGCAGGCATGTCGGCACCGCGCACCATCCACAGCGTGTCGTCGATCCGCACGCGGCCACGGCCGCCGGCGATCGGTTCTTCCAGCGGCACCGTGCGCCCGATGTAGTGGAAGCCGCGCTGGTTGAGCACCGGCGCATCGCGGGTCTCGACATCGCGCGCGTAGCGGCGCCACAGCAGCACGCTGGCCACCGACAGCACGCCGAACAGCACCAGCTGCGCCTGCCAGCCGATCAGCGCGCCCAGCAGCAGGCTGATCACGCCAGTGGCCAACGCGGCAAAACCCAGCCACATCAGGTACGTGCCGCCGGCAAAGGAAACCTCCACCACCAGCAGGAACAACCCGAGCAGCAGCCAGTGCCAGTCTTCGATCGACGCGACCGCTTCCATCACGATTACCCCTTGACGGCCGGCTTGCCCCGGCCGGCCGCGATATCCGCCGTCTGCTTGCTCATCGATTCGTTGACCAGTTCGGCAATGCC
>JBKHWA010000083.1:0-46218 GCA_046566765.1 Gammaproteobacteria bacterium
TCTCTGGAAACGGCCGACCCGGGAGGGGCTGGCCGAGGGAGGCGGGATGATAGGCAGGCGTCCCTGCCTTGGCAAGGGCGGAAAACCCGCGTGCTAGACTCGCCGGCCGCGTTTTTCCCGAGCAAACCCCGGTCTTTGCCCCGTGCCGCCTGACCCCCGCCCCGTCGTCCGCGTGGCCGTGCCGTCGCCGTTGCGGCGCCTGTTCGACTACCTGCTGCCGCCGGCCATGGCCGGCGGCGAACTGGCCGGCTGCCGGGTCCGGGTTCCGTTCGGCGCCCGCGAGGTGGTGGGCGTCGTGCTGGCGGTCACCGACCAGTCCGACGTGCCGGCTGCCAGGCTGAAGCCGGTCACCGCCCGCCTCGACCAGCAACCGGCGCTGCCGCCGGACCTGCTTGCCCTGCTGCGCTGGGCCGCCGACTACTACCACCATGCCCCTGGCGACGTGCTGTCCACCGCCCTGCCGGTACTGCTGCGCCAGGGCGAGCCGGCGGGCCGGCGCCGGCTCCCGGTCTGGAGGGTCACCCCGGGCGGCGTCGCGGCGCCAGCTTCGGCCACCTCCCGCTCGGCGAAGCAGGCAGCGGCGCTGGCGGCGCTGGTTGCCCAGCCGGACGGCATCCCGCGACCGCTGCTCGATGGCCTCGGCATCGAACGATCGACGCTGGTGGCGCTGCAGAAGAAAGGTTTCGCCGAGGAAGTCGAGCTCGACATCTCTCCGCGCATCGATCCGGCGAGCATCGACACGCTGCCGCTGCTCGCCGAGTCACCACTGTCGCCCAACGCCGCGCAGGCGCAGGCGATCGACACCGTGCGGGCGGCAGCCGGGACTTTCCGCGCGTTCCTGGTCGAGGGCGTCACCGGCAGCGGCAAGACCGAGGTCTACCTGCAGCTTGCCGCCGACACCATCGCCCGCGGCGAACAGGTGCTGGTGCTGGTGCCGGAAATCGGCCTGACGCCACAGACCGTCGACCGCTTCCGTCGCCGCTTCAACCGGCCGGTAGCAGTCATGCATTCCGGCCTGAATGATCGCGAGCGACTCGATGCGTGGCTGGACGCGGCCGAGGGCCGCGCCGCCATCGTGCTCGGCACCCGATCGGCAATCTTCGCGCCGCTGGCGAAACCGGGGCTGGTCATCGTCGACGAGGAACACGACGGCTCCTACAAGCAGCAGGACGGTTTCCGCTACCACGCGCGCGATCTCGCCATCCTGCGCGCGCGCAATGCAAAAGTGCCGGTGCTGCTCGGCAGCGCGACGCCGTCGCTGGAGAGCCTGCACAACGCGCAGTCCGGCAAGTTCACCCTCCTGCGGCTGCCGGCACGCGCCGGCGAGGCCGCGACGCCCCGGATGGACGTGATCGACATCCGCCGGCAAAAACTGGTCGAGGGACTGAGCGAGCCACTGCGCCGCGAGATGAACGCGACGCTGGCGCGCGGCGAGCAGGTGCTGCTGTTCCTGAACCGCCGCGGCTTCGCGCCGGTGCTGGTCTGCCACGATTGCGGCTGGACCGCCGACTGCCGCGGCTGCGATGCGCGCTACACCTTCCATCTCGACCCGCGGCACCTGCACTGCCACCACTGCGGCCGGGAAACGGCAGTGCCGCGCGCCTGCCCCAGGTGCGGCGGCACCGACCTGGTTCCCGTCGGCCTCGGCACCGAGCGCATCGAACAGGCGCTGCCCGCATTGCTGCCGAAAAATACGCCGGTGCTGCGCATCGACAGCGACACCACGCGCGGCAAGCACGCGCTGCCGCGACTGTTCGCCCAGGTGCAGGACGGCGGCCCGCTGGTGTTGGTCGGCACCCAGATGCTCGCCAAGGGCCATCACTTTCCGCACGTGACGCTGGTCGGGATCCTCGATGCCGACGGCGGCCTGCTGAGTGCCGATTTTCGTGCCGGCGAGCGGCTGGCACAGGTATTGGTGCAGGTCGCCGGTCGCGCCGGTCGCGCGGAAAGGCCCGGGCGCGTGCTGGTGCAGACGCGGCAGCCCGACCACCCGCTGCTGGTTCGCCTGCTGCGCGACGGCTACGACGCCTGGGCACGCGACGCACTCGCCGAGCGCCGGTCGGCCGAACTGCCGCCGTTCGGGGTGCTGGCCCTGCTGCGCGCCGAGGCGGCCCGCGAGACCACCGCCATCGACTGGCTGGAAAACCTCAAGGTCCAGGCCAGCCACCTGCTGGCCGATCCCGGGGCAAACGGCGACGTAATGCTGATGGGCCCGGCGCCGGCGCCGATGGCGCGCCGCGGCGGCCGCTACCGGGCGCAACTGCTGGTGCAGGCGGCCAGCCGGGCAGAGCTGCACCGGTTCCTCCAGCACTTCGTGCCCGCCATCGAGGCCGATCCCGAATCGCGGCGCGTGCGCTGGTCGCTCGACGTGGATCCGCAGGACCTCTACTGACCGTTCCCGACATTCCACCCCGCCACCCGATCGCCGCCGCCGGGCGCACGCGCGCTGCAGTAGAATCGCGCCCCGTAACGCCGCATCCACTTCCAGGGCCTGTCCCGCCTCCATGAAGAGCCAACTTTCCGTATTGCTGGGCGATGCCGTCGCCCGCCTCGTCGCCGATGGCGTGTTGCCGGCCGGCACCGCCCCCGAGATCCGCCTCGACGCGACGAAGGACAAGGCGCACGGCGATTTCGCCACCAACCTCGCGATGATGCTGGCCAAGCCTGCCGGCAAGCCGCCGCGTGCCATCGCCGAGGCGCTGGTTGCCGCGCTGCCGGCGAACGCGATCGTGACGAAGATCGACATCGCCGGACCGGGCTTCATCAATTTCTTCCTCGCCCAGGACAGCCAGTTCGCCGCGGTGCGCCGCATCCTCGACAACTACGAGGCGTTTGCGCGCCCCGACGTCGGCAAGGGCGAGAAAGTCCTGCTCGAATTCGTGTCGGCCAATCCCACCGGCCCGATGCATGTGGGTCACGGCCGCGGCGCCGCGTTCGGCTCGGCGCTCGCCAACCTGCTGGCAGCCACCGGCTACGCGGTGCACCGCGAGTACTACATCAACGATTACGGCCGGCAGACCGACATCCTCGCGGTCAGCCTGTGGCTGCGGTACCTGGAAACTTTCGGCGCACCGGTGCGCATCCCTTCGCGCGCCTATCCCGGCGCCTACGTCAGCGAATGCGCGCAGCGACTTGCCGACGCCTACGGCGAGCGCTTCCGCAAGCACTACGCCGACGTCGTGGAAGGCCTGGCGCCGGACTCGGACGAGGACGGCGACGAAGCCAAGAAGATCAAGGAAGCGCACCTCGATGCGCTGATCGAGCGCAGCAAGAAGATGCTCGGCGGCGACTACCGCCTGTTGCAGCAGTTCGGCCTCGACGAGCAGATGCGGATGATCCGCACCACCCTCGCCGGCCTCAACGTGGAATTCGACCGTTTCTTCTCCGAGCGCGCACTGGTCGAGAGCGGCGCGGTGGAAAAGGCCGTCGAGCGCCTGAAGAACGCCGGCCACGCCTATGAGAAGGACGGCGCGCTCTGGCTGCGCACCACCGTCCACGGCGACGAGAAAGACCGCGTGCTGTTGCGCGACGACGGCAGCTATACCTACTTCGCGTCCGACGTCGCCTACCACCTCGACAAGCTGGATCGCGGGTTCGACACCCTGGTCGATGTCTGGGGCGCCGACCACCACGGCTACATCGCGCGCGTACGCAGCGCCATCGATTACCTCTCCGGCAAGGGCGACCGCTTCCACGTCGCGCTGATCCAGTTCGTGACGCTCGCTTCCGGCCGCATGGGCAAGCGCAGCGGCAACTTCGTGACGCTGCAGGACCTGGTCGACGAGGCCGGCGCCGACGCCACCCGCTTCTTCTACCTCACCCGCTCGTCCGACCAGCACCTGGAATTCGACATCGACCTCGCCCGCTCGCAGAGCAACGAGAACCCGGTGTACTACCTGCAGTACGCGCACGCGCGCGTGCGCAGCATGTTCCGCACGCTGGAGGAACGCGGCTGGGATTACGACGCCAATGCCGGCCTCGCCGCGCTGGCGAAACTGCCGGAACCGGCCGCCGCCGACCTCGCCCGCCGGCTCGGCCAGTGGCCGGAAGCGCTGGCGCATGCCGCGCGCAACAAGACGCCGCACACGCTGACCCACTGGCTGCGGGAATTGGCGCAGGAATTCCACAGCTACTACAACTCGAACAAGGTGCTGGTCGACGACGACGACACCCGCAACGCGCGCCTCGTGCTGAACGAAGCGGTGCGCTGCGTGATCGCCGACGGCCTGTCGCTGCTCGGCGTCAGCGCGCCGGACAGCATGTGACCCGGCAAGGAGCGTAAGGACATGGCACGCAATGGCGGCAAGGCGCGCGGAGCGCAACCCCGGCAGTCGGGCGGTGGCGGTGGCAAGCGCTGGCCATTTTTCGTCGGCGGCCTGCTGCTGGGCCTGCTGCTGGCTTTCGGTGTTTACTTGCTCAAGATCCTGCCGACGGCAATGGAGCTGAAGGAACGCGCAAAGGAAAAGGAAGTCGCCTGCGCCGAGGCGGCGGAAACCGCGAAGGAGAAAGCGTCAGCGAAGGCAGCCGGCAAGAACGGCGACAAGCCGGCCAGCGACAAGCCGGTGACGTTCGAGTTCTACACCATGCTGCCGAAGCAGGAAGTGGTGGCGCCGGTATCCGGCAACAAGACGACGGTGGCGACGCCGCCGCCGGCACCGATCCCGGCCCCGACCGGCAGCGGCACGACGACGGCCGCGGCGAAACCGGCCGCCTCGAGCCCGGCCGCCAACGCCGGCCGTTACCTGCTGCAGGCCGGCTCGTTCCGCACCCGCGCCGAGGCCGACCAGCGCCGCGCGCAACTGCTGCTCAGCGGCCAGTCGGTCAACGTACAGGACGTGAAGATCGCCGGCGGCGAGACCTGGTACCGCGTCATGGTCGGTCCGTTCGCCGACGAAGCCGCAATGAAGAAGGCGCGGCAGCAACTGACGTCGATGAAGGTCGAGTCGCTGCCGGTCAGGCAGAAGTAGACGGCCCCTGCTGCGCCCCGGCTGGCGGGCGCATGCACCGGGCGCGGCCGACGGCCGTGCCACCCGCCCGGTTGAAACCAGCCGACGGCATCCCCATTTCCCCCGTCCCGACGATGCGGAGCACTTCCCCGTGGAACAAATGCACGGCACCACCATCCTCTCGGTTCGCCGCAACGGCCGCGTCGTCATCGGCGGCGACGGCCAGGTCACGCTCGGCAACACCGTGATGAAAGGCAACGCCCGCAAGGTGCGCCGGCTGCACCACGGCAAGGTGATCGCCGGTTTTGCCGGCGGCACCGCCGACGCTTTCACCCTGTTCGAGCGCTTCGAGGCGAAACTGGAAAAACACCAGGGCAACCTGACCCGCGCCGCCGTCGAGCTGGCGAAGGACTGGCGCACCGATCGCGCGCTGCGTCGCCTCGAGGCGTTGCTGTCGGTTGCCGACCACACCGCCTCGCTGATCATCACCGGCAACGGCGACGTGATCGAACCGGAGCATGACGTGATCGCCATCGGCTCCGGCGGCCCCTACGCGCAGGCGGCGGCACTCGCATTGCTGCAGAACTCGGAACTCGACGCGAGGACCATCGTCGAGCGATCGCTGGAAATCGCCGGCGACATCTGCATTTACACCAACCGCAACTTCACCATCGAGGAACTCGGCGCATGACCGGCATGACCCCGCGCGAGATCGTCCACGAACTCGATCGCCACATCGTCGGGCAGACCGCCGCGAAGCGCGCCGTCGCGGTCGCCCTGCGCAACCGCTGGCGCCGGATGCAGTTGCCGGAGGAGTTCCGCCACGAGGTGGTGCCCAAGAACATCCTGATGATCGGTCCCACCGGTGTCGGCAAGACCGAGATCGCGCGACGGCTGGCCAAGCTGGCCAACGCGCCGTTCATCAAGGTGGAGGCGACCAAGTTCACCGAGGTCGGTTACGTAGGGCGCGACGTCGAGACCATCGTCCGCGACCTGGTGGAAGTGGCGATCAAGATGCAGCGCGAGCAGCGCATCGCCGCCTCGCGCCTGAAGGCCGAGGAAGCGGCCGAGGAACGGTTGCTGGATGCGTTGTTGCGGCCGGCGCGCGACGAGTACGTCACCGCCAGCACGACGCCGGCGCAGCCGGCCGACTCCGCTACCCGCAACCTGTTCCGCCGCAAGTTGCGCGCCGGCGAACTCGACGATCGCGAGATCGAGATCGAGGTGGCGCAGGCCCAGGTCGGCATCAACATCATGGCGCCGCCGGGACTGGAAGACATGACCAGCCAGTTGCAGAGCATGTTCGCCTCGATGGGCAAGGAGCGCCGGAAATCGCAGCGGCTGAAGGTGAAAGATGCGCTGAAGTTGCTGCAGGATGAGGAAGCCGCAAAGCTGGTCAACGACGACGAGCTGAAAACCGACGCCGTGCGCGCCGCCGAGCAAACCGGCATCGTCTTCATCGACGAAATCGACAAGGTATGCCGTCGCGGCGAAACGAGCGGCGCCGACGTGTCGCGCGAGGGCGTCCAGCGCGACCTGCTGCCGCTGATCGAGGGCTGCAGCGTCAACACCAAGTACGGCACGGTGAAGACCGACCACGTGCTGTTCATCTGCTCCGGCGCGTTCCACCTGTCGAAGCCGTCGGACCTGATCCCGGAGTTGCAGGGCCGGCTGCCGATCCGCGTCGAGCTGGACGCGCTCAGCGCCGACGACTTCGTGCGCATCCTCACCGAGCCGCACGCATCGCTGACGCTGCAGTACCGCGAACTGCTGGCCACCGAAGGGCTGAAGGTCGAGTTCGCTGCCGATGGCATTGCGCGCCTCGCCACCGTCGCCTGGACGGTGAACGAGCGCACCGAGAACATCGGCGCCCGTCGCCTGCACACGGTGATGGAAAAGTTGCTGGAGGACATCTCGTTCGATGCCGCCGACGTCGCGCTGAAGCAGGACGGAAAGCCGCTGGTGATCGATGCAGCCTACGTCGACAACGTGCTCGGCGCAGTGGTGCAGGACGAGGACCTGTCGCGGTACATCCTGTGAAGATGCATCCCCGCTGACTGGGCACGGACCACGAGGGATCGAGTCATGAAGGGCCGGGGCTTGAAGGAGCAGTTCGTGACGGAGCAGAACCCGTGATGGATCGCCGGCGCCGCATCACCACCCGCGCGATTGCCGCGCTGTTGCTGGTTACGCTGGCGACCGGCTGCGCGATGCGCCCGGCCGCCCCCCCGACGCGCCCGTTGGCCAGCCCCTGCATCGACTGCGTGCCGGGCATCGAAAATTTCGGCCGCGTCACGGCCGATCTCTGGCGCGGCGACATGCCCACCGACCGCGGCTTCGAGGAACTGCACCGCCTGGGCGTACGCACCATCATCAACCTGCGCAAGTACCCGGATAATCCGCCGGCGGCGACCGCGCCGGCGCATGCAGTGCACATCCCGATGTCGCCACGCGCGCCGCAGCAGGAATCAGTGCTGCGCGCCATCCGCGAGATCGAGGGCGCACTGGCCGATCCGGCGCGCCGCCCGGTGTTCATCCATTGCGGCGAGGGACGCGATCGCGCCGGCTACGTCATCGCCGCCTGGCGACGCGTGATCGGCGACTGGAGTGCCGACGACGCGATCCACGAGATGATGAATTTCCGCGCCCGCCGGTTGCTGCCCGGCAACCCGCGCTTCGTGCGGGAAATCGTTCCGGCCGCCTGGCGCACGCTGTTGGCACAACCGGCGCGCTGAACGGAAATCCGGCAACGAGAGATCAGGTGTACTCGAGCAATTGCTCGATACGGGCGATGACTGCCGCCGACGGCTGCTCCAGCGTCACGTGGCCGATCTTGCGGCCCGGTCGCTCGGCCTTGCCGTAGTCATGTACCGCGAGGCCCGGGATCGCCAGCAGCGTCGCCCGCTCCGGCCACTTGCCGAGCACGTTCCAGGTGATCACCGGCGCCCGCAGCGCCGTGCTGCCGAGCGGCAAACCGAGCACCGCGCGCACGTGGTTCTCGAACTGACTGGTCGCCGCGCCCTCGATCGTCCAGTGGCCGCTGTTGTGCACCCGCGGCGCGAACTCGTTGATCAGGATGCCGCTGCCGGTGCGGAAAAATTCCACCGCCAGCACGCCGCGGTAATCCAGCGACTGCATCAGCGCGCGCACGCAGCGCTCGCCGTCGGCGATTTCCTCGCGCGAGACGACACCGGCGATATCCGGCTCGGTGCGCACCAGGATGCCGTCGCGATGCACGTTGAGCGACGGCGTCCAGAAGCGGATTTCGCCGTCCTGTGCCCGCACGGCCACCAGCGAGAACTCGCCGCGGAAATCGATCTCTGCCTCGACCGTGTACGGCGCGGCATCGGCCGGGATCGCAGCGATATCGGCGGCGGATTTCACCTTCCACTGGCCGCGGCCGTCGTAGCCGCCACTCGCCGCCTTCACCCGGCAGGGAAAGCCGGCCTGCGCGCAGGCCGCGGCGAGATCGGCATGGATGCCGGCCTGCGCCCAGCGCGGCTGCGGCAGGCCGAGCGAAGCGAGGTGCTCGCGCTCGCGGCGACGGTCGCGCTTGAGATCGAGCGCCCCCGGCGTCGGCCACAGCGGCGCGTGCTTCATCACGTCGGCAAAGATGCGCGGATCGATGGTCTCGATCTCGGTGGTGGCCGCATCGAGCCCGTGCGCGAACTGCGCGAGGTCAGCCGGATCGTTCTGCGCGTGGCGGTCGGTGAAGCCGAGCAACGCCGCGTCGTCCTTCGGTACGAGGAAACGGCAGCGGACGCCGAGCGGGATGGCGGAAAGCGCGAGCATGCGGCCGAGCTGGCCGCCGCCGATGATGCCGAGGGTTTTCATCGCCGGGGGATCTTGTGCGGGGGAATCAGTTCTTTTCCGGCAGGCGCGGATCGTCGTTGTCCTGCACCTTCGCGGTCTGGCGGGCACGCCACTCGTGCACGCGCTTGCGCAGCGCGGCATCGCTGACAGCCAGCGACTGCGCGGCGAACAACGCCGCGTTGATGGCCCCGGCCTTGCCGATCGCGAAGGTGCCGACCGGCACGCCACCCGGCATCTGCACGATCGACAGCAACGAATCGAGGCCGTTGAGCGCCTGCGACTGCACCGGCACGCCGAGCACCGGCACCGGCGTCTTCGCCGCGATCATGCCCGGCAGGTGCGCCGCGCCGCCGGCGCCGGCGATGATGAAGTGCAGGCCGCGCGCCTCGGCGGTCTCGCCCAGCTCGAACAGGCGGTCCGGCGTGCGATGGGCCGACACCACTTTTACGTCGTGCGGCACGCCGAGGGCTTCCAGCGTCTCGGCGGCATGGCGCATGGTTTCCCAGTCACTGCGGGAACCCATCACCACGGCCACCAGCGGCTTGTCCTGACTCATCGATATGCTCTCCGCGCCCGCGGGCGCGCTACGGATTCTTCATCAACGCACCGCGATGAGTTCCGTGTACAACGGAATCCCGAGCAGCACGTTGAACGGGAAAGTGATGGCCAGCGATGCCGTGATCGACAGGTGGGCCCGGGCCTCGGGTACCGCCATCCGCATCGCTGCCGGTACCGCGATGTAGGACGCGCTGGCGCCCAGGATCGCGATCATGGTCACCCCGCCGGGCGACAACCCGGCCAGTGTACCTGCGAGCGTGCCCGCTGCGGCACCTGCCAGCGGCATCAGCGTGCCGAAGGCGACCAGGAACGGCCCGATCTGCTTCAGGTCCTGCAGGCGGGAGGCGGCGATCAGCCCCATCTCCACCAGGAACAGCGCCAGCGCGCCCTTGAACAGGTCGACGAACAGGGGCGCCACCGGCTCGACGCCGGCCGGGCCGGCCACCGCGCCGATCACCAGCCCGCCGCCCATGAGCAGGATGCCCTTGTTGAGGAAAATCTCGTGCGCCAGCCGACCGGCACCAGCCCGGCCACCCGCCGCCAGGCCGCCGCGACGCGCCAGCAATATGCCGATGCCGATCGCCGGCATTTCCAGCAGCACGACGAACACCGGCAGGTACGCCTCGTACGCGATGCCAAGACTGTCGAGGTGCGCGATGCCCACCGCGTAGGTCGCCACGCTCACCGAGCCGTAGTGGGCGGCGATGGAGGCGGCGTCCGCCACCGGCAGGCGCCCCACATGCCGCAGCACCGGGTAGGCCAGCAGCGGCAGCACGAGCCCCATCGCCACCACCGGCACCGCCTGCAGCAAAACGCTGCCGGCATCGAAACGCGCGAGCTCCATGCCACCCTTCAGGCCGATCGCCAGCAGCAGGTAGAGCGACAGGGTGTCGTAAAGACCGGTCGGCAGGCGCAGGTCGGAACGCACCAGCCCGGCGAAGGCGCCGAGCGCGAAAAACAGGATGATGACGTCGACGTTCATGCTTCAGTCCCGTGGCGGCAGGGCCCGCGCCAGCACCAGCGAGCCCGCGATCGCCGAGGCCAGGGTACCGACCAGGATGCCCAGCCGGGCCTGGTCGATGTAGGGGCTGCCCGGCGGCCAGGCCAGCGTGGTGATGAACAGGCTCATGGTGAAGCCGATGCCGCACAACAGCGCCACGCCGTACAACTGCAACCAGGTGGTGCCGGTCGGCAGCCGCGCGATGCCCAGCCGGATGACCAGCGCCACCGACAGGAAGATGCCCACCTGCTTGCCCAGGAACAGGCCGAGCGCGACGCCCAGCGTGACCGGTGACAACAGGGTGGACATGCCGACATCGCCGAGTGGCACCCCGGCATTGGCAAACGCGAACAGCGGCACGATCAGCAGCGCGACCCAGGGATGCAGCTCATGCTCGAGCATCCGCGCCGGCGACGGCTGGTCCTTCACGTCCAGCGGGATGCACAACGCCAGCAACACGCCGGCCAGCGTCGCATGCACGCCGGACTTGAGCACGAAACTCCACATGAAGAAGCCGACTACCAGGTACGGGAACAACCGCACCACCCGGAAGTGCTTCATCGCCAGCAGGATCGCCAGCGCGCAACCGGCGGCGGTCATCGACAGCGCCGACAGCTTGCTGGTGTAGAAAATCGCGATCACCACGATCGCCAGCAAATCGTCGAGGATCGCCACCGACAACAGGAAAACCTTCAGCGCCACCGGCACGCGCCGGCCGAACAGGCTGAGGATGCCGAGCGCGAAGGCGATGTCGGTGGCCGAGGGGATGGCCCAGCCGGCGGCGGCATCGCCATCGGCGCCGGCAAACAGGACGAACACCAGCGCCGGCACCGCCATGCCGCCGACCGCCGCCACCGCCGGCAACACCACCTGCCCCCAGCGCGACAGCTCGCCCTCCATGACCTCGCGCTTGATCTCGAGGCCGACGAGGAAGAAGAACACCGCCATCAGGCCGTCGTTGATCCACAGCAGCAGCGGCTTCTCGATACCGAGCGCGCCGATGCTGATGACGCCGGGCGTGTCGAGCAACTCGCGGTAACGGGCGTCGAGCGGACCGTTGGCGATGGCCAGCGCCGCCAGCGCGCCAAGCGCCAGCAGGATGCCGCCGATACGGTCCTGTGCGGGTCCGGGACGGGAGTGGAGGTGGGATTGGGAGTGGGTGTGCTGGCTGCTCATGGCGGCGAGTGTAACCGTCGGCGCCGGCGGCGGCGCTGCTAGAATGGCCGCCCGCTGCCCGCCCCCGGGCACCTGCCCGGAATGACCATGTCGGCCGCCGAAAGCCTGCGCCAGCACCTCGCCCGCTACGACGCCCTGCGCCAGCACCGGGACCCGGATTTCCGCGTGCGGCTGCACCGGCTGCAGGCCTTCCAGGCCCGGCGACTGCAACACACGCATGCGGCGCTGATTGCCGACCCCAGGTACCACGACGCCACCGAACTGTTCCTCACCGACATCTACGGCGGCATCGACCTGTTGCCGATGGCACGCGAGATCGAGCGCGCGCTGCCGCTGGCGAGCAAGTTGCTGCCGGACTCGGTATTCGCCACCTCGGCCACCGCGGTCGAGATCATGGCGCTGATCCAGGAGGTCGACGAGCAACTGGCAGCACTGATGTTCGAGCAGCATGGCGTGACCGAAATCACCCACGACAACTACCTCGCCGCCTTCCGCGAGCTCGGCCGCTACGACGACTGGCGCCACCGGATGGAACTCGCCATCCAGCTCGGCTACGGGCTGGACCGCTACGTCCGCAGCCGGCTGATCCACGCCACGTTCCGCATGGCCAGCCGGCCGGCACACAAGTACGGCCTCGGCACGCTGTACGATTTCCTCGGCCGCGGCTTCGAGGCGATGCGCCCGCTGGGCAGCACCCACGAACTGTTCGAGCGCATGGCGAAAGACGAACTGGCGATCATCGACCGCATCGCCGCCGGCGACCCCGACCCCTTCCTGCTGCGAGGCAAGACGCTGTGAGCAACCCTGCAGAAAAAGACGAGCCGGGCAAGGGCGGGCCGGCAGGCAGCGCGGGTGTCGACAACATCCGCGCGACTGCCAGCGAAACGCAGGGCAAGGACACCACCCACTTCGGTTTCGAAACCGTCGCCCGCGATGAAAAAGTGAAGCGCGTCGCCGGCGTGTTCCACTCGGTCGCGCAGCAGTACGACCTGATGAACGACCTGATGTCGTTCGGCATCCACCGGCTGTGGAAGCGCTTCACCATCCAGGTCAGCGGCGTGCGCAGCGGCCAGCGGGTGCTCGATCTCGCCGCCGGCACCGGCGACATCAGCATGCTGTTCGCCGACCGCGTCGGGCCAACCGGCATGGTCATCGTTTCCGACATCAACGATTCGATGCTCGGCGTCGGCCGCGACCGCCTCACCGACCGCGGCTACGCCGGCAACGTGCAATTCGTGCTGGCCAATGCCGAGAAGTTGCCGTTCGCCAGCAACTCCTTCGACATCGTCAGCATCGGCTTCGGCCTGCGCAACGTCACCGACAAGGACGCCGCGCTGGCCGAGATGGCGCGCGTGCTGAAACCCGGCGGCCGGCTGCTGGTTCTGGAATTCTCGAAGCCGGTGATAGAGCCGCTGTCGCAGGTCTACGACGCCTACTCGTTCAACATCCTGCCGCGCCTCGGCCGGATGATCACCGGCGATGCCGACAGCTACCGCTACCTCGCGGAATCGATCCGCATGCACCCGGACCAGGCCACGCTCAAGTCGATGATGGAAAAGGCCGGCTTCGCCCGTTGCGAGTTTTTCAACATGACCGGCGGCATCGTCGCCCTGCACCGCGGGTTCAAGCCATGACCGACGCGCCGCGCCGCACTTCCTCTTCCGCATCGCGCGGCAGCTCGCTGCGTGACGGTGGCCAGTCGCTGCGCGGCGCTGGCCAGTCGCTACGCGACAGCGCCAGCGCCACCGGCGTGATGGCACCGATACTCGCCCTGCTCGAGCGCGCGCTCAACGACGCGCTGCGCTACGACCCGGCAACGAAGCAACGACTGGCCGCGCACAAGGGCCGCGTGCTGGCGATCGAGTGCCTGCAGCCGCCGGTGAACGCCTACTTCCTGTTCACCGCCGACGGCGTCGAGATCTACGACGCCTGCGAAACGGAAGTGGATGCCACCATCCGCGCCGGCGCCATCGGCCTGCTGCGCCAGCTGGCCAGCGAGCGGCCGGATGTCGCCCCGGCCGGCGGCGACATCGCCGTCGGCGGCGACACCCGCTTCGTGCAGGACATCGTGAAGATCGCCCGCGACGTCAACATCGACTGGGAAGAGCCACTGGCGCGCATCCTCGGCGACGTCGCCGCCCGCCAGGTCGGCGACCTGCTGCGCGGCGCCGCCTCGTTCATGTTCCGCGCCGCCACCAGCCTGAAGCGAAACGGCGAGGATTACCTGCGCCACGAGCTGGCGATCTTCCCTTCGAAACACGCCATGCGCGAGTTCCTGCGCGACGTCGACGACCTGCGGCTGGACACCGACCGCATCGCCGCCCGCCTCGCTGCCGCCCGTGCGCGCGTCGATGCCCTCGCGGCGAAGAAGGCCTGAGCCGATGAGCGAACTGCGCCGCATCCTCGCCGTCCTCAACACCGTTGCGCGCTATCGCCTGCTGGCGCTGCTGCCGGGCCATCCGCTGGTGTGGCCGGCGCGGCTGTTGTTGTGGCTGTTGCCGGCGCGCTGGCTGCCGGCGCCGGACGCACCGGAGGCAGCCCGCCTGCGGCTGGCGCTGGAATCGCTGGGCCCGATCTTCATCAAGCTTGGCCAGTTGCTCGCCACCCGGCGGGATCTCTTTGCCGACGACGTCTGCGACGAGCTGGCGAAACTGCAGGACCAGGTCGCGCCGTTTCCGGACGATGTCGCGCACCGGCTGATCGCCGAACGGCTCGGCCGCGACCCGCGCGAGGTGTTTGCCCACATCGACGCCAACGCACTCGCCGCCGCCTCGCTGGCCCAGGTTTACGGCGCACGGCTGCGCGCCGACGACAAGGGCATCGAACGCGACGTCGTCATCAAGTTGCTGCGCCCGGGCGTGCGCGACGCCATCGAGGCCGACCTCGCCGTCATGCGCCGGCTGGCCGGCCTGCTGGAGCAACTGTGGAGCGACGCGAAGCTGTTCCGCCCGTCGCGGGTCGTCGAGCAGTACGCCGACACCATCCATGCCGAGGTCGACCTGCGCCGCGAGGCGCAGAACAGCGAGCGCATGCGCATCGCCTTCGAGCACTCGCCGCTGCTGTACGTGCCACGCATGCACCTCGACCTGGTGCGCGAGGAAATGCTGGTGCAGGACCGCATGTACGGCATCCCGGTCACCGACGTGGCCGCGCTGGACGCGGCCGGCATCGATCGCCGGGTGATCGCCGAACGCGGCATGGAGATCTTCTTCACCCAGGTGTTCCGCGAGAACTTTTTCCACGCCGACATGCACCCCGGCAACATCTTCGTGTCCCGCGAGCACCCGCAGTCGCCGCAATACGTGGCGGTGGATTGCGCGATTGCCGGCAGCCTGACCCGCAGCGACCAGTTGCTGCTGGCGCGCCTGACGCTGGCGCTGATCCAGCGTGACTGGCGCCGGCTGGTGCGGCTGGTCAACGATGACGGCTGGCTGCCCGCCGGCACCGATCTCGACGCCTTCGCCCGCGATGTCGAGACCGTGGTGGCGCCGGTGATGGACCGGCCGATCGCCGAGGTGGAATTCGCGCCCACCGTGCTGAGGGCATTTGCGCTGGCGCGCAATTACCACATCGCCGCACCGGTGCATTTCATGCTGCTGATCAAGACGCTGGCGCACGTCGAGGGCCTCGGCCGCCGGCTGTACCCGCAGCTAGATATCTGGCGGCTCGGTCGCCCGCTGCTGGAGGAATGGTTGTACGCGCAGTTCTCGCCGCAGCAGCTGTGGCGCGACTTCAGCCATGCGGCGCCGGACATGGTCGCCGCGCTGCCGGACCTGCCGCGCCACCTCGATGAGGCCTTCCGCGCACTGCGCGACACCGCCCGCCGCGACAACCTGCGCCGCGCCGAGGATGCCGCCCGCGAACAGCGCCTGCTGCGCGCCATCGCGCTCGCGGGCACCGGCGGCGCACTGCTGGTGTCCGGCATCCTGCTCGCCGGCATTGCCGCACAGCCAGCGGGAGCCTGGCTGGCTGCCGCCGGCGCCGTGCTGCTGGCCTGGACCACGCTGGCGCGCTGAGCGCCGGTTGCCGGAACGAAAAAAGCCCGGGTGTTCCCGGGCTTTTTGTCCAACGTCGCGGCGAACCGCCCGGCGATTTACTGCGCGGATTTACTGCGCGATGTAGGCCTCGATCACTTCCATGCTCGGGCCCTTGATGGTCATGCCTTCCGGGCCGGCGCCGATCTTGACGTTCGCGACGGTCGGCTCACCGTGCTTGCGGAAGTCCTCGAGTTCCTTCGAGCCGTCCTTGAATACCCACAGGCGGCCTTTCTCGACCACGGTCACGAAGCCGGGTTTGTCGTACTGGCTGGCAGCGGCGGCAACTTCGCTGGCAATGGCAACATTCATCATGCCCATCAGTGCCAGGGCAACCGCGATTACAGACTTGCGCATGGTTTTCTCCAGATTGGTCAGCATGGCTGCCGTAAAACTAGCGGCCATTCATGACAGGCTCGTGACATCGGCGACAGGCATTTTACGGTCGTGACTGTCATGCATCCGTCGGCCAATCGTCATTCATGCATCGGCAATTCTTCATCGCAAGGCAAGCACGCTGTCACCTTGCCTGCCTACCGTGCCCCCTGCGTTCCACTTTCCCTCACCAGCGGGTGCACAACATGGCAGACCACAAGCACGACCAGGCAATCGACCTCGAAGACCTCGGTACCAACGATTCCGGCAACACCGCCATCGGCGAGCTGATCGAGGCCCGGCTGTCGCGCCGGCAAGTACTCGGCGGCGGACTCGGCGCCAGCGCGGCCATGGTGTTCGGCAGCTTCACGCTCGTTGCCTGCAGCGACGATGACGACGACGTCGCTCCTGCCGCCACTTCCGCGCCGGCGCCGACGCTCGGCTTCACTGCCGTTGCCCGCAGCACCGCCGATACCGTCGCGCTGCCGGCCGGCTACTCGTACAGCGTGCTGTTCGCGCTTGGCGATCCGATCGATACCGTGCAGCCCGAGTGGGCCGGCGACGGCAGCGAGACCGCCGCGTCCTACGAGCACCGTTCTGGCGACCACCACGACGCGATCGCCTACTTCGGCCTGTCGGAAAGTGATGAATGGTCCGGCAACAACAGCAACCGCGGACTGCTGGTCATGAACCACGAGGCGCTCACCACCGTTTACCTGCATGACTCCGGCTATGACAACAATGCCGCGCCGCGCAACGGCGAGCAGGCACTCAAGGAAATCCTCGCCCACGGCGTCTCCGTGATCGAGATCGCGAAGGACAGCGGCGGCAACTTCGAGGTCAATCGGGCATCGTCGTTCAACCGTCGCATCACCGCGCAGACGCCGATGGTCATCAGTGGCCCGGTGGCCGGATCGCCGTTCGTGGTCACGAAATACGACACCACCGGCGTCAACTGCCGCGGCACCGTCAACAACTGCGCCAACGGCGTCACGCCCTGGGGTACCTACCTCGCCTGCGAGGAGAACTGGGCCGGTTACTTTGCGCGCGGCGGCAGCGACAACGCCGCCCGCACCGCTGCAGAACTCGCGCTGTTCTCGCGCTACGGCATCTCGCAGGGCGCCTCTGGCCGTCACAAGTGGTCGTCGGTCGATGAGGGCGCAGCCGGCGTCACCGACCAGCGCTTCAGCCGCTGGAACACCTCGGTGACCGGCGCCACTGCTGCCGATGATTACCGCAACGAACACAACACCATGGGCTGGTGCGTGGAGATCGACCCGTTCGATCCGGCATCGACGCCGAAGAAGCGCAGCGCGCTCGGCCGCATGGGCCACGAAGGCGCGTGGTTCGCACCGGCCGTCGCCGGCCGGCCGCTGGTCGCCTATATGGGCGACGACTCGCGCCACGAGTATGTCTACAAGTTCGTCTCGACCGAGAACTGGAACCCGGCCGACATCAACGGCGGCCTTGCCGCCGGGGACAAGTATCTCGATAGCGGCAAGTTGTACGTCGCCCGTTTCAATGCCAACGGCACCGGCTCCTGGATCGAGCTCAGCCACGGCGTGAACGGCCTCGACAGCGACAACACGCTGTACCCGTTCAGCTCGCAGGCGGCGGTACTGGTCGCCACCCGCCTCGCCGCCGATTTCGTCGGCGCGACGAAGATGGATCGCCCGGAGTGGGGTGGCGTCAACCCGCTCAACGGCGAGGTGTACATGACGATGACCAACAACACCTCGCGCACCGCTGCCAACGCCGCCAACCCGCGCATCTACGACGCCGACACCGGTTCCTACACCAGCAGCCTGAACGGCAACGTCAACGGCCACATCGTGCGCTGGCGCGAGGACAACCGCCGCCACGACTCGCTGTCGTTCGCCTGGGACATCTACCTGTTCGGCTCGCGCGAGGCCTACCCGGCTTACGTCAACCTGTCGTTCCTCGACGCCAGCAACGACCTGTCGAGCCCGGACGGCCTGTGGTTCGATCCGCGCGGCATGCTGTGGATCCAGACCGACGACGGTGCCTACACCAGCCCGCTGGCAGCCGATGCCAACGCCACCAACTGCATGATGCTGGCCGCAGTCCCGGGCAAGGTCGGCGACGGCGCCTACTACGAGGTGCCGCTTGCCGCCGGCACCCAGCCGACGTACATCGGCAAGGCGCCGGGGACCGACCTGCGCCGCTTCCTGGTCGGCCCGGTGGACTGCGAAATCACCGGCGTCTGCATGACGCCGGACAACAAGACCATGTTCGTCAACATCCAGCACCCGGGCGAAGGCGGCGCCCTGCCGCCGACCCTCAGCAACTGGCCGGAAGGCAACGTCGGCACCAGCCGCCCGCGCTCGGCGACCATCGCCATCACCCGTGATGACGGCGGCGAGATCGGCACTGCCTGACGACCACCGCCCGAACTGGCGCAAGCCCGCGGAAAGGGCCGGCCTGCCGGCCCTTTTCCGTTGGCCCATGCGGTATTCTTGCCGCCTGTCCCCGCCAGCCCGAACGCAGCCATGAGCGACATCCTCGACGCCCTCCACGAGACCCTGGAAAAGCGCAAGAACGCCGACCCGGACAAGTCGTACGTGGCGCAACTGCACAAGAAGGGAATCAACCAGATCCTGAAGAAGGTCGGCGAGGAATCGGCGGAAACCATCGTCGCCGCCAAGGATGCCGCGGTCACCGGCAACACCCGCGACCTGGTCAACGAAACCGCGGACCTGTGGTTCCACACGCTGGTGATGCTGTCGCACCTCGGCGCCAGCCACCGCGAAGTCCTTGCCGAACTCGAACGTCGCTTCGATCTCTCCGGCCTCGCCGAAAAGGCGAGCCGCCGGCCCTGAATCCCACGGAGGCACACCCATGATCAGCACCGGCCAGATAATCGTCATCCTCGTCGTCGTCCTGCTGTTGTTCGGGACCAAGCGCCTGCGCAACGTCGGCTCCGACCTCGGCGCCGCCATCAAGGGCTTCAAGAAGTCGATGAGCGACGGCGAGCAGGAAGCGCAGCAGCAAAAGCCGCCGGCGGACCAGCAGCCGGGACGGGTGATCGACAACAACACCGTCGCCCAGGACAAGCAGAAGCAGGACAGCAACAAGTCCTGAGCGCTGCGCCGGCCCCGCCGCCATGTTCGATATCAGTTTCGGTGAACTGCTCATCTGCGCGATCGTCGCGCTGCTGGTGCTGGGGCCGGAACGCCTGCCGGGCGCCGCGCGTACCGTCGGCCGCTGGGTCGGCCGCGCGCGCCACACGGTGAACCACTTCACCGACCAGATCGATCGCGAGATCCGCGCCGAGCAGCTCAAGCGGCGCATCGAGGAAGAGGTCCGCAAGTCCGGCGTCGACAGCATCGCCCGGGAAGTGAACGAGGCGCTGCGTGCGCCGCTGTCGCTGCCGGCCGACAAGCCGCCCGCGGTACCGGAGAACAGCATCGCCCCGCCGGCAGCGGCAACCGCCGCCGAATCGCCGGCCGCCGTTGCCGACAGCGGAACGCCGGTTGCAACCACGCCCGCCACCCCGGCAGCGACCGCATCGCCAACGCCGCCCGACCGCGCATGAACGACGAAACACCGGAACCCGGCGCCCAGCGCGAGCAGACGCTGATCGAGCACCTGCTCGAGTTGCGCGACCGCCTGCTGCGCACCGTCATTGTCGTGCTGCTGCTGTTCCTCGGCCTGCTGCCGTTCGCCAACGACATCTACCACGCGCTGGCCAAGCCGCTGCTCGACGTGATGCCGGCCGGTACCTCGATGATCGCCACCGGCGTCGCCAGCAGCTTTATCGCGCCGATGAAACTCACCGCCTGGCTGGCGTTGTTCATCGCCGTCCCCTACGTGCTGTGGCAGGTGTGGGCCTTCGTGGCGCCCGGCCTGTACCGCCACGAAAAGCGCTTCGCCGCACCGGTACTGGTATCGAGCGTGCTGCTGTTCTACGGCGGCATGGCGTTCGCCTACTTCGTGGTATTCCCGCTGGTGTTCGCGTTCTTCACCGCCACCGCGCCGGAAGGCGTCGCCGTGATGACCGATATCGAGCAATACCTGTCGTTCGTGCTGACGCTGTTCCTCGCCTTCGGCATCGCCTTCGAGACACCGGTGGTGGTCGTGCTGCTGGTGGCGATGAACATGGTGAGCACCCAGGCGATGGTCGCGGCCCGCCCCTACATCATCGTCGCCGCCTTCGTGATCGGCATGCTGCTGACGCCGCCGGACATCCTGTCGCAGTTCCTGATGGCAATCCCGATGTGGATGCTGTTCGAGGTCGGACTACTGGTCGGGCGCCTGATCGAGAAGCGGCGGGCGGCAAACGACGCTGCCGCCTGAGGCGCGGGCGTCGCGCGCATCCTGCAGGAACGCCAGTAGCGCCGAACGCCACGCCTCGCGTTGCGGCGAGCGGGCGCCCAGCGCGGCATTGTGCGGACCACCGGTGGCGAGGAAGCAACGCGGCCCGCTGGCCGCCGCGAATATCCGCAACGCATGCGACCAGGGCACGACCCGGTCGTCCGGGCTGTGCATGACCAGCAACGGCAAGTCGTCGAGTTCACGCGCGGCCTGCTCCGGGGCGTGGTCGCCGGTGACCAGCCACGACAACGGATGGCGCAGCGGCCACAGCAGCCAGGAATTCGCCAGTGCGTCGCGGGCGATGCGGCGGTAGCTGCTGAAACCGCTGTCTGCCACTACTGCCGCCAGTTCGTCGCGATAGGGATCCGCCGCCACGACATCGAGCAGCATCGCCGCGCCCAGGCTCTGCCCGAGCGCGTAGGCGGGAATGCCGGTGGCGCGGGCACGCGCGATGCACCAGTCGAGGCCGGCACGGACATCCGCCAGTACCGCCGGAAACTCCGCCTTGCCATGCGATGCGCCATAGCCGCGGTAATCGACCAGCAATACCTCATAGCCGGCTTCCGGCAGCCAGGCCACGTTGACGATGTGGGTGCTGATGTTTTCCGCGTTGCCGTGGAAAAAGCAGACCACGCCCCGCGGATCGCTTGCTGCAAGGTGCCAGGCAAACAGTTGCGTACCATCCGCGGCGGCCAGCACGACGTCGTTCTTGGCAAGCCCGAGCTTCTGCGGGTCGAGCACCTGCTGGCGCATCGGGTAGAAAAACAGGTTGGTGCAGCCTGCCAGCACCGTCGCCAGGAGAACCAGCGACACGGCGCGCCCGGCAAGCCGCGCGCTAGAAATAGTGGTGGAGAACCAGTTGCGCATCGGTGACCTCGCGCCCTGCCGCGCCCTGTTCCGCCGCACGCCAGCGCAACTGCGCGCGCAGCCCCCAATCGCGGCCGAGGTGCCATTGCACGGCGGCCCGCGCTTCCGTCCGTTCGAAACCGTCCCCGAACTTCAGTGGCCGGGCATCCACTGACCAGCTCGCCTGCGCATGCTGCCCGGTGATACCCAGTGCCGGACCGCCGCCGACATCGACCAGGTTTTCATGGGCACCGTTGTGCTCGACGCGCCCCTCGATGAACACGCGGGCGAGGATGCCACCGGCCTGCCACGCGAGCCCGCCGCCACCCTCGAAGTAGCGTGCCGTGCGTTCCTCGAGATCCGGCATGGGCTGGCGCTCGAGGCCACCGCGGACACGCCATGACCAGCCCGGGAAAAAACGGTCGCGGGGCACCAGGCTGAACACGTTGGCGACATCGAAGCGTTCGAGGCGCAGGTCGCCTGCGCGCGCCCGCAACTCGGCATCGAACATTTCCAGTTCGGCGCCGGGCAGGTACCCGCGGAGCGGATCCAGCAGGTCGTGGTAACTCCCGCGCACGCCAAGCACCGCATGCTCGCTGCGCGTTGCCTCATCCCGCAGCCCGCCATCGGCAATCGCGCCGGCACCGAGAGCAACGCGACGGGTGCGATGCCCGCTCTCCGGCGGCGCCACCGCCGGCACGCCGGATGCCGGCGCGACGCCCAGCGCATTGATCGCCCGCAGCAAGGCCAGGCTGCGCTCCGCCCGCACCGGGTCACGGCCGTCCTGCTTGCGCGCGCGGTAGACCATCGTTGTGTACGCCGTCGACAACACCAGCGCCTGCCGTTCACGTGGCAATGCCCAGAACTCGTCGCGCCCGGTGACGGATGCATCGGCAACCAGCGCCAGCGCCAGTTCGCGCTCGACGGCATCCAGCTCGCCGACACGAGCCCGCAGCTCGCGCTCCGCCGACGGGCGCAACACCGGCACCTGCGCCACCCCGGGTTCGCGCACGCTGCGGATGGTGTTCACCGGCACCTCGGCGAAGCGCCAGCGATCGGTCAGGCGCAACGAGGGTCGCGCCACTTCCAGCAACTCGAGCAGCCGGTACGAGCAGTTCTCGTCGAAGAAGTAATAGTCGAAACGCGTCTGCTGCAGTTCCCACAGGTGATCGACGAGGAAGGCCGTTTCCCGCGGATCGAGATCGAGCGGGTACTCCCACAGGTCGCGATTCTCCATGCGCCCGTAGTGCTGGATCTTGGTGAAGTAGGGTTCGACCTGGAAGTAGCCGGCATAGCCGCCGGCCAGTCCTTTCCAGATGTAGGGCAATGAACCGTCGGCCCCGGTCGTGTCGGCGCCGAAACTGACTGCCCGCGACAGCCACACCGTCGACGCTTCCTCCGCCGGCGGATCGATGCGCAACAGCGTGTGGCCGAACATCGACGACGGACTGTTGAGGTAGGAACCGGGAAACACCAGCGTCATGCTGCCGGCGCTCACGGTCCGTCGCCAGTCGGCGTAGGCCGGGCAGTTCGCCAGCGCATCCGGCACCGGCTGGCCAAGCCGCTCCGCCAGCCAGCGATGCCGCGCCACGAAGCGGCAGGCGGGCGAGCCGTCACCGCTGCCGGCATCGGCGGCAAACAGCGCGCGCACGGTGGCTTCGAGTTCCGCCGCAAAGTCCCGCTTGCCGTCCTGCCCCAGGAAGAAACCCGGGTCGTCGACATAACTGCGGCCACGGTCGCGGCTGGTGCCGCCGCGGTTGACGTGCAGCAGCGCGAGCCACTGCGGATCGGATGCCAGGCCAAGCGCGCGGGCACGCGCGACCAGTGCGTCTGCGTCGGCTTCCGGCGCGGCAGCTTCCCGCGGCGCCTCATCGGCTCGCACCGGGGCTGCAACGGCAAGCAGGGTCAACAGGACAGCGACGACAAAAGCAGGCATGGAATTCCGCGGCCGGGAGCTTCAGAAACGAAAATGCCCCGGCGAACCGGGGCATTTTGCGAAACGCGGACCGTCAGGCCGCGTACTTGGACAGTTGCTCGTCCTGCTTCATCAGGTCGTTCAGCACGCTGACGAACTGGTCGGAGGTCACGTCGGCCTGCGGGAACAGGCGCGAGAAATTCTCCTGGGTCAGCTTGGCGAACGCACCGCGGTCTTCCGGCTTGATGCCGAGGATGACGGCCAGCGCGGTCAGCGCATCGCCCTCACCGACGGCCGCGTTGGCGGCGATCTCGTCCATCATGCCGTCGGCCATGACCAGCGCCTTGCCGTCGTAGCTCAGCTTGACGTTGGTATTGCAACCGTTGGTACCGGTGGTCATACCGAAAGTGGCGTTGTAGGAGGTGCCGTTGATCAGCGTGGCCAGCAGGTGGACCGGCAGGCCCGACTTGCCTTCGAGCAGCATGTTGCCCCAGCCGCAACCGTTGCCGCCGGCGGCGTCAGCCATGGCGGTGGTGGAGGCGCCTGCGAGTACTGCAGCGAGGAGGATCTTTTTCATTCCATGTCTCCGATTGTCATGTTCGGTCTAGTCCAGCCGTCACGGGTGACGGGCCCGTCGATCATAGCCCCGTCGCACCGGGGCACGGCAACCCGTATTCAGGTGATCTGGAGCAGGAATGTGACAGGCCCGTCATTGACCAGCGAAACCTGCATGTCCGCGCCGAAGCGACCGGTCTGGACCCGGCCGCGGCCGGCCTGCACCGCGGCCACGAATCGCTCATAAAGTGAGCGGCCGAGCTCCGGCGGCGCAGCCGGGGTGAAACTCGGGCGGTTGCCGCCGGTAGTGTCGGCCGCCAGCGTGAACTGCGACACCACCAGCACACCGCCGTCGATGTCCGCCACCGAGCGATTCATCTTGCCGGCCTCGTCGGCGAAGACCCGGTAGTTGATCACCCGCTCGGCCAGCCGCACGCACTTCGCCTCGTCGTCGCCGCGCTCCACGCCAAGGAACACCAGCAGGCCGGGGCCGATCGCGCCGATCCGCTCGCCATCGACGTCAACCGCGGCGCTGCGCACCCGCTGGATCAGCGCCTTCATGCCGCCGCCCCCGTGCCGTCGGCGCGCAGCGCCGGCGCCAGCCGGTGCGCGAAATCGTCGGTGGCGAACAGCAGCGCGCGGGCTATCCCCGGCTCGCTCACCGCGTGTGCCGCATCCGGCACCACGACCAGCTCGGCGCGCGGCCAGGCACGATGCAGGTCGTACGCCTGCTCGACCGGGCAGACGATGTCGTAGCGACCGTGGACGATGACGCCGGGAATGTCAGCCAGCCGGTGCGCATCGCGCAGCAACTGGTCCGGCGCGAAGAAGGCGTCGTTGACGAAGTAGTGGTTCTCGATGCCGGCGAACGCCAGCGCCACCTGCGGATCGCGATAGTGCTCCTCCAGCGACGGGTCCGGCTTCAGCGTCGCGCAACGGCCTTCCCACACGCTCCAGGCGATTGCACAGCGCTCGCGTTCCGCCTGGTCACTGCCGGTCAGCCGGCGATGGTAGGCCTGCATGAGATTGTCGCGCTCGGCCGGCGGGATCGGCGCGAGATAGTCCTGCCAGTAATCCGGGTAAACGCGATCGGCACCCGACTGGTAGAACCATTCGAGGTCGCGCGGCCGGCACAGGAAGATGCCGCGCAGCACCAGCCCGAGCACCCGCTGCGGGTACTTCTCCGCGTAGGCCAGCGCCAGCGTCGATCCCCAGCTGCCGCCGAACACCAGCCAGCGCTCGATACCGAGTTGTTCGCGGATGCGCTCCATGTCCGCCACCAGCGACCAGGTATCGTTGCCGGCGAGTTCCGCGTGCGGCGTCGAGCGGCCGCAGCCGCGCTGGTCGAACAGCACCGCGCGGTACTTCGCCGGATCGAAGAAGCGGCGATGGAACGGCGCGCAACCGCCCCCGGGGCCGCCGTGCAGGAACACCACCGGAATGCCCTGCGGATTGCCGCATTCCTCGACATGCAACTCGTGCGGCGCGTCGACGGCGAGGCGGAACGTGCGGTAGGGCTCGATGTCGGGATAGAGATTCACGCCACGCTGCTCCGGAAATGCTGAAAAAAAACGGGGGCCGGCTTCCACGCCGGCCCCCGCATTTCATACCGTCGCAGGCGTCGCCTGCAAGCCGGCTTATTTCAGCGCGGCGTTGCCGGCGCGCTTGCGGTCGTTTTCCTTGAGGTACTTCTTGCGCACGCGGATGTTGACCGGGGTGACTTCCACCAGCTCGTCGTCCTCGATGAACTCGAGGGCGCTTTCCAGCGTCAGCTTGATCGGCGGCGTCAGGATGATGTTCTCGTCGGAACCGGAAGCGCGCATGTTGGTGAGTTGCTTGCCCTTGGTCGGGTTGACCACCATGTCGTTGCCGCGCGAGTGGATGCCGACCACCATGCCCTCGTACACCTCGACGCCCGGCTCCACGAACAGGCGGCCGCGCTCCTGCAGGTTGAACAGCGCATAGCCAAGCACGGTGCCGTTGACCATCGAGATCATCACGCCGTTGGGGCGCGACGCGACCTCGCCGGACTTCGCCGGGCCGTAGTGCGAGAAGCTCGAGGTGAGGATGCCGGTGCCGGAGGTCAGCGTCAGGAACTCGCTGCGGAAGCCGATCAGGCCGCGCGACGGCATGATCGCCTCGATGCGCACCCGGCCCTTGCCGTCGAGCACCATGTCGGTCATCTCGCCCTTGCGCAGGCCGAGCTGCTCCATCACCACGCCCTGGTGCTGCTCCTCGACGTCGAAGATCACCGCCTCGAACGGCTCCTGAACGACGCCGTCGACTTCCTTCATGATCACTTCCGGCCGCGACACGCCCAGCTCGAAGCCTTCGCGCCGCATGTTCTCGATCAGGATCGCCAGGTGCAGCTCGCCGCGGCCGGAAACCTTGAACTTGTCCGGCGAATCGCCCGGCTCGACGCGCAGCGCCACGTTGTGCAGCAGCTCCTTGTCGAGGCGGTCCTTGATGTTGCGCGAGGTGACGTACTTGCCGTCCTGGCCGGCGAACGGCGAGTCGTTGACCTGGAAGGTCATGCTCACGGTCGGCTCGTCGACCGACAGCGGCGGCAGTTTCTCGACATTCTGCGGGTCGCAGATGGTGTCGGAGATTTTCAGGTCCGGGATACCGGTGATGCAGACGATGTCGCCGGCGGTGGCTTCCTGCGTCTCGATGCGCTCAAGGCCAAGGTGACTCATGACCTGCAGGATCTTGCCGTTGCGCTTGTTGCCTTCGCGATCGACGACCGTCACCTGCGTGCCCGGCTTGACCTTGCCGCGCACGATGCGGCCGATGCCGATGATGCCGACGTAGTTGTTGTAGTCCAGCTGCGAGATCTGCATCTGGAACGGACCGTCGATGTCGACCTGCGGCGGCTGCACCTGGTCGACGATGGTCTCGAACAGCGAGGTCATGTCGGTGCCGATCTTGTCCGGCGCCATGCCGGAAACGCCGTTGAGCGCGCTGGCGTAAACGATCGGGAAATCGAGTTGCGTTTCGTTGGCGCCAAGGCGGTCGAACAGGTCGAACACCTGGTCGACAACCCAGGTCGGGCGCGCGCCCGGGCGATCGACCTCGTTGACGACGACGATCGGGTTCAGACCCTGCGCGAACGCCTTGAGCGTCACGAAACGCGTCTGCGGCATCGGGCCATCCATCGCGTCGACCAGCAGCAACACGCAGTCGACCATCGACAGCACGCGCTCCACTTCGCCACCGAAGTCGGCGTGCCCCGGGGTGTCGACGATGTTGATGTAGTACTCGGTGCCGGTGCGCTTGTCGTGCCAGCGGATCGCGGTGTTCTTGGCAAGGATCGTGATGCCGCGTTCTTTCTCGATATCGTTCGAGTCCATGACCCGCTCGCCGACGTCGGCGCGCGAACTGAGCGTGCCCGACTGGCGCAGCAGCTTGTCCACCAGCGTGGTCTTGCCGTGGTCGACGTGGGCGATGATGGCGATGTTGCGGATGTTCTGGACGGCGGACGACATGGGAGCAGGTACCGATGGGGGCGCGAGGCCCGGTTGAAGCGGCGCCCGGGAGGGGGCCGGAAAAAAGGCGCGCGAGTATACACCGGCAGGGAAGGCTCCCCCGCTAGGGGTTTTCGTCCGGCAACGACCGCTCGATGACCTGTTGCAGCGGGTCCGTCTTGTCCCCGGGCTGGCGCGCCGGCGCCACGGGTGCCCGCCCGGCCAGCCCGTCGAGCACCCGGTCGGCGGTGGCGCGGTCCAGCCCCTGCTTCACCAGCTCATCCAGCAGCGGCCCGCGCATGGCCTCCAGCCTCGCTGCGCCATACCCCTGCGCCGACAGCTCCCGCTGCAACGCCGGCAGCGCCGCCAGCGCCCGCTCCAGCGCCATCTGCCGGTAGGCCTCGTTGAGTTCCCGGCCGACCGTTGCCCAGGTCTTCTGTTCGGCCGCGAGCGCGGCCTGCAGGCCACTGACGATGGCCTGGTGCGCCGCGGTGCGATCGGCCACTTCCTGTCGCTGCCTCGCCAGCTCCGGCTCCGCCTGCCATTCCTGCTGCCACGCCGCCAGCTGCGCGCGCACACCGGCCTCGGCGGGATCCTGCAGCCGGGTCATCCACCAGCCATCCGCCCGCTCCGGCGACGGCTGTTGCCCGAGCAGCGCCAGCGGCGGCGCGACCACCGTGTTCCAGCCGCCAGCGGCCAGCGGCAGGGCCGTTCCTTGCCCCAGGGCGTAGGCGCCGCTCATGGTCGCCGGCCAGGCGAGCATCACCGCCGGCGTGGCGACAGCGCCACCGGCCCACAGGCCCACACCGCCGGGCACGCCGGCGCCGACCCGCACCACGCTTTCCGCCGACGCCTCGACCAGCGCCCAGGGCCAGGCCAGCCACCAGCCGAAGACGCGGCGACGCACCCGCTCGTTGGCGGCCTGCGCCGACTCGCGCCAGGCCCCGGCGGTGCCATCGAAGGCAAAGTCGGCAATCACGTCGCGGCGCGCGAAGCGCATCACCTTGCGGGTGGTGGTGACGATGCCCCGGTAGTAGCTGCGCTGGCCGTAATCGCGCAACTCCTCGCGCGCCGACCGCCAGCCCTTGCTGGCCTGGTGCCGCGGATACTCGTAGCCGGGCACGATCCAGACGTCGTACCGGGCACCGTCGCGGCCGGTGATGAGACCGGTCATCAGCAGTTCGCGCTGCTGGGCACCGTCGAGGAAGTAATCGCCCGCCGGCGACGCGGCCGCGGCAAGCAGCAACAGGGCAAGCGCGGCGGCGCGCGGGAAAAGGCTGGGGAAGCGCATGGCGGGGACCCACCCGGGGAAATACGGACGGCGACGATGCTAGCCGAGCCGGCGCACGCCGGGGCCCGGCGCTATACTCCGCGCCCCGCGATTCCCGCCCGCCGCGACCCGGCCCGAGCCATGACCAGCCCCATCCGCCGCCGTGCCCTTGCCCTGCTGTCCGGCGGGCTCGACTCCCTGCTCGCCGTGCGCACGATCCAGCTGCAGGGCATCGAGGTCGAGGCCGTCAATTTCTTCACCGGCTTCTGCGTCGAGGGCCACACCCACGCCATCCGCGAGCGCGAGCAGAAGAAGCCGAAGCGCAACAACGCGCTGTGGAGCGCCGAGCAGCTCGGCATCAAGCTGCACATCGAGGACATCAGCGAGGAATACAAGGACGTCGTGCTCAACCCCAAGCACGGCTACGGGGCGAACCTGAACCCCTGCCTCGACTGCAAGATATTCATGGTCGGCAAGGCCAACCTGATGCTGAACAAGGCGCGCACGCTGGCGGCCGACGGTGGTTTCGATTTCATCATCACCGGCGAGGTCGTCGGCCAGCGGCCGAACAGCCAGCTCAAGCACAAGTTGCCGATCATCGCCCGCGAATCCGGCGCCGACGACCGCCTGCTGCGGCCGCTGTCGGCGAAACTGCTGCCGCCGACGCTGCCCGAGCGCGAAGGCTGGGTGGACCGCGAGAAACTGCTGGATTTCAACGGCCGCAACCGCAAGCCGCAGTTCGCGCTGGCGCGGCAGTACGGCTTCACCGACTGGGCGACGCCCGCCGGCGGCTGCTGCTTCCTCACCGATGAAAACTATGCGCGCAAACTGTCGGACCTCTGGCAGGCACGCGGCGAGCGCGAATACGAACTCGACGACATCATGCTGCTGAAGGTCGGCCGCCACCTGCGGCCGGCGCCGCACTTCAAACTGATCGTGGCGCGCGAGGACGGCGAGAACCATTTCATGATGGGTTACCGCAAGCAGTTCGCCCACGTGATGCCGGTCGACCACGGCGGCCCGTTCATCCTGGTCGACGGCAAGCCGACCGCCGACGACCTGCTGCTCGCCGCCCGCATCGGCGGCCGTTTCGGCCAGGCCCGCGAGCGCGAGCAGGTGCAGATGGAAATCACCGATGCCACCGGTGTCAGCCGGCTGGTCACGGTGGCGCCGCTGAAGGCCAGCGAGATCCCCGAGGGCTGGTATCTCTGATGGCCCGCCAGCAACTGGATGCCCGCCGCCTGCTGTGCCCGCTGCCGGTCATCCGCACCCAGAGCGCGGTAAAGAAGCTCCAGCCCGGGGACGTGCTGGAGGTCACCGCCACCGACCCGGGCGTGCTGCAGGACATCCCGGCCTGGTGCCGGGTACACGGGCACAAGGTGCTGTCCGCGCGCCGGGATGGCGCAGAGATCGTGGTCGAGATCGAGGTAGGCGCCGCCTGAGCACCGTTACGGTGCACACGCCAAGCGCATCCGCACCACAACGGTGCACCCGAGGGCGGAACTACCGTCCAGCCCATTGATTGACGGGGGCTTCCCGCCACCCTGGCGGTGGCACAGTATTTGCTCCCCTGCGAACAACACCTGTCGGCCCCGCCGCCGGGTCGCAAAGCCGGCTCCGGCACCAATCACTACACCAGATGTTTCCGGGAGGAACACATGGCCAAGAAGACGCTCCAACTGATCAAGGACCACGAGGCGAAGTGGGTTGACGTCCGCTTCACCGACACCCGCGGCAAGGAACAACACGTCACGTTCCCGGCCGAAGCCTTCGACGAAGGCACCTTCGAGACGGGCGTCATGTTCGACGGCTCCTCGATCGCCGGCTGGAAGGGCATCGAAGCGTCCGACATGATCCTGCTGCCGCAGGACGAGACCTCCTACCTCGATCCCTTCTACGAGGACACCACGGTCGTCGTCAGCTGCAACATCATCGAGCCGTCGACCATGCAGATCTACGAGCGCGACCCGCGCTCGATCGCCACCAAGGCCGAGGCCTACCTGAAGTCCTCCGGCATCGGCGACACCTGCTTCGTCGGCCCGGAACCGGAATTCTTCATTTTCGATTCCGTGAAGTGGAAGTCGGACATGGGCGGCCAGATGTACCAGATCCACTCCGAAGAAGCGGCGTGGGACGTGCACGGCGACCAGGCCGGCGGCGAAGCCGGCAAGGGCCACGGCGGCCACCGTCCGACCGTCAAGGGCGGCTACTTCCCGGTTCCGCCGGTCGACTCGCTGCACGACATCCGCGCCGCGATGTGCAACACCCTGCAGGCGATCGGCCTGACCGTCGAAGTCCACCACCACGAAGTGGCGAACGCCGGCCAGTGCGAGATCGGCGTCAAGTTCAACACCCTGGTACGCAAGGCGGACGAGCTGCAGCAGCTCAAGTACGTCGTGCACAACGTCGCCGCCGCCTACGGCAAGACCGCGACGTTCATGCCGAAGCCGCTGATCGGTGACAACGGTTCGGGCATGCACTGCCACATGTCGATCTGGAAGGACGGCAAGAACCTGTTCGCCGGCAACGGCTACTCGGGCCTGAGCGAGACCGCCCTGTTCTTCATCGGCGGCATCATCAAGCACGCCAAGGCACTGAACGCCATCACCAACCCGTCGACCAACAGCTACAAGCGACTGGTCCCGGGCTTCGAGGCGCCGGTCATGCTGGCCTACTCCGCGCGCAACCGCTCGGCGTCGATCCGCATCCCGTACGTTTCCAACCCGAAAGCGCGTCGCATCGAGATGCGCTTCCCGGACCCGGCGGCCAACCCGTACCTGGCGTTCGCCGCGCTGCTGATGGCCGGCATCGACGGCATCCAGAACAAGATCCACCCGGGCGACCCGGCCGACAAGGACCTGTACCACCTGCCGCCGGAAGAGTCGGCGAAAGTGCCGCGCGTTTGCCACTCGCTGGAGATGGCGATCGACGAACTCAAGAAGGACCACGAGTTCCTGCTCAAGGGCGGCGTGTTCACCAAGGAAATGCTCGAGGCCTACATCGACCTCAAGATGAACGACGTCCAGCGCCTGCGCATGACGCCGCACCCGATCGAGTTCGACATGTACTACAGCTGCTGATCCTCCCGGACGCAGCCGGAAGGCCCCCGCAAGGGGGCCTTTTTTTTGGCCGATCGGGTATGTTGGATCCCGGACACGGACCCGGAGATTGCTGCCATGCGCCTGTCGACCACCCTGCTCATCCTTGCCCTGTCGTTGCCGGCTGCGGCCGGCGCCGGCCCGGTGTATCGCCAGGTCGACGACCGGGGCAACGTCAGCTATTCCGACCAGCCGCCGGCGGGCGGCGCGGCGGAAATGGAACTGCCCGACATCAATCGCTACTCCGGCGGCACGACCGGCAGCCCCGCCCCGGCGACGGCGCCCGCGACGGGTCCCGGTGGCGGCATGCCGCCACCGCCGGAAGGCATGCCTCCCCCGGGCGGCCTGCCCCCCGGCTCCGCTGCGGCACCCGCGGCGCAACCGCCAGCGGCGGAGTTGCCACCGATCGAGTACCAGTCGCTGGTCATCACCGGCGTCACCGATGACGCCGTGCTGATCAATCCGGAGGGCGGCGTTTCCCTGAACGTCGACGCCGCGCCGCCGCTGCGGGCCGATCACCGGATCGTCATCCGCCACAACGGCGCCGAGGCCGGCAGCGGTGGCTTCTACCAGACGCCGCGCCTGGACCGCGGCACCCACACCTTCAGCGCCGCCATTGTCGATGCCGAGGGCAACGTGTTGCTCCAGGCCGGGGACGTATCGATCCATGTCCAGCGCCCGACACTGAAAAAGAAGAAACCCTGATCGACCACCGGGCGCACCATATCGGTGCGCTCCGGCATACTCCCGGTACCCTAATGCTGGTCCGGAACTTGCTTCGCAGGTTCCGTATCCACCGGGAGCCGGGGCATGACCGCGCCCAACCTGCACAAGAAGCTGCTCGAGAGCCTCAACACCGCGGTGTTGCTGCTCGACCGCGACCTGCGCGTCCGCTATGCCAACCCCGCCGCCGAGATGCTGCTGTCGCTGTCGGCGTCCCGGCTGGTCGGCGAGCCCCTGCCGGCCTGCTTCCTGGCCGAGGACGATGCCCGGCTCGCCCTGCGCTCGGCCATCGACAACAGCCACCCGTTCTCCAAGCGCGAAGCCGCGCTGCACGTCACCCCGTTCCACCAGGTCACGGTCGATTACACGGTGTCGCCGCTGATCGAGCCGGGGCAGCCGATCCAGTTGTTGATGGAACTCCAGCAGATCGACCGACTGCAGCGCATCAGCCGCGAGGAAGCGCTGATCGCCAGCCACAACGCCACCCGCGCGCTGGTGCGCGGCGTCGCCCACGAGATCAAGAACCCGCTCGGCGGCATTCGCGGCGCCGCGCAACTGCTTGAACGCGCACTGCCCGAGGACTCCGACCTGCGCGAGTACACGCGGGTGGTGATCGACGAGGCCGACCGCCTGCGCGCGCTGGCCGACCGCATGCTCGGCCCGCGCAACCTGCCGCACTTCCAGAGCGTCAGCGTGCTCGAGTCGCTGGAACGCGTGCGCAACCTGGTCAGCGCGGAAACGCCCGGCGCCATCGACATCGTCCGCGACTACGATCCCAGCCTGCCGGACATCGCCGCCGACCAGGACCAGCTGATCCAGGTATTCCTCAACATCGTGCGCAACGCCCGCCAGGCGATCACCGAGAACGGCCAGCCGCACGATCGCGGCCGCATCGTGCTGCGTACCCGCGCCATGCGCCAGGTGACGATTGGCTCGCTGCGCCACCGCCTCGTCTGCCGCATCGAGATCGAGGACAACGGGCCCGGCATCCCGCGCGACATGATCGATCGCATTTTCTTCCCGATGGTCAGCGGCCGCGCCAGCGGTTCCGGCCTCGGGCTGTCGATCGCCCAGTCGATCGTCAACCAGCACCACGGCCTGATCGAGTGCGACAGCGCACCCGGCCGCACCGTGTTCACCATCCTGCTGCCGTTCGAGCAGCCGTCGAACCACACGCCCAGGTAACTCGCCATGTCACGCAACGAACAGGTCTGGATCATCGACGACGACAAGTCGATCCGCTGGGTACTCGAACGGGCGATGGCGCAGGAAAAGATCGCCACCCACTCGTACGCCGATGCCGATGACGCGTTGAACGCGCTCGACGACGGCGAGCTGCCGGCCGCCATCGTCAGCGACATCCGCATGCCGGGCACCGACGGCCTGAAGATGCTCGGCATCATCCACAACAAGCACCCGGACCTGCCGATCATCATCATGACCGCGCATTCCGACCTCGACAGCGCGGTCGCCAGCTACCAGGGCGGGGCCTTCGAATACCTGCCGAAGCCGTTCGATGTCGATGAGGCCGTGGCGCTGGTCAAGCGCGCGCTCGAGCATCGCCGCAAGAAGGAAGTTCCGCCGGCACCGGCGGAGAAGAAATCGGTCAGCGCCGACATCATCGGCAACGCGCCGGCGATGCAGGAGGTCTTCCGCGCCATCGGCCGGCTGTCGCACAGCAACGTGACCGTGCTGATCAACGGCGAAAGCGGCACCGGCAAGGAGCTGGTGGCACGCGCGCTGCACAAGCACTCGCCGCGCGCCGGCAAGCCGTTCGTGGCGCTCAACATGGCGGCAATCCCGCGCGACCTGATCGAATCGGAACTTTTCGGCCACGAAAAAGGATCGTTCACCGGCGCCGCGGAAAAGCGCACCGGTCGCTTCGAGCAGGCCAACGGCGGCACGCTGTTCCTCGACGAGATCGGCGACATGCCGATCGAGGCGCAGACGCGCCTGCTGCGCGTGCTGGCCGACAGCGAGTTCTACCGCGTCGGCGGCACCACGCCGATCAAGGCCGACGTGCGCATCATCGCTGCCACCCACCAGAACCTCGAGGGACTGGTGAAGGAAGGACGCTTCCGCGAGGACCTGTTCCACCGCCTCAACGTGATCCGCGTGCACTTGCCGCGGCTCGCGGAGCGACGCGAGGACATCCCGCAACTCGCCGCACACTTCCTGAAGTCGGCGGCGCGCGAGATGAACGTCGAACCGAAAGTGCTGCGGCCCGACACCGCCGAGTTCCTCGCCGGCCTCGACTGGCCGGGCAACGTGCGGCAGCTGGAAAACACCTGCCGCTGGCTGACGGTGATGGGTTCCGGCCGCGAGATCCTGATCGACGACCTGCCGCCGGAGTTGCGCAGCGCCGAGGGCGTGGCCACCGACGCCGTCGGCTGGGAGCAGGCGCTGCGGCACTGGGCCGACCGCGAGCTCGCCGCCGGCGGCCGCGCCATCCTCGACACCGCGGTGCCGGCATTCGAGCGGATCATGATCGAGACCGCGCTGCGGCACACCGCCGGCCGCCGCCGCGACGCCTCGCTGCTGCTCGGCTGGGGCCGCAACACGCTGACCCGCAAGATCAAGGAGCTGAACCTCGAGGAAAGGCTGCGGAAAGCCAACCTGGACCAGGGGGAGGAAGACTGACCGGGCACGAGTGCCGGCGCGCCCGTCACGGATTCGGGGCCGCCGGGGTTCACCACGATGGGATCGTGCACCCGATCACACTAGACTCTGGCGGTCCATTGGCTCGCACACAGGCATCACCGTGATCTCCATCCGCTTGCGCACGCTGCCGTTGCTGTCCTCCCTGCTGTTTGCCTGCCTGCTGGCAGGCACTGCCTCCGGCGCCATCCTGGTCAACCGTTCCTACATCGTGTTCGACCCGGCCAAGCCCCGGGAAGACGTGATCATCAGCAACCCGACCAAGGAAAAGGCCTACCTCGAGATCGAGGTGCTGGAGGTCACGGCGCCGGGCACGCCCGAGGAAAAGTGGGAGCGCGCCACCGACCCGGAGAAGATCGGGCTGATCGCCGCGCCGCGCCGGATCGCCATTCCCGCCGGCGGCCAGCGCATGGTCCGGCTGGTCAACATCAACGGCTACGACGACCAGGAACACATCTACCGCCTGCACGTGAAACCGGTCAGCGGCGGCGCCCAGGAAGTACAGGGAAAGGGATTCGCGCTGAAGGTGCTGGTTGGCTACCAGTTGTTGCTGGTGGTGCCGCCGCGCACACCCGTCTACGCGCTGGAAGCGCAACGTGGCGGCAACCAGCTGGTGCTGAAGAACAGCGGCAACTCGAACATCCTGCTGTACGACGGCAAGCAGTGCGACGCCGCCGGCGATTGCGCCAGCGTGAGCAACGTCCGGCTCTATCCCGGGAACTCGCGCTCGCTGGAACTGCCGCGCGATGCACCGGTGACGTTCTCCGTGACCTCCGGCAAGTCGACGGAGACGCGCACCTTCCCATGAGCCCGCCAGTAGACGGCGCGATGGAAGCGCGCCGAACGGCCTCACCCGGCGCCCGCCTCGTCGTTGCAGCGGCGCTCCTGATTGCTGCCGCCGCATCGCCACCGGCAACGGCGGCAACACCGGCCGATCCCGGCCGCCAGGCCACCACGCCGGCCGCGCGCGCGCTGCAGGGCGACCCGGTACGTATCGCCTCCGTCGCACCCGGCGCGTTCTGGATGTTCACCGAGCCGCAGCGCACGATGGCCGACGTTTATTACGGCGGTCGCCTGCTGTTGAGCACGCCGGTCCGCTACACCCTGGACACGGTCGAGTTCCTCGATGCCGAACAGGTGATCAAGTCGCTGCCCAACACGCTGGCACCCAGCGCGTTGCTCAACCACTTCCAGGGCGAGATCCCCACCAACGCCGCCCTGATCTGCACCGCACCCGGACAGCCGGAAGGTTGCGGCAAGCTCGAACCCGACTTCATCGGCGTGATCTTCGACGAGTCGCGCTTCCGCGCCGACGTGTTCGTGCACCCGGACCTGCTGGCAACACCTGATCCGCTGGCCGCACGCTACCTGCCGCCGCCGACCTCGGAAGACCTGTCGCTGGTGCAGGGTCTCGGCGCCGTCGTCTCCGACAGCGAGAACGGCGACGCGCTGTACGGCCTGTACGGCCAGACCTGGGTCGGCGATGGCCGCCAGCGGGTCTTCTCGTTCTGGAACAGCACTGATCGCAGCGACTTCTCCGTCGGCCAGCTGGCGTGGCAACGCGACTACCCGGACAACCAGTTGACCGCCGGCCTGTTCGAGAGCCAGTTCGGGTTGTTGCGCGTCATGCGGCGCGACCCGATCGCCGGCGTCGGCTTCCGCCGCTCGCTCGACACCCGCCTCGACATCGAGGACATCAACGGCGGAGACATCCAGGTTTTCCTCGCCAACCGCAGCCAGGTGGACATCCTGCGCGACGGCCGCCTGCTGACCTCGGGCTTCTACGAAGCCGGCAACCAGCGCATCGACTCGTCGCGGTTGCCGCCGGGCGCCTACACCATCGAGCTGCGCATCACCGACTCCGCCGGCCAGCAGCGCACCATCACCCGTTTCTTCGTCAAGAGTTCGCTGATGGCACCGGCGAACCACCCGCTGTATTTCGCCGAGCTGGGGCGCGTGCTCGATCGCTCCTCCACCACGATGTTCCCGGAAGACGCCGGCACGTTGCTCGGGCGCGGCGGCTACCAGTGGCGGCATAGCGAGGCCGTCGGCCTGAGCCTGGCGGGCGCAGCAACGGAAGACGAGTTCATGCCGGAACTGGGCGCGGTCTGGGTCGGCGATCGCGTCGACGTGGGCGGCGAGATCTACGCCAGCACCCGCGGCGATACCGGCGCCGCCGTGCGCGGCTCGCACCGCTGGAAGGCCGGCACGCTTTCCCTCGTCATCCAGCACAGCGATGCCGAGGCACGCCCGCTGTTCGACACCGACTACCACCTGGTGCCGGACGAAAGCGTCTATATCGGCCTCTCCGCCTCGCAGGCGCTCTGGTCGGGTCTGGTGACGGCGTCGATGTACCGCAGCGAGGCTGCCGACAACACCGAGTCGGACGGCTGGTCGCTGGGCTACAGCCGCAGCTGGCGCACGGGGTCCAGCAGCGCACTCAATGCCGGCGCGCAACTCGGCGCTGCCGACAGCGACATGTATGCCGAGATCAGCCTGCAGTGGCGCTTCGGCCACGGAAACTGGCAACACACCTTGCGGCCGATCCTGCGCGAGAGCGAGGTCGCGTCACGCCCCGACGGCGCCGCGTTCGAGGCCGCGTCGGTCTGGCAGGACAACGAGCGCTTCATCGACGACCTGCGCGCCGAGTTCCGCGCCTCGGTCGACAAGGACAACTCAACGCTGTCGTTCGAGGGCGAGCATGCGTCGGAGTACGGCATGGCCCGGCTCGGCCTGCAATCAACGTCCGGCGAACAGGACAACGGCCTGGTCTCGGCAATGGCGGATACCAACATCGTTGCCACCAGCGGCGAGATCGGGTTCGGCTCGGCGCAGAAGGGCGCAGCCGGACTGATCCTCGACCTGCGCGGCGTACCGGCCGACAGCCTGCTCGACGTGCTGGTCGATGGTCGCCGCCAGTTCACCGCCCGCGGCGGCCGCCGCGTCGCGGTGGCGTTGCCGGCCTACCGCACCTACCGGATCTCGCTGCGCGATCGCGGCACCGCCAACTATTCGCGCTTCGAGCAGGACGAGCAGGAAGTGACGCTCTACCCGGGCAACGCCGTGGTGCTCGACTGGAAAATCCAGCAGGTCGTCATCGTGCTCGGCCGGCTGTACCGCAACGTGCAACTTTGCGACGGCCTGACCGAACCCTGCGAGATGACACGCGAACCGATGGCCGGCGCCGTGGTGCGCAGCGGCAAGGCGGTCGCCGTCGTCGAGGACAACGGTTTCTTCCAGCTGGAGATGGACTCGTCGGCAACGCAACTGGAAGCCGAACTCGGCGACTCCCGTTGCACCGTCGCCATTGACGGCAAGGCAGCGCACGAGGGCGTGCTGCGGTTGCCGGTCCTCGAGTGCCTGCCAGTCATCGCACCGGAAGAACCGGCAGCGCAGGAGTTCGACCCGGCGGCGGCGACTGCGTCGCCCGACACCGAACCGGTTACTGCCGACGACGCGCCGGCCGGCGACACTGCCCCGGGCGCAGCCGGCGACACCGGCGTGGATGCCGGGCCGGCGGAATCCGTGATGCCGGAAACTCCCGCCAGCGAGATCGATACCGCCGTTACTGAATGACCACGGTGATGGTGATCATGCCGGTATGCAGCCCGCTGGTGGTTGCCGACGCGATGTCGGCAGCCAGCGCCGTGACACCGAGCGTGGCGTTGTTCGCCGCGCCCCCGTTGCACCAGGCATCGGTACGGAAAGCGTTGTTGCGCAGCGCGAGCTGCACGCCCGGAGTCGCTGCGACGGCGCCGGCGCCGTCGTTCCAGGTCACCTGCAGCGGCACGACGCTCGGGCCGAGCGCAACGCTGAAGGCGCCGCCGACGCCGGTCCCGGTCAACGTCACGCCGTAGGTCGCTCCGCCGGCACGGTATACGCACAGGCTCTCGTTGACCGTCATGTTGCTGACGCCGTCCCAGGTCCCGAACACGATGTCATCGATATTGGTGACCGCGATCGAGTCGGGGATCACCACCGACACCGTCAACGTGATGGTGTCCGGGCCGCCACCGCCGCGGGCATTCTCCACCTCGATGGTGAATCCCCGGGTGTAGGTGCCCGGCGGCTTGCCGGCGAGATCCGCCTCGGCAATGAAAAGCTGCAACTGGCCGTTGAAGGTGTAAGTCGGGCAATTGCGCAGGTCGCCGGTCAGCGGGAAGGCGGGCAGATAGGTCAGTGGCGACAGCGGGTACAGCGTGCCGCTCACCAGGTCGCGCCAGGCAAGCGAAACCGGAATGGTGTTGGCGCCGGATGCGATGGTGAACGCGGCACCGGTGCCACCGATGCTGGCGCGCACCGTGTAGTTCATCACCGGCGGCGTGTTGGCATTGTTCGAGTTGGTCGAACCGACGCAGAAATTGAAGGTGGAACTGATGTTGCCGGACACCCAGCTGGTGTTGAGCACCGGGGCGCGCGGATCGATCCGCTTGGCGGCCAGCGCATCGCCCGTCAGGCATACCAGCAGGAACAGCAATCCTGCCTGCAGTGCTCGTGACATGCGTTTCATCCGCCTACCGTGCCTCGTTCCATGGCCCGCCATAAAACACGAAAGGGGCAGGTGTTGCCACCCGCCCCTTGCTTGATCGCGTACCGCTGTTACTCGGCGACGACCGTTACGGTCAGCTCATCGGAGTAAACCGCGGAGGAATCCGGGCCGGCGAAGTCATCGATATCGGCGCGGGTTACGGTCACGTCAACCGTCGCGTTCGGGGTGCCAAGCGCGCAGTCAGACGCCTTCGACAGCGCCGTACCGGTGGTGGCCGACTCAACGAAGGTGTAGGGGATGTTGTTGCCCGCGCCGTCATTCAGCGTGCCGCCGTTGGCCGAGGTGGCGGCCAGGCCGAAGGTGCCGAGCGAACTGCGGCCCCATACGCACAACTCGACGCTGCCGGTAACGGTGGCCATCACGCCGTCGTCAGCCAGTTCAGTGCCGTTGGCGACGCTCAGGTCGTTGACGATCTGCACCTGGATGACCGGGGTCACGGTCAGTTCGACATCGGCGGTACCGATCGAACCCGGGGCGACGGCAGCGGCGCCAACCTGGACCGGACCGTCCGCAGTCACCGCGAACGCCGAACCGGCCACCAGGCCACCAGCCGCCAGTACGCCGGCTACAAGAGCTTTCAGTTTCATGTGTACTTCCTCGAGGAGATTAAGCAGGTTGTCTGTTGGCGGGTATGGCCGTGTCGGCGCCCCTTCTAAGCCGAAGGTAGTATCCCTGCCGCCAGCCCGGTGAGAACCCCGTCACAGGTGGAACGGCCGGTTCGGGCGACAAACGGACCCTAACCCGGGAACCCCCGGACCGGCAGGCCGTATCGACCGCGGCGGGGTAGGTAATAATCCCGCCCCGCCCGGAGCCAGCCCCCAGAACCCCGCCCCGATGTTCCACCTGGTCCTGTTCGAGCCGGAAATCCCGCCCAACACCGGCAACATCATCCGCCTCTGCGCCAACACCGGCTGCCGGCTGCACCTGGTGCGGCCGCTGGGCTTCGCCTGGGACGACCGGCGCCTGCGGCGCGCCGGGCTGGACTACCACGAGTGGGCCAGCGTGCAGTTGCACGACGATTTCGACGCCTGCCGGCGCGCGCTCGACGGGGTCCGGATGTTCGCCTTCAGCGCACACGCGCAGTGCACCCTCGCCGAGGCCGTTTTCGCGCCGGGCGACGCCCTGCTGTTCGGCCCGGAGACGCGCGGCCTGCCGGCGACGGTGCTCGATCGCATCGCGCCGGAACGACGGCTGCGCATCCCGATGCGCGACGGCAGCCGCAGCATGAACCTGTCGAACGCGGCGGCAGTGGCGGTATACGAGGCCTGGCGGCAACAGGGTTATGCCGGCGCCGCCGCCGGCAAGGACTGACGACCGGACCTGATCGCCGGAAACGAAAACGGGCGGCAATGGCCGCCCGTCATTACCGCACCGCGATCTTCCGCTCAGTGCTTCGCGGCCGCCTCGGCAGCCGCGACGTCGGCCCTCTTCTGCTGGCGACGCTTCGACTCCGCGTAGATGGCGTCGAAATTCATCGGCTGCAGCAGCAGCTGCGGGAAAGTGCCGCGGGTAACCAGGTCGGTCACCAGCGCCCGCGCATACGGGAACAGGATCGACGGGCACTGCGCCGCCAGCAACTGCTCCACCGCCTGGCCGGGGCCGTCGACGGTGAACACGCCGGCCTGCTTCACCTCGACCAGGTAGGCGACCTTGTCGCCGTTGCTGGCTTCGACGTTCAGAGTCAGCACCACCTCGTACACCGCATCGGCGACACGCTGGACGCTGGTATTGAACTGGACCTTGGTCTCCGGCTTCCACTCGACGGAAAACGACTGCGGCGTGCCCGGCGCCTCGAAGGACACGTCCTTCACGTAGATGCGCTGCAGCGCGAACTGGAGTTTCTTTTCGCCGGCCGCGGCCTGGTTCTGTTCCGTCATGGGTTTTACCTGTCGTTGTTGATTGTGCCGCCCGGCGCCGCCCCGGCAAGGAGCGGATCGAGCTTGCCGGCGCGATCCAGCGCATAGAGATCGTCGCAGCCGCCGACATGGTACTCGCCGATCCAGATTTGCGGAACGGTGCGCTGGCCACTGCGGGCCATGACATCAGCGCGGATCGCCGGGTCGCGGGAAACGTCGATCTCGCGGAACTCGACGCCCTTGCGCTTGAGCAGCATCTTGGCCTGCACGCAGTACGGGCAGAACGGGCCGGTGTAGACGACGACGTCGGGGGCGGGGCTGCGGGTGTCGTTCATGGCGGGGCCTGCCGATGCTCCGGTGGCCCGGGCTCAGCCGGGCGGAACAGGGGAGATGGGGGCTCCGGCCGCCGGCATCAACCCTTCACCACCGGCAGGTTCTCGTTGCGCCAGCCGGTGATGCCGCCATCCAGCCGGTACACCAGCGCATGACCGGCCTTGTGCAGTTGCTTGGCGGCGTCGGCGGCACTGTGGCCCATGTTGCACACCACGATCACCGGCCGGCCCTTGTGCTTGTCCAGCTCGGACAGGCGCGTTGCCAGTTGCGCCTGCGGGATGTTCAGGCTGCCGGCGATGTGGCCGGCGCGGAAATCGCTGTCGGCGCGGATGTCGAGCAGCACGCCGTTGTCGCGATTCACCACGCCGCCGAGCAGCGACGGCGACAGCGCCTTGCCGCCGCTGCGCGAGCTGGTCATGAACAGCATGGTGGCCAGGATCACGAACGTGCCGGACAGCAGCCAGTGGTTGGAGATGAATTCGGGCAGGCGATCCATGGGACTCGGGCGAGGTCGGGACGGGGCGCGCGAGTATATCCCAGCCCCTGCCCCGCTCCGGTAGAATTCGCCGCCACTTCCCCGCCCCCGCCGGACCCGCCGAGGCCGCCATGACCGACCGGAAAAAACCTTTCGTCCTGATCGTGCTCGACGGCTGGGGCCACCGGGAAGAAGCCGCCAACAACGCCATCCGCGCCGCGCACACGCCGGTGTGGGACCGGCTGTGGCGCGACTACCCGCACGGCCTCATCTCCGGTTCCGGCGAGGACGTCGGCCTGCCGGACGGCCAGATGGGCAACTCCGAGGTCGGCCACATGAACCTCGGCGCCGGCCGCATCGTCTACCAGGACTTCACCCGCATCACCAAGGCGATCCGCGACGGCGACTTCTTCACCAATCCCGCGCTCACCGGCGCGGTCGACAAGGCGACGAAGAACGGCGGCGCGGTGCACATCATGGGCCTGCTGTCGCCGGGCGGCGTGCACTCGCACGAGGATCACCTGCATGCGATGGTCGACCTCGCCGTGCAGCGCGGTGCGAAGGCGGTCTACGTGCACGCCTTCCTCGATGGCCGCGACACGCCGCCGCGCAGCGCCGAACCGTCGCTCGCCGCCATGCGCGATCACCTGCACAAGACCGGCAAGGGCCGCGTCGCGTCCGTCGTCGGCCGCTACTTCGCGATGGACCGCGACAACCGCTGGGACCGCGTCGAGCAGGCCTACCGGCTGCTGACGGAGGGCGAGGCGCCGTACCGCGCCGCCGACCCGGTGCAAGCCCTGAAGGACGCCTATGCCCGCGACGAGAACGACGAGTTCGTGAAGGCCTCCGTCATCGCCGCGCCCGGCGAGCAGCCGGCGTTCATCCGCGACGGCGATGCCGTCGTGTTCATGAATTTCCGCGCCGACCGCGCCCGCGAGATCTCGCGCGCCTTCCTGCACGACGACTTCACCGGCTTCCAGCGGCGCGCCCGGCCGAAGCTCGCCGACTACGTGCAGCTCACCGAGTACGCGTCCGACATCAGGTCCAGCGTCGCCTACCCGTCCACCTCGCTGGCCAACGTGCTCGGCGAGTACCTGGCGAAACTGGGCAAGACGCAGCTGCGCATCGCCGAGACCGAGAAGTACGCGCACGTCACCTTCTTCTTCAACGGCGGCCGCGAAGAGCCGTTCGCCGGCGAGGACCGCATCCTGGTGCCGTCGCCGAAGGTCGCCACCTACGACCTGCAGCCGGAAATGAGCGCGCCGGAAGTCACGGCGAAGCTGGTCGACGCCATCAGGTCCGGCAAGTACGACGTGATCGTCTGCAACTACGCCAACGGCGACATGGTCGGCCACACCGGCGTGTTCGCCGCCGCGGTGAAGGCCGCCGAGGCGCTGGACCAGGCGCTCGGGCAACTGGTCGACGCGGTGGAAAGCGTCGGCGGCCGCATGCTGATCACCGCCGACCACGGCAACATCGAGCAGATGCACGACGAGGAAACCGGCCAGGCGCATACCGCGCACACCTGCGACCCGGTGCCGCTGGTCTATGTCGGCGACAAGTCGGCGACGGTGCAGGCGACCGGCGGCATTCTTTCCGACATCGCGCCCACCTTGCTGACGCTGATGGGCGTGCCGGTGCCGAAGGAAATGACCGGCCGCGTGCTGGTGAAGGCCGCGCACTGAAAACCATGGCGCGCCGGTTCGCGCCTGCGCTGCTGGCGCCGGCTTTACTGGCGCTCGCCGCGTGGCTCGCGCCGCCGCCGGCAGCCGCCGGCGATGCGACCGAACTCGAACAGGTTCGCCAGCAGATCGCGCGCGCGCAGGCGCGGGTCGCCGACATCAAGGGCGAACTGTCGCGCGGGCAGGCCCGGTTGCGCGATGCCGAGAAACTGGCAGCCCGCGTTGCCGCCGAGTTGCGGGCGGTGCGCCGCAAGGAGCGCGAGCTCGTCGCCGGGCTGGCGCGGCTCGACGCCGAACAAAAAACACTCGACCGGCAGGCCGAAGCGCAAGCCAGCGCCCTCGCCCGCGACATGCGCGATGCCTGGCAGCTCGGACGCTCCTCGCCGCTGAAAGCCTGGCTCGGCGCCGACGATCCGCTGCGCGCTGCCCGCCTTTCGCGTTACTACGAGTACGTGCAGCGCGACCGCGCGAAGCGGCTGGAAGCGTTTCGCGAAACCCGGATGAAGCTGGAACAGGCGCGCGCGCAGATTGCCACCGAGCAGGAGAAACTCGCCGCCACCCGCGAACAGCTCGCCGACCGCGAGCGCGATGCCCGTGAGGCCAGCGAGGACCGGCGCAAGGCGGTGCAGCAACTCGCCGGCGAACTGAAATCGCAGCGCGGCGAGCTGGAGCGGCTGCGCGCCGACGAGGCCGCACTGCGACGCGTGCTGGAAACCGCGCGCGAAGCGTTCCGCGACATCCCGCCACAGGCCGTTGGCTCGCCGCTGAAGGATCGCCGTGGCAAATTGCGCTGGCCGGTCGCCGGCCGCATCGCCGCCGGCTTTGGCTCTTCGCTGGCCGAAGGAAAACTGAAACTGAACGGCATCGTCATCGCCGCCGGCGAGGGCAGCGAGGTACGCGCCGTGCACCACGGCCGCGTGGTGTACGCCGACTGGCTGCGCGGCTACGGCCTGCTGGCAATCGTCGACCACGGCGACGGCTTCCTCAGCATCTACGGCTACAACCAGTCGCTGCTGCGCAGCGTCGGCGACTGGGTGAAGGAAGGCGAGGCGATCGCCACCGTCGGCGCCTCCGGGGGCCGCAGTGCGCCCGGCCTTTACTTCGAATTGCGTGCCGGCGGCGAACCGCAGGACCCGGCGCGCTGGCTGCGCCGCTGAACCGCCGGCGGCGATCGCCGGCCGGCCGGTCGCTGGCCGGTACCCCCCGCGCCGTGCCGCGGGGTATAAACAGCCGCAGCGTATGAAGCACCGTATCCGTGCCAGGAGTTCGTCCCCGATGATCCCGTCGAAGCGCCCGCTCGCGGCCCGCCTTGCCATTGCCGCCGTGCTCGGCCTGCTCGCGGCCGCCCCGCTTGCCCCGGCCGCTGCCGCCGAAACTGCCGACGCCGGCGATCCGACCGCCATGTCGCCGGCGGCGCCCGCCACCGAGCCGTTGCCGCTGGAAGACCTGCGCGTGTTCGCGCAGGTGCTGCAGAAGATCCGCGACGCCTACGTCGAACCGATCAGCGACCACGACCTGCTGGAAGCCGCCATCCGCGGACTGCTGTACGACCTCGACCCGCACTCGGCCTACCTCGACCCGCGCGACTTTACCGACCTGCAGGTCACCACCACCGGCGAATTCGGCGGCGTCGGCATCGAGGTCGGCAGCGGCGACGGTTTCCTGCGGGTGATCTCGCCGATCGACGACACCCCGGCCAGCCGCGCCGGACTGCGGCCCGGCGACCTGATCGTCAAGATCGACGGCAGCAGCATGAAGGGCGTCAACCTCAACGAGGCCGTCGAGCGCATGCGCGGCAAGATCGGCAGCACGGTGGTACTGACCATCGTGCGCGAGGGCCGCGAGAAGCCGTTCGACGTGTCGCTGGTGCGCGAGAAGATCCGCATCGCCAGCGTGCGCAGCCGCGAACTCGCGCCCGGTTACGGCCTGCTGCGCATCACCCAGTTCCAGACCCAGACCGGCCACGACGCCGAGAAGCAGGTGAAGGCGCTGATGGCCGGCAAGGACGGTGCGGCGCTGCGCGGCCTCGTGATCGACCTGCGCAACAATCCCGGCGGCGTCCTCAGCGGTGCGCAACAGGTGGCCGACCTGTTCCTCGACAGCGGCAACATCGTCTACACCGAGGGGCGCGCCAAGGGCGAACAGCAGCGCCTCGATGCCATGCCGGGCGACATGCTCAACGGCTTGCCGATCGTGGTGCTGGTGAACTCCGGCACGGCGTCGGCGTCGGAAATCGTCGCCGGCGCACTGCAGGACCACCGTCGCGCAGTGATCGTCGGCACGCCGACTTTCGGCAAGGGCTCGGTACAGACCGTGTTTCCGCTGCAGTCCGACCGCGCGCTGAAACTGACAACGTCGCGCTATTTCACGCCGTCGGGCCGCTCGATCCAGGCGCAGGGCATCGTGCCGGACATCCGCATCGATGACGCGCGACTGGCGCAGCGCGATGAAGAGATGTCGTTCCGCGAGGCGGACCTGCCCGGCCACCTCGCCAACGGCAATGGAAAACCTGAAACCGGCGGCGCGGAAAAATCGCTGAAGACTGAAAAGATCGGCG
>JBKHWA010000084.1:0-17759 GCA_046566765.1 Gammaproteobacteria bacterium
TCCGCTTGCGCATCTCGTTGCGGGTCTCGCCGGAAGCGATCCACGAGAACCACGGCTGGATGTTGCAGTTGCTGGGCGCGTGCTGGGCCAGCGCGAACACTTTTTCCAGCACGTCCTGCGGCACCGGGTCCGGCAGGAAGCCGCGCACCGAGCGGCGCTCGAGGATCGCCTGTTCCAGGCTGACGGTGGCGGGGGTGGAATTCCGGGTGATCGCGGGCTGGGTCATGACAGGTCCGGTAGTGCGTGGCGGGGGGAGGGGCACTACAGTAACGGCCGCGGACTGCGCAGTCATCCGTCGCCAATTCCCTTTTCCGCAGGAGGTATACATGGGCCCGCTATCCGGTCTCCGCATCATCGAACTGTCCGGCATCGGCCCGGGCCCCTTCTGCGGAATGATGCTCGGCGACATGGGCGCCGACGTGGTGCGCATCGACCGCCCGGGCGGCAACCCGTCCAGCGAGGGTGGCCACGACATCCTGTTCCGCAACCGGCGCGCGGTGGCGGTGAACCTCAAGCACCCGGACGGCGTGAAGACGGTGCTGAAACTTTGCGAAAAAGCCGACGCGATTTTCGAGGGTTATCGTCCCGGCGTGGCCGAGCGGCTCGGCGTTGGCCCGGCGCAGTGCATGGCGGTCAACCCGAAGCTCGTCTACGGGCGCATGACCGGCTGGGGCCAGTCCGGCCCGATGGCGCAGGCCGCGGGCCACGACATCAACTACATCGCGCTCACCGGCGCGCTGCACGCGATCGGCCGCCGCGGTGAGAAACCGATGCCGCCGCTGAACCTGGTCGGCGATTTCGGCGGCGGCGGCATGCTGCTGGCGTTCGGCATGGTGTGCGCGCTGCTGGAGGCGCAGCGCAGCGGCAAGGGCCAGGTGGTGGACGCGGCGATGGTCGATGGCGCCGCCGCGCTGATGGCGATGTTCTACGGCCTCAAGGCCAACGGCCTGTTCGGCAACCAGCGCGGCACCCACATGCTGGACACCGGCGCACATTTCTACGACGTGTACGAGACGAAGGACGGCAAGTACATCTCGATCGGTTCGATCGAGCCGCAGTTCTACGCGTTGCTGATGGAGCTCGGCGGCCTGTCGCAGGCGGATTTCGGCGCCCAGTACGACATCCAGCGCTGGCCGGAGATGAAGGAAAAGATCGCCGCCGTGTTCCGCACCAGGACGCGCGAGGAGTGGACCGACATCATGGAAGGCACCGATGTCTGCTTCGCGCCGGTGCTGGATCTCGACGAGGCACCGCAGCACGAGCACGCGGTGGCGCGCGGCGCCTTCCAGAAAATCGGCAACGTGGTGCACCCGTCGCCGGCACCGCGCTTCTCGCGCACCGAAACGCATTCGCGCCAGCCGACGCCGATGACGAAGGTCGGTACCGATACGAAAGCGGTGCTGGCCGACTACGGCTTTGCCGCGACGGAAATCGATGCGCTGGTCAGCGCGGGGGCCGTCGCCGCGCTGTGAGTCGGCCAACGGGTGCGGCGCCGGCCCGGTCCGCCATGCCGGCTGATCCGCCTTTCGTCGCCGGGGGCTTGCGCCAATCCTGACAACTGGCAATCAATTGCCCCGCGCCGCGCCGCGCCGGCAAGGGGGCGCGCGTCCGGCATCCCCCGCCGTGGGGTGCCGCCCATTGATCCAGGACGCAGGGGTGCGACACATGGTTGTTCGGGCGCGCAAGACGAAGCAGTGGTGCGTGTTGGCGTTGCTTGTGCTGTTGGCGAGCGGATGCGGTGAGGATGGTGATGACGCTGCAGTCGTTGGCGCGGGAAACACGCCTTCACCTTGTTCGCCGGCGTCGGCCTGCACCGTGTATCCAGATGTACCCGTGCAATACCTGCTGCGGCAGGACGACCTGCGGATCTACCACAAACAGACCGGCGACGATTGTTCGGTGCTGGTAAAGACCCAGTACACCGAGGCCAGTCTCGGGTTGCCACCGATCACGGCGCTGCTTGATGGTGCGATGGTTGAGCAGGCGCGGATGCTGGTTGATACCGGCGCCTCCGGATCCCTGCCAATGGTGGCGCCATGGGAAGGCGAGGTCGTCGTGCATTTCCCGGCGACGGCGCAGGCCAGTTGTGATGCAGCACTGGGTGCCGGCGTCGCCTCCTTCCTTGATGGACTGACCATCAATTGCCAGGACCTGGGCTGCAGCAGTGAGCCGGGTATCACGGTGACCCGCGTGAACCCGGGTCTCTCGATCGACACCAGTCGCGCGCCGGCAGAACTGCTGCTGGTGGAAACGGCGGACGTAGTGATGGTGGTGCGTACCCGGCTGACGACCGACTTCGACATGGACGATTCCATTTCTCCGGGTGCGTGGGAGGGTTACCAGCTGGCCGTGGTGAAGTACAGCGGGGTTTGCGGCGGTTGGGGTGGAGCTTATGTGAGTACGCCGTGCAGGAGCATCGCCTTCGTCCCCAGCCGGATCCGTGCCTATTCACGCGCCGCCGACGATGTCGCCATCGTCGGCTCGGGAATAGGCGGTGATGATTATTTCCCGCCGCTGGCGATCATCGTGCCGGCAGGCTTCATCCCGAATGGTGCCGTGCCTGGCGCCGTCGGAGCGGATACCTGGGACATGCTGCCGACGCCCTATGCTCTGTTCGGGCACCCCTATCGGCTGCAACTGGACAGTCTGGACTGGTTGTCAGCAGCCACGGCTTATAACGAAGTCCTTCCCCTGCCGTTGGCTGATGCGCTCTGGGCGAGTGTGAATCTGTTCGAAACGATTGCTTTCTTCCCTTATGAGGCAAGCGACTTTGGGCAGAAGGTTCTGCATCTCTTCGTGGGCATGAACGGTGATGCCGTCAGCCCCAACTACATTAATCCGTGCGACGGCTGCTATGACTACGAGTCTTCCGGTGTTTTCCGGATCGACTTCGATGCCGTGTTGTTCCCCAGCAATGTCGTTGCGCCGGAATTGCTTTGAGTCGGCGGTGCCGGCTTCGTGATCACCCCCGCGCACCTTCCACCAGCACGTCCATGCAGATCACGCACTGGCCGTGGCTGCTGTGCACGGTGGCGCAGGACCAGGTGACGCACAGTTGCTGCTCGGTGAGCGACAGGTAGGGCCGGGTCGACTGCACCCGGCCCGGTTGTTCCATCGCCCGGCGGAAGTAGTGGCGCCGCGCCCAGCAGGCGCCGCGCGCATTGGCCAGCGGGTGCGGCGAACCCTGGATTGCGCTGCGGGTCAGCGCGGTGTCGCCGATCTGGTAGCCGCGGTTGTCGATCGCGTAGATGCGGGTGATCTGCGGTTCGGCGATGTCCTGCGCGATCAGTTCGATCGGCTTGCCCTCGCGGAACGCCGACCAGACATCCATGAACTTGCCGCGGAAGCGGTCGGCGTCGTTGCGTTTTGGTGCCGCATGGTTGGGCGTGACGCCCATTACCGCCTCGATTTTTTGCCGGCAGGCGGCCTCGTCCGGCGCGCCGGCGGCCGGCTCCGCGAAGTACCAGCCCTGCAGCAGCTCGGCGTCGGCGTCGATGGCGATGTGCGCCTGCTCGGCGGTCTCGATGCCTTCCACCAGCACCAGTGAGCCGGCCTCGCGCAGCAATGCCACCACGTGCGGGAACATGCGGCGCGCACGCGGCGTCGCCGCGGCGTTGGCGATCAGCGAGCGGTCGAGCTTGATGATGTCCGGCTGCATGCTGATGACACGGTCGTAATTCGACGCGCCGGCGCCGAAGTCGTCGATGGCGATGCGGAAACCGGCGGCGCGGTACTCGCGGACGAAATCGCGCAACTCCTCGTCGGCGAGGCCGGCGCGCTCCAGCACTTCCAGCACGATGCGCGACGGCGCCACGCCCAGCGCGCCGAGCTCGGCCACCACCCGCTCGGCCGTGAGCCGGCGCTGGCGGATCGATTCCGGGTGCACGTTGAGGAACAGCCAGTCGTTGCCGTTGCGCGGCGGCGGCGCGTTGAGCACGTGCAACGCCCGCGCCAGCCGGCACGCCTCGGCCGATTGCGTGTCCGGCAGGCGATCGAAGAATTCCTGGGTCGGCAGCGGTCCCTGGCTGCCGGCGACGCGCAACAGCGCCTCGGCGCCGACGCTGCGCATCAGTGCCGGGCTGACGATCGGCTGGTAGTGACTGCTGAAGGCCAGGCGCTGGCCGAGGGCATCGAACTGGCCGACGGCGCCCTGGTCGGTGGCGCGGATCAGGTCACGGGGAATCAGGCTGAAGGGGTGGTTCATCGGGGACGGCCTTGCTCGGGTGGGTGGGGGCGGTCTCCGTTCCGCCGTCAGTTCGCGGTGCGTTTTTGTCAGCAACACTGGCGCCGCGCAGTCCTCTGCAATTTCGGTGCCGGTCGGGTGCTGGTAGTTACCGTGATTGCGCGCGGATGGGCGCACACGGATGGTGCATGGGCGTCGCATGCGGCGTTGTGAGGGTGCGGCACGGTGCGTATGCCGGTCACGTTGACAGGCGGCCCGGTGATGCACGCCCACCCAATATTGTGGGGGCGCCAACCCGCGGTGAGATGGCAACCTCCATTGTCAGGGAACGTCGGGATGCGTTCCCCCCGAGGTCGGTGGCTGGCCGGGAATGTGCTGCCAGCGGCCGGGTTGAACAAAAAGAAAGGCAGGATGACGTGCAGTCAGGAGGCGACGAGAGCGGGCTGATCGGTGACATCTACCACGCGGCGATCGAGCCGGCCCGCTGGCCCGACGTAACTCGTCGGTTGGCGGAGGTTGCCGGCGTGCAGCGGGTAGTTGTCGGCGCGATCGACGAGCTTGACCCTGCGTTCGCGTTCCTGGAGTCGCATGACCTGTCGGCCGGCGAAGCGCTGCAGCTCCGCAAGGATTGCCTGGAGTGGCTGGCGCGTTGCGAGTGGCCTGTTCCCCGCGGGTCCGGCCCCGCGGGGGCACCGGTGACCATTGCGGATTGCTGTGCCGTGGCGGTGGCGCATCGGGTCGGGGCGCTGGTCGGCGATGGCGGTGGCGGGCGGGGCGTCATCTGCCTGCATCAACCGGCCGGGAGCGGACGGGTGCCTGCAGCGGCGATCGCTTTCATCGGCCAGCTGGCGCCTCATTTTGGCCGCGCGCTCCACATCCATCGCCGTCGCCTCCAGCTGGAGCGGGCGATTGGAGGGGCGGCGGCGCGGGAGTCCGGCGATGTTGCTGCGCGTCGCGTCCTGGACGGCGACTACCTGTCCGTCCGCTACGGTCTCACGGAGCGTGAGCTGGCGGTGTGCGAGCAGTATCTGAACCTGGCATCGGTGGAGGAGACGTCAGCCGCGCTCGGCGTGGAGATGTCCACGGTGCGGTTCCACCTGAAAAACATCTACGAGAAAACCGGGCAACGTACCCTGCCGGCACTGATGCGGTTGCTGGTGGAAAGCCAGCTGCCGTTGCCCGCCGGCAGCAGTGCTAGAAAACCTTCTGCAACTCGCGGACGCGGCGAACCGTTTCCCTGACGCACTGGTTCCAGCCGCGCGTGAATTCTTCGTTGAGTGACGGCCCTGCCGTGCAGGGCGAGGGTGGCAGGGTGTCCAACGTCTGGGCCAGCGCGATGCGCAGTTGCAGCCAGAGACGGTAGTTTTCGTCCTCTTCGCGCCAGAGGTTGGCGCGCAGTCGCTCGACCTCGCCTTGGGTGTCCTCGAACACGGCGACGCAGGTGCCGCAGTCGTGGTCGCAGGACCCGGGCCGGACCCGGGCGGTCGCGCGGCCGGGCTGGTCGGGATCCGCCGGCAGGCCGACGCCGGGCGGGAGAGTCAGGTCATTCATGCAGCACGCTCCTGTATGCAGCTGCCGGGCACGTTACGCAGCACCACCGGGAGCGGAAACCCCAATATTGATAGGGGGTTGGCGCGGCTGCCCCGGTCATGACCTTGATCGGGGCGGGCGCTCGCCGACGAGGGGTATACATGGTGTTACCTGCCGCAATTGGCCTGCCCGCGGGGAACGACTAGCATCGCCATCCTGACCAATCGGTCGCCGCGCCCGCGGTGCCGGCCCCACCCGCATCCCGCCTGATCTCCTCCCGAGGTATCCACCATGAATGCCAAGCAGCCGCTGCCTGTCCGCAAGCTGGAGACCGCCGCCGAGCGCTGGTCCCGCTTCAAGCCGATCAAGACCGGCGAGGACTACCTGAACTCGCTGCGCGGCCGGCCGCTGAAGCTGTTCCTGTTCGGCAAGGAAGAGCCGAACCCGGTCGACAACCCGTTGATCCGGCCGTCGATGAACGCGCTGCGCCAGACCTACGACCTCGCCATCGAGGACCCGGATCCCGCCACCGCGCACTCGCCGCTGATCAATGCGCGGGTGAACCGCTTCCTGCACATCGTCGAGTCGCCGCAGGACCTGGTGCTGAAGAACAGGATGCAGCGCCGCATGGGCCAGCTCACCGGAACCTGCTTCCAGCGCTGCGCCGGCCTCGACACCATCAGCGTGATGCACTCGATCACCTATGACATCGACCAGAAGCACGGCACCCCGTACCACCAGCGTTTCCTCGACTTCCTGAAGAAGGCGCAGGCCAACAACATCATCATCGGCGCCGGCATGACCGACCCGAAGGGCGACCGCAGCAAGCGCCCGCACGAGCAGGCCGATCCCGATCTTTTCCTGCGCATTACCGGCCGCAACGAGAAAGGCATCTTCGTCACCGGCGCCAAGGCGCACATGACCGGCGGCCTGAACTCGCACTGGATCTTCGTGATGCCGACCATGAACCTCGGCCCCGAGGACAGGGACTGGGCGGTGGTCGGCGCGGTGCCGGCGGACGCCGAGGGCATCACCTATATCTACGGCCGCCAGAGCTGCGACACCCGCGCGCTGGAAGGCGGCAACATCGACGTTGGCAACGCCGAGTACGGCGGCCAGGAAACGCTCACCGTGTTCGACCACGTGTTCATCCCGAACGAGCACGTGTTCATGGACGGCGAGTACGAGTTCGCGCAGGAGATGGTGGCGCGCTTCACCTCGTACCACCGCGCTTCCTATGTCTGCAAGACCGGCCTTGGCGACGTGATGGTCGGCGCCGCCGCTGCCGTGGCCGAGTACAACGGCGTGGAGAAGGTCTCGCACATCAAGGACAAGCTGGTCGAGATGACGCATCTCAACGAGACGATCTTCTCGTCGGGCATCGCTTCCTCGTATTCCGCGCAGAAACTGCCGTCCGGCATCTTCATGAACGACTCGATGCTGGCCAACGTGTGCAAGCACAACGTCACGCGCTTCCCGTACGAGATCGCACGGCTGGCGCAGGACATCGCCGGCGGCCTGATGGTGACGCTGCCCAGCGAGCAGGACTTCGCCCATGACGAGGCCGGCCCGATCCTCGAGAAATACCTGAAAGGCCGCAGCGACGTGCCGACCGAGACCCGCGTGCGCATGCTCCGCCTCATCGAGAACATGACGCTCGGCCGCAACGCCGTCGGCTACCTCACCGAGTCCATGCACGGTGCCGGTTCGCCGCAGGCGCAGCGGATCCAGATCCAGCGGCAGATGGATGTGGAGAAGAAGAAGTGGTATGCCCGCCGCCTCGCCGGCATCAAACAGGAGTGAGGAAACGCGCCGGGCGGATGGGATGCAAGGCGGAGGTCAGCGAGCAACCGCAGCGTACAGATACGTACGTGAGGATTGCGAGCTGACCGACAACGCCGCAGACCGCCGCCCGGCGCGTTTCTCGATGTTGTGCCGATTTCAGTTATTCAAGAAAAGGAGAGTTTGCCGTGACCTACGCATATATCGTTGACGCCGTCCGTACCCCGGGTGGCCGCCGCAATGGCCGGCTGTCGAAGACCCACCCGGCCGACCTCGGCGCGAAGGTGATCGATGCGCTGCTCGATCGCACGAAGATCGACCCGGCCAGCGTCGATGACGTGATCTACGGCTGCGTCAGCCAGATCGGCCCGCAGACCTTCAACATCGCGCGTACCTCGATCCTCGCCTCGAAGCTGCCGGAATCGGTGCCGGGCGTCACCGTCGACCGCCAGTGCGGATCGGCGCAGCAGGCCGTGCATTTCGCCGCGCAGGCGATCATGTCCGGCACCCAGGACATCATCATCGCCGGCGGCGTGGAAGTGATGAGCCAGGTGCCGATCCTTTCCGCGAAGGATGTCGCCGAGAAGGCCGGCATGGGCAATCCGTTCGACTCCGTGCAGATCCGCAAGCGCTATCCGGGTTGCGAGTTCAGCCAGTTCGACGGCGCCGAGAAAATGGCGAAGAAGTACGGCGTCACCCGCGCCGAACTCGACCACTTCGCGTGGCAGAGCCACATGAAGGGCAAGGCCGCCTACGAGGCCGGCCGCTTCGAGGAAGAACTGGTCAAGTTCGACGTCGAACTCGAGCTGGAAGGCGTGAAGAAGATCGTCCGCCACGAGATGGACGAGGGCCTGCGCTTCAACGCCACGCTGGAAGCCACCGCGGCGCTGCAGCCGCTGGTCCCGGGCGGCGTGATCACTGCCGGCACCGCTTCGCAGATCTGCGACGGTTCCGCTGCCGTGCTGCTCATGAGCGAGAAGGCGATGAAGGCTTCCGGCCTGAAGCCGATCGCACGCATCCACGCGATGAGCGTCGTCGGTTCCGACCCGACCATGGTGCTGGAAGGCCCGATTCCGGCCACCCAGAAGATCCTCAAGCAGACCGGCCTGAAGATCACCGACATCGACCTGTACGAGGTGAACGAGGCATTCGGTTCGGTGCCGCTCGCCTGGGCGAAAGCCGTCGGCGCGGACATCAACAAGCTGAACGTGAACGGCGGCGCGCAGGCGCTCGGCCACCCGCTCGGCGCCACCGGCGCCAAGCTGCTCGGCACGCTGGCGTACGAACTGCGCCGTCGCAAGGGCAAGTACGGCCTGCTGACGATCTGCGAAGGCCTCGGCACGGCCAACGCGACGATCATCGAGAGTTGCCTGTAAGCGACTCCTGACCAGGAAAAGGCCGGCGGATGCCGGCCTTTTCCGTTGTGGGCGGCATCGATCACGAATGAGTACGGGGGGGCGACCATGAGCGACTGCGATCGTTCCTGCGGCTGCGAAGAAGCCGCAGAACACGCCGAGGCGCGCACGCTGAAGCAATTGCTGGCGATCAACGCGGTGATGTTCGTGCTCGAACTGGGCGTCGGCTGGTACGCGCAGTCGACCGGCCTGGTCGCCGATTCGCTCGACATGTTTGCCGACGCCGCCGTCTACGGCATCGCGCTGTACGCGGTGGGCCGCGCCGCCTCGATCAAGCTGAACGCCGCGCGGCTGTCCGGCGTGCTGCAGGTGTTGCTGGCAATCGGCGTGCTGGCGGAGGTGGTGCGCCGCGCGCTGTACGGCAGCGAGCCGGTGTCGGCGCTGATGATGGGCATGGGCGTGGTGGCGCTGGCCGCCAACGTCGCCTGCATGGCGCTGCTGGCGAAGCAGCGCCAGGGCGGCGTGCACATGCGGGCAAGCTGGATTTTTTCCACCAACGACGTGCTGGCCAACCTCGGCGTCATCGTTGCCGGTGTGCTGGTGGCGCTGACGGCGTCGGCCTGGCCGGACCTGGTGATCGGTACGTTGATCGGCTTGCTGGTGCTGGCGGGCGGCGTGCGCATCCTGCGGCTGCGGGACTGACCGGCGGCAGCGTCGGCTCTTCACCGGGATCGCCCGCAGGGCGAAACGGGCGCGGCTTGGCAGGTTGTAACGTCAACAGCGGGCTCTGCTTGTGACGTACTTCAGCGTGGCGGCGTGCTGCCGGTCCATTCCGGCGGCTGAGTGTCTCGACGGTTGCGGTGCAGTGTTGTCGTGAGCCCTGACCGCTCGGCGCAACCTTCCCTCGACACATGCCGCCTCCACGGACCGGCACCCCGCCGCATGAAGGACGAACTGCGCTCTCGCAGGAAGATCAAAAGCGAAATCGGTGCCACTTTCGCGGTGCTGCCCTGCGCGTAGTCCGCGATGGGGTGACATGCTCCGCGGGCATAAGCGACAGATATGGAGCGCTGAGCGCGTTTATCAGTTGGCACCGGCCGTGGACGCTCCATATCCGAGCTTCCCGCCCGCGGAGTGTGTCACCCCGGAGCGGACGGGAGCGCAGCGGTATCGTGCCAGTCAGCTGGCATCACACCCGCTCTTGCTCCTGCTTTGCGCCGGGGAGGGGTCGCACGCTGCGCGGTGGCTGCGCAGGCAGGGGCATGACGTTCGTCACTTTGCGACGGGCGTCGTGTGTATTTATTTGACCGCGCGGTCACACGTTGCGACCATGCCGGGCGCCTCCAATGAACGGGGGCCAAACAACCAAAAGGACTCGACCATGATCATTCGTATCGCCCTGGTGCTCTGCGCCTTCCTGCTCTCGCCATTTGCCAGTGCCGCCCTCACCAATCTCAACGTGACGTTTTCCCCGAGTGCGACGCAATACGTGAAGGGTGAAGTCGTTACCGCCACCGCCACCTCCGACGGCACCAACGTGCAGTACCGCTTTTTCCTGGAGCGAACCGACGCGGGTATCGTGCTGGTCTCCAGCACGAACTGGTCGAGCGAAAACACTTTTGTCATCGACACCTACGCGGTGAATATTCCGCCGGGCACCTATCAGCTCCGGACCGAGGCGCGCGAGGCCTTGAAAAAGAAGGTGGTGCTGTCGCGGACCGACGCGTTCTCCGTCGTGACATCCCCGGTGACCGCCTGTGAGTCGATTGAGGGCAAGACCTATACGAATGCCACGGCATCGACGATCAATTTCGGAAACGTGAGCCTTGCGCAGGCGCTGTCCGGCCTGCCGCTGACGACCGGCGCCCATGCCGTCGGAATCTCCGCCGTCAGCTTCGACGGCGGCAACCTCACGGCCGCGGTGGAGCCCGTCAACATCCAGGTCTGCAGCTTCATCTGCGTCTCGGGCGACGTGACGCCGGTAGCCGACCTCACCGGCACCTACACCTGTTCCGGCAACACGCTTTCGCTCAATGCCTCGGGCACCGGCACTGGCGCGGGCGCGCTGGGCGACATGCTCGGTGGCCCGGTGCCGATCACCCTGACCGGCAACATGACCATCACCCAGTCGACCGACGTACTGACGGCGGGCGGGCAGACGTTCGAATAGTGCGCGTCGCGCTTGCGGAAGGCCGCCTTCGGGCGGCCTTTTTATTTCCCGCGACGAAACTTCCGGCCCCCGATTTTGTGCCTGTCGATTTTCGCTCTTCACCGCGATCGGCCGCAGGCCGAAACAGGCGCGGCTTGGCAGGCTGTAACGTCAACAGCGGGCTCTGCTTGTTTCGTACTTCAGTGTGGCGGCGTGCTGCCGGTCCGTTCCGGCGGCTGAGTGTCTCGACGGTTGCGTTGCAGGGTTGTCGTGAGCCCTGACCCCTCGGCGCAACCTTCCCTCGACACATGCCGCCTCCACGGACCGGCACCCCGCCGCGTGAAGGACGAACTGCGCTCTCGCGTAAAGATCAAAAGCAAAATCGGTGCCGCATTCGCAGCCGTGCCATGCGCGTAGTTCGCGATGGGGTGACATGCTCCGCGGGCATAAGCGACAGATAGGGAGCGCTGAGCGCTTGCACCAGTTGGCACCGGCCGTGGACGCTCCCTGTCCGAGCTTTCCGCCCGCGGAGTGTGTCACCCCGGAGCGGACGGGAGCGCAGCGGTACCGTGCCAGCCAGTTGGCACCAAACCCGCTCTTGATCCAGCTGTCGTGCCAGGTCGCGTGGGTTTCGCCCTGCGGGCGATCCCGGTGGAAAAGCGCAGGGCTACATCCACTGCCCTCTGTTCAGAGCTTCGCGCCCCGCAGCCGCAACGCATTGCTGATCACCGACACCGAGCTGAAACTCATCGCCAGCGCCGCGATCATCGGCGACAGCAGCCAGCCGGTGAGCGGGTACAGCGCGCCGGCGGCCACCGGCACGCCGAGCGCGTTGTAGACCAGCGCGAAGCCGAGGTTCTGCTTCATGTTCTGCACCGTCGCCTGCGACAGCGTGATGGCGGTGGCGATGCCGCGCAGGTCGCCCTTCACCAGCGTGACCTGCGCGCCGTTCATGGCGACATCGGTGCCGGTGCCCATGGCGATGCCGACGTTGGCCTTCGCCAGCGCCGGCGCGTCGTTGATGCCGTCGCCGGCCATGGCGACGATGCGGCCTTCGCGCTGCAATTTGTCCACCAGCGCCAGCTTGTCGGCCGGCTTCACCTCGCCATGCACTTCCTCAATGCCGAGTCGGCGGGCAATGGCGTTGGCGGTGGTAACGCCGTCGCCGGTGGCCATGATTACCCGCAGGCCGGCGGCGCGCAGCGCGGCGAGCGCTTCCGGCGTGCTGGCCTTCACCGGGTCCGACACCGCCAGCAGGCCGGCGAGCTTGCCGTCCACCGCGAGGTACATGACGCTGGCGCCATTGAGTCGCAGTTCTTCCGCCTGCGTATGCAGCGACCAGGTGTCGACCTGTTGCTGCGCCATCAGCGCGCCGTTGCCCAGCGCGAGTGCACGCGCCTCGACCCGCCCGCGCACGCCGATGCCGCTGGCCGATTCGAATTCCTCCGCCTTCGCCAGCGGCAGGCCGCGTTCGCGCGCGGCAGCGACCAGCGCTGCGGCGAGCGGGTGCTCGCTGCCCTGGTCGAGGCTGGCGGCCAGTTGCAGCACCTCGTCCTCGTTGAAGCCGGCGGCCGGTACCACGCGCTCGAATGCGGGTTTGCCCTCGGTGAGCGTGCCGGTCTTGTCGACGATCAGGGTGTCGACCCGGCGCAGGTGCTCGATGGCGGCGGCGTCGCGGAACAGCACGCCAGCGTGCGCGCCGCGGCCGGTGGCGACCATGATCGACATCGGGGTGGCGAGGCCCAGCGCGCAGGGGCAGGCGATGATCAGCACCGCCACTGCATTGATGGTGCCGTAGACCCAGCCCTGCTCGCCGCCGAACAGTCCCCAGCCGAAAAACGCCAGCAGTGCGACCGCGACCACGCCGAGCACGAACCAGCCGGCGACCACGTCCGCCATGCGCTGCATCGGTGCCCGCGAGCGCTGCGCCTGCGCCACCATTTGCACGATCTGCGCCAGCACCGTCGCGCTGCCGACGCGCTCGGCGCGCATCACCAGGGCGCCGCTGGTGTTGAGCGTGGCGCCGATCAGCTTGTCGCCGGGCCGCTTGCTGACCGGCAGCGGTTCGCCGGTGAGCATCGACTCGTCGACCGCGCTGCCGCCCTCGACCACGATGCCGTCGACCGGGACTTTCTCGCCGGGCCGCACGCGCAACCGGTCGCCCACATGCACGTGGCTGATCTCGATGTCCTGCTCGCTGCCGTCGGCGTTCAGCCGGCGCGCCGTCTTCGGTGCCAGCCCGAGCAGCGAGCGGATCGCCGCCGAGGTCTGCGAGCGTGCGCGCAGCTCGAGGATCTGGCCGAACAGCGTCAGCGAGATGATCACCGCGGTGGCCTCGAAGTAGACCGCCACCCGGCCCATCGACTGGAACGACGCCGGGAACAGTTGCGGTGCGAAGGTGGCGACCACGCTGTAGACGAAGGCGGCGCCGGTGCCGAGGCCTATCAGCGTCCACATGTTGGGGCTGCGGTTGACGATCGATTGCCAGCCGCGCACGAAGAACGGCACGCCGGCCCAAAGCGCCAGCGGCAGCGTCAGCACCAGTTCGATCCAGGTCTGCGTCTGCATCGCGAACCAGCCGAGGTCGTGGCCGAACATGGCGAGCACGAACACCGCGGCGGTGAACGGCAGCGTCCACCAGAAGCGGTGGCGGAAGTCGGTGAGCTCCGGGTTCTCGCCTTCGTCCAGCGAAGGCATTTCCGGTTCCAGCGCCATGCCGCACTTCGGGCAGGTGCCGGGATGGTCCTGGCGGATCTCCGGGTGCATCGGGCAGGTGTAGATGGCACCGGCGATCGCTTCCGGCTCCGGTTGCGGCTGCAGGTATTTCTGCGGGTCAGTGCGGAATTTCTCCACGCACTTCGGGTTGCAGAACAGGTACTCCTCGCCGTCGAGCGTGTGGCGGTGCGGCGTGTCTTCCTTCACCGTCATGCCGCAGACCGGGTCGATCAGCCGGTTGCGTGGAGGCGTCGCTTCACCGGTATGGCAGGCATGGCAGGCATGGCCGGCGTGGCCGGTGTGGCAGCAGGCGTGACCATCATGCTGGTGGGTGTTCATGGTTTTGCTCCTGGCGCGCCAGCGGCGGCGCCGGTGCCGGTGGGACTGGTGACGTGATTGTTTGCCCGGCCAGTGACACGAATTACGCCGAGCCGCGACGGATCCAACTCGCCGTCGCCGGAGATGCAGCCGTAGGCGAACTCGCCGGTGCGGGTGAACTCCCAGACGATTTCCGCGCTGCGGCCCGGCCGCAGGCGCTGCGACGACGGGCTGTCGAAAACACCGCCCGGGTACTGGCGGGCCAGTGCGTGTTGGGCATGGATATCGTCGACGGTCCCGAGCAGGAACTGGCAGACGGTGTCGCCGTCATTGCGCGCGCGAAAATGAATCGTCTCGCCGTGCGAAAAATCGAGTACCACCGGCGTGACGCGTTGCTGCGCATCGACCAGCACCTCGATTACCCGCGTCGCCTCGCGGCGCGCGCCCATGCGGCCGAACGAGGATTCCACCGCCTCGATGCGGTCCGGGATCTTCATGTCCGGGTCCAGCGGCGCGTGTTCGCCGTGTGCCAGGGCCAGCGCCGGCAGCAGTGCCAGCAATGGCAGCGGAAGCCAGCGGATATTCGTCGTGGTGCCGGTCGCGGTCTTCATGGCGTGTCGCTCAGTGGTGCCCTTCATGGCCGGTCGACGGTGCGCCGCCCGGCTTCACCACGTTCACTTCGTTGCCGGTTTCCGGCGCGCTGTCGGCGCGCGACGTTTCCGGCGCCTCGCCTTCCCATTCGCGGGCGACGGTGCCGGCAGGGTGTTCATACCAGCCGGGATCGGAGTAATCGCCGCGCGGCTGGTCGTCGCGCACCTTGAACACGGTGAACATGCCACCCATCTCGAGCGGGCCAAACGGGCCGCGGCCGGCCATCATCGGCAGCGTGTTGGCCGGGATCGGCATCGCCATGTCGCCCATCTCCGCCATCCCGTTGCTGCCCATCGCCATCATGTAGCCGGGTACCAGCCTGCGCATTTTCCGCGCCAGGTCGCGTTGCTCGACGCCGATGAGGTTCGGTACGCCGTGGCCCATCGCGTTCATCGTGTGGTGCGACTTGTGGCAGTGGAACGCCCAGTCTCCGGGCGCATCGGCGATGAACTCGATCGCGCGCATCTGGCCGACCGCGATGTCGGCCGTGACTTCCGGCCAGCGCGCTGCCTTTGGCACCCAGCCGCCGTCGGTGCCGGCGACCTCGAATACGTGGCCGTGCAGGTGGATCGGGTGGTTGGTCATGGTCAGGTTGCCGACGCGGATGCGCACGCGGTCGCCGGTGCGCGCAACGAGCGGATCGATGGCGGGGAACACCCGCGAATTCCAGGTCCACAGGTTGAACTCGGTCATGGTGTTGACCTTCGGCGTCGCCGCGCCGGGCTCGATGTCGTAGGCAGCGAGCAGGAATGCATAGTCGCGGTCGACGCGCATCGCGTTCGCATTCTTCGGGTGAACGATGAACAGCCCCATCATGCCCATCGCCATCTGCACCATTTCATCGGCATGCGGGTGGTACATGAAGGTGCCGGATTTCTTCAGCGTGAACTCGTAGACGAAGGTCTTGCCGACCGGGATCTGCGGCTGCGTCAGGCCGCCGACGCCGTCCATGCCGTTGGGCAACAGCAGGCCGTGCCAGTGCACGGCGGTGTGTTCCGGCAACTTGTTGGTGACGAAGATGCGCACGCGGTCGCCCTCGACCGCCTCGATGGTCGGGCCCGGGCTCTGGCCGTTGTAGCCCCAGAGGTTGGCGGTCATGCCGGGCGCGAACTCGCGGCGCACCGGCTCGGCGACCAGGTGGAATTCCTTGACGCCGTTCTTCATGCGATAGGGCAGCGTCCAGCCGTTGAGCGTCACTACCGGGTTGTACGGCCGGCCGTCGCGCGGCGTGGTCCGGGTGCTGGCATCGGCGGCGCTGACCGCTTCCGGGATGCCGGCGGCGGATGCGCGCGACACCAGCCCGGCGCCGAGTGCCAGCGCCGCGGCGCCGCCCAGGAATTGCCGGCGGCTGCCGTCGGTTCCGTCCTTGCGGGAGCGCTGTTCAGCGGCGCCGTTCTTTTCCTGCGGGTCGAAGTCCTTCACGGCCATGTCCTCATTGCAGCGCCGAAGCGAGTTCCGCCTCGGCGATCCAGAAATCGCGCAGCGCCTGCTGCGCGCGCAGGGCGGCATCGGCCTGGTGCTGCGCCTGCTCGAGTACCTCGAACGGGCCGACCAGCATGCCGTTGAAGCGCAGCAAAACTTCCTCGGTGATCTGTTGCTGCAGCGGCAGCACCCGGTCGCGGTAGCGGGCGGCGGTCTGCCAGGCGGCTTCGCCGGCGGTCCAGGCCGTACGCACCTCGCTGCGCGCGTTCACCGCCGTTTCGCGCACGGTGGCCAGTGCCGCCTCGTACCGCGCGCGCGCCTTGCTGCCGCTGCTGCTGCCGAAATCGAACAGCGGCAGCTCCAGTGTCACCTCGAACCCGGTCTGCGTCGGTGCCTCGTTCGAGGTGTTCGACTGGTAGCCGACTTCCAGCACGTTGACGAAGCGGGTGACGCGGTTGAGGTTGAGCGCCTTCGCCGTGGCCTCGGCCTGCCTGCGCGCAGCCTGCACGTCGATGCGGCGGTCGATGGCTTCCTGCTCGAACGACGGCGCCGGCGGCAGCGCATCCGGCAGCGGCGGCAATTGCGCCGGCAGCTGCAGCCGCGCGCTGTCGGCCACGCCCAGCAGTCGCGCCAGTTTTTCCCGTGCCGTGGTCGCCCCGGCGGCAGCACGTGCCAGTTCGCCTTCTGCCTCGGCGTGGAACGACGCGGCGCGGGCGGCATCCAGTTGCGGCGCGTTGCCGGCAGCGGCCAGCCGTTGTGCGTACTCGCGGGCGGTGTCGGCGAGGTCCAGCATGTTGCGCGCGTAGGCAAGGTGCAGGTCGGCGGCGACGGCATCGGTCCAGGCGATGCGGGTGTCACGGGCGAGATCGAGCGCTTCGCGCAGCGCTGCCTGCCGCTCGCTCTCGTAGGCACGCTTCGCCGCGCCGCGCTCGAACGGCCAGGCCAGCAAGCCGACCAGGTCGATGGCGATGCCGCGCTCCGTTTCGGTCTCGCTGCCGCGCTTGAAGCGGCCGAGCGAGATCGACGGGTTCGGCGGCCGCGACGCGGCCACGCGCTCGGCGGCGGAAATCTCCAGCTGCGCATAGCGGCGCTGCAGCGCCGGGCTGTCGAGCAGGGCGACGATCACCGCTTCCTCGCGGTCCAGCGGTTGCGCCAGCAACTCGTCGACCCGCGCCTGTACCACCGCACGGTCGTTGCTGTCGGCGGGCAACTCGACGGCGAGGCGCCCGGCAGCGTCGTTGCGCAGGGCGGCGGCATCGCGGCCGCCGTGGGCGCAGGCGGTCAGCAGCATCGGCGCCAGCAGCAGGGTGGCCAGCAGCGGGGCTCGATGCGTGACCGTTGCTCGGAATGGCTTCATGGGCAACTTCCTGTTCCGGTATTCGAATGAGGCACGGAGAGCATCATGCACGGCCCGGGGTCACCCCAAGGTTAGTCCCGTTTACTACCACTCATCCTGTTTTTTGCCACGTTCATCGCGGTGGACGACGCCGGCCGGTCGTGGTCCGGAAGATAGACCGCCCCGGACAACAGCAATCACCAATCGAACGCCGGCCCGATGGACGCGGGCGGCTCCGACCGGAACCCAGCCTGCCCATGGAATTCACCTTCGCTACCGTCCCCCAACTGTTCTGTGCCCCGGGCGCCGTCGCCCGTG
>JBKHWA010000085.1:0-12600 GCA_046566765.1 Gammaproteobacteria bacterium
CCGTAACGGTCGACCAGTGCGCCGTTCACGATGCGCCCCCGGCCGCGCGCAGCCGTTGCTTGGCCTCGTTCCAGGCAGCGTCCAGCGCCTCCGGGCCGGCGGCATCCGCCGTCATGCCGCGCTCGGCCAGTACCTGCTCCATCGCGCGGAAGCGCGCCTCGAACTTGAGGTTGGCCAGGCGTGCCAGCGACTCGGCATCGTGGCCTTCCTTGCGCGCCAGGTTCACCAGCGTGAAGAACAGGTCGCCGATTTCCTCGGCGACGTGCGCGGCATCCCCCTCGCGCAGCGCCTCCGCCAGCTCCCGCGTTTCCTCGTGCAATTTTTCGACCACGCCGGCGGTATCCGGCCAGTCGAAGCCGACGCGGGCCGCCTTTTTCTGCAGTTTCTGCGCGCGAATCAACGCCGGGAAGCCGGCCGGCACGCCATCGACCGCGCTGGCAACGCTCTCGCCGGCGGCGATCTTCTCCGCCTTCTTGGTGGCTTCCCAGTTGGTCTTGATGTCGTCGATGCGGTGCTCGTCGTGGCGGCGGCGCTCGCCGTCGACGCGGCCGTCCGGGAACACGTGCGGATGCCGGCGCAGCATTTTCTCCACCAGGCCGTGCACCACGTCGTCGAATTCGAACAGGCCCTGCTCGCGCGCCATCTGCGCGTGGAACACCACCTGGAACAGCAGGTCGCCCAGCTCGCCGCGCAAGCCGGGAAAGTCGTCGCGGGCGATGGCGTCCGCCACCTCGTGTGCCTCCTCGACGGTGTAGGGGGCGATGGTGGCGAAATCCTGCTTCAGGTCCCAGGGGCAGCCGTGCTGCGGATCGCGCAACCGCGCCATCAGCACGACCAGGTCGGCGAGCGTGTGGCGGGTCGGCACGGTCATGGCGTGCTCACTTCTTGTAGCGATGCACTTCGAGCACGCTCGGCAACTGCTCGATCCGGCCCAGCACGCGGCCGAGCAGGTTGAGGCTGCCGATCTCGATGGTGAACAGCATCGTCGCGGTATTGTCGTTGCGGCTGGACTGGGTGTGCGCGGCGGTGATGTTCACCTTCTCGGCCGCCAGCACGAACATGATGTCGCGCAGCAGGCCGGTGCGATCCCAGGCCTTGACGAAGATGTCCACCGGGTAGGAGATGTCCGCCTCGACACCCCAGCTCACCTCGACGATGCGCGCCGGGTCGTCACGCTGCATCGCCAGCAACTTCTCGCAGTCGACGCGGTGCACGGTGACGCCTCGACCGGCGGTGACGTAACCGAGGATGGCATCGCCCGGCACCGGCTGGCAGCAACCGGCCATGTGCGTCATCAGGTTGCCGACGCCCTCGACCAGCACGCCCTGCCCTTCGCGGGTCGCCGTCGCCGCCCGCGGCAGCAGGTCCTGCTGCTCGCCCTGCGCCTGCTCGGCGCGCGCGGCCTGCAACTGGTGCACCACCTGCGAGATCTTCAGGTCGCCGGAACCGAGCAGCGCGTACATGTCGTCCGGCTGCTTCTGGCCCAGGCGCGCGGCCAGTTCGCGGTGGTTCACCTCGTCCAGCGCCAGCCGCTTCAGCTCGCGCTCGAGCATCTCGCGGCCACCGGCGATGTTCTCGTCGCGGTCGCGCTGGCGGAACCAGTGCTGGATCTTGGCGCGGGCGCCGGAGGTCTTCACGAAACCGAGCGTCGGGTTCAGCCAGTCGCGGCTGGGGCCGCCTTCCTTCGCGGTGATGATCTCCACCTGCTCGCCGGTGTGCAGCGCGGTGTTCAGGGTGACGATCCGGCCGTTCACCTTGGCGCCGCGGCAACGGTGGCCGACCTCGGTGTGGATGCCATAGGCGAAGTCCACCGGCGTGGCGCCGGCGGCGAGGTCCACCACGTGGCCGTCCGGGGTAAACACGTAGACGCGGTCGAGGCTGACTTCCTGCTTGATGATGTCGGCCACGCCGGCGTCGCCCAGCTGGTCGTGCCACTCGAGCACCTGCCGCAACCAGGCGATCTTGTGCTCGTAGCCGGTGACCTTGGCCGCGCGGCCGCCTTCCTTGTAGCGCCAGTGGGCGGCGATGCCGAGCTCGGCGGCGTCGTGCATGGCGAAGGTGCGGATCTGCACTTCCAGCACCTTGCGGTCCGGGCCGATCACCGCCGTGTGCAGCGACTGGTAGCCGTTCGGCTTCGGCGTGGCGATGTAATCGTCGAATTCCTTGGGCACGTGCTGCCACAGCGAGTGGACGATGCCGAGCACGGCGTAGCAGTCGCGGACTTCCGGCACGAGGATGCGCACGGCGCGCACGTCGTAGACCTCGTAGAAGTCGATCTGCTTCTTCTGCATCTTCCGCCAGATGCTGTAGATGTGCTTGGCGCGGCCGTAAACCTCGCCCTGGATGCCGGCACGGTCGAGCTGGCGCCGCAGTTCCTCGACCACGTCGACGATGTACTGCTCGCGGGCGGCGCGCTTCTCGTCGAGCAGTTTGGCAATCTTCTTGTAGGCGCCGGGCTGCAGGTAACGGAAGGCGAGGTCCTCCAGCTCCCACTTGATGTGGCCGACGCCGAGCCGGTGCGCCAGCGGCGCATAGATGTCGAACACCTCGCGCGCGACCTTGCGCTGGCGCTCCTCGTCGGCGTTCTTCACGCCGCGGATGATGCAGGTCCGCTCGGCCAGCTTGATCAGCGCGACGCGGACGTCGTCGACCATCGCCACCAGCATCTTGCGGACGTTGTCGAGCTGGCCCTGCTGCTGGCCGAGCACCGCCTTGCGGGTCGGGTTGCTGATGGCGCCGATCGCCGCCATCCGCATGACGCCCTCGATCAAACCGGCGACGTCCTCGCCGAAGTCGTCGGCCACGTGCCGCAACGGGATGCGCCCCTCGCGCACCGCGCGGTAAAGCACGGCGGCCACCAGCGTGTCCTGGTCGGCGCGCAGGCCGGCGAGGATCTGCGCCATCTCGAGGCCGGTGCGGTAGGAACCGAGGCCGCTGCCCCAGATCTCGTCGAGCGCGATTGCCTCGCGCTCGGCCTGCTCGGCCACCAGGCAGGCACGGCGCAGCTCGTCCTTGCTGAATTTTTCCGTCTGCGACTGGATGGACTCCAGCCAGCGCTCGAGGTCGACGCTGCCGTCGTCGCGGATCGGGTGTTCTTCGCGGACCTTGACCATGGCCTAGCGTCGCTCGAAAACGGCCATCGATTCAACGTGGGTGGTGTGCGGAAACATGTCCATCACCCCCGCCTTCGCCAGCACGTAGCCGGCATCGACCAGGATGCGGGCGTCGCGCGCCAGCGTCGCCGGGTTGCACGACACGTAGACCAGCCGGCCGGCGCTGAACTTGTCGCCGCGCGCGGCGATCACCTTGCACACCGCCTCGGCGCCACTGCGTGGCGGATCCAGCAGCACGCGGTCGTAGCGCTCGCGCGCCCACTGGCTGCCGGCGAAATCGCCGTCGAGGTTGGCGGCGAAGAACCGCGTTTCGCCGAGTTTGAGCCCCGGCGCGCGGCCATCGCGCGCGCGGGCGAGATTGTGGGCGACGTTCTCGTTGCCGCGCTCGACCATGGTCGCGCTGCCCTCGACGCCGGTGACCTGCGCGGCGCGGGTGGCCAGCGGCAGCGTGAAGTTGCCGAGGCCGCAGAACAGGTCGAGCACGCGGTCGGACGGCTGCGGATCGAGCAGGTCGACCGCGCGCTTCACCATCTGCCGGTTGATCGACGGGTTCACCTGGGTGAAATCGTTCGGGTGGAAGCGCAGTTCGACGCCGAAATCGTCCAGCCGGTAGCACAGGCGCTCGATGCCCGGCACCTGCGCCGATTCCGCCGGCGGCCACTCGCGGTACATGCTGGTCTCGCTGCCCGGCTGCAGCCAGCATTCGAAGCCGCGTTCGCGGCACCAGTTCGCCAATGCCGCGCGATCGGCATCCGGCAGCGGCTGCAGGTGGCGGAATACCAGCGCGACGGTGTCGTCGCCGGCGGCGATCTCGATCTGCGGCATCTTGTCGAGCATCGCCGGCGACAGCGCGCTCAGCAGCGCGCGCAGTTCGTCGATGCGGCCACCGATTTCCGGCAACAGCACCGCGCAGGACGCGATGTCCGCCACCTTGGCGTTGCGCTTCTCGCGGAAGCCGACCAGCACGCCGCCCTTGCCGGCGACGTAGCGCACGGCGAGGCGCCCCTTGCGGCGGTACCCCAGCCGGTCGCCGGTCATCGGCGGCAGGATTTCCTTCGGCTGCACGTCGCCGAAGTGCTGCAACTGCTCGAGCAACACCCGCTGCTTCAACGCCAGCTGCGCCGACGGCTCCAGGTGCTGCAGGCTGCAGCCACCGCACATCGCGGCGTGCGTGCACGGTGGCTCGACGCGATCGGCCGACGGGTTCGCCAGCAACTTCACTGCCACGCCCTCGTCGAAGGTCTTGCGGCAAAACACGTACCTGAAGGAGACGGTCTCGCCGGGCAACGCGCCCTCGATGAACACCGCCTTGCCGTCGACCGCGCCGATCCCGCGGCCGTCGTGCGCCAGGCGGTGGACCTCGGTGGTGACTTCGCCGGCCGGCAGCCGGGGTTTCTTGTGACGCATCGATATTCCTACCGGGACTGCCAGCGCTGCTCGAACTCGACGAGATGCGGTTGCCCGCTGGCCTTGAGGTAATCGCGGACGCGCTCGCACTCGGCGGCGCAGGCATCCGGGGTGAGGTTGCCGCGCATCAGCTCGAAGCGCAGGAAGACGAGGTACGTGTTCAGCACGTCCGTCTCGCAGTAATTGCGGATGCCGCGGATGTCGCCGGCCACGAACGCCTCGTAGACCTTCGAACCGTGCATGCCCATCTTGCCGGGGAAGCCGAGCAGCGATGCCATCTGGTCCAGCGGCACCGTGCCGCGGCCCTGGTACATCGCCAGCACGTCCATCAGGTCGGTGTGCCGCGGGTGGTAGCGCGAGATGTAGTTGTTGTACTTGAAGTCGCGGTCATTCTCGCCCTGGTCCCAGTAACGGGCGGCGGTCACGCCGTGCAGCATGGCGCGGTAGTGCAGCACCGGCAGGTCGAAGCCGCCGCCGTTCCAGCTCACCAGCGTCGGCGTGTATTTCTCGATGCCGGCGAAGAAGCGCTCGATCAGCTCCTTCTCGCTGCTGCCTTCCTCGCCCAGCGACCACACCTTGAAGGTGTTGCCGGTGCGCAGCACGGCGGAGATCGCCACGATGCGGTGCAGGTGCAGCCGCAGGAACTCGGTGCCGTTTTCCTGGCGCCGCAGGTTTTCCATCGCGGTGACGGTGTCCTTCTCCGACAGCCCTTCCAGCCCGAATACCCGCTGGCCGCCGGCAACGTCGGGGATGGTCTCGATATCGAACACGAAGACGTTCATGGACAGGCTTCCTGCGCCGGGGGCACGAGAGGGATCAGCGCGGCGCAGCCACGCCAGCTGACGCAAAAACGCCGGTGGAAAGGTAACGGTCGCCGCGGTCGCAGACGATGGCGACGACCACCGCGTCACGCAGCTCCGCCGCCACCCGCAACGCGCCGGCCACCGCGCCGCCGGACGACACGCCGCAGAAGATGCCTTCCTCGCGCGCCAGCCGGCGCATCATCGCTTCCGACTCCGCCTGCGACACGTCGAGCACGCGGTCGACGCGCGAGGCGTCATAGATCGACGGCAGGTATTCGCGCGGCCAGCGGCGGATGCCGGGAATCGACGAGCCGTCCGCCGGCTGCAGGCCGATCACCTGCACTTCCGGGTTCTGCTCCTTGAGGAAGCGCGACACGCCCATGATGGTGCCGGTGGTGCCCATGCTGCTGACGAAGTGGGTGACCTCGCCGCGCGTGTCGCGCCAGATCTCCGGGCCGGTACTGCGATAGTGCGCGCCGGGGTTGTCCGGGTTGGCGAACTGGTCGAGCACCTTGCCGCGGCCTTCGCGTTCCATCTGCTTGGCCAGGTCGCGGGCGCCTTCCATGCCCTGCTGCGGCGTGACGCTCACCAGCTCCGCGCCGTAGGCACTCATCGCCTGCCGGCGCTCCTCGCTCTGGTTGCTCGGCATCACCAGCACCATGCGGTAGCCGCGCATCGCCGCCGCCATCGCCAGCGCGATGCCGGTGTTGCCGCTGGTGGCTTCGATCAGGGTGTCGCCCGGGCGGATTTCGCCGCGCTCTTCCGCGCGCATGATCATGTTCAGCGCCGGGCGATCCTTCACCGATCCGGCCGGGTTGTTGCCCTCGAGTTTCACCAGGATGCGGTTGGACGGATGCACCACGCCGGCCGGGATCCGCTGCAGGCGGACCAGCGGCGTATTGCCGACGCATTCGTCGATGGTGAGGTCGCGCGGGCGATCGTTCATGGGGTCCGGATTCTACCCGGTTGCAGGGCGCCGCCGCGCGGGGGATCATCGGCCGCATCCGTCCCCGGTGCATGCCTGCACCCGATCCCGCGGCCGCCGCCCACGATGCCCCGCCTCTCGATCCGCCTCCGCCTGATCCTGCTGATCCTGCTGCCGACGCTGGTGGCCGGCACGCTGCTGGCCGGCTGGGCCCTGCGGCAGCATGGCCAGGCGCTGGAGACCGAGCTGGTCGGCCGCGGCTGGATCACCGTGCAGCAAGTCGCCGGCGAACTGCGCAACGCGCTGGAATCGCCGCGGGCAGCGCAACTGGCCAACCGGCTGCCGCCGTTCCTCGAGAATCCCGACGTGCGCTCGGTGAGCATCTACGACGCCAGCCAGTCGATGCTGGCGCACAGCGGCCCGCTGGCGCGCCCACCGTACAGCGGCAGCCTGCGCACCCTGTTCGCCGCGAACCCGACGGCGGTGCGCACCGATTCCGGCTGGCGCCTGTTGTTGCCGCTGATCTCCGGTGCCGCTTCCTCCGGCAGGGAGCACGCCCTGCTCGGCTGGATCGAGGTGGAGCTGGACGAGACACGCATGCGCAGCCGGTACTACCTGGCGGTCGCGATCGCGCTGGGCCTGCTGCTGGGCCTGCTGCTGTTCCAGGTAATCGTCGCCTACGCGTTCAGCGCGCAGTTGCTGGGCGTGCTGGCCAACCTGCGCAGCGGCATGCGCCGGCTCGGCGGCGGCCAGATGGGTACGCGCCTCGGCCAGGACGCGCCGGGCGAACTCGGCAACCTGCAGGCCGATTTCAACGCCATGTGCGATGCGCTGCAAAAAGCGCAGGAAGAACTGCAGCACAGCGTCACCCAGGCCACCGACGACCTGCGGGAGACGCTGGAAACCATCGAGGTGCAGAACATCGAGCTCGACATGGCACGCAAGGAGGCCGTGCAGGCCGCGCGCCTGAAGAGCGAGTTCCTGGCCAACATGAGCCACGAGATCCGCACGCCGCTCAACGGCATCGTCGGCTTCACCCGCCTGCTCATGAAAACGGAGATGACGCCGCGACAGGCCGAGTACATCACCACCATCCGCAAGTCGTCCGACTCGCTGCTCACCATCATCAACGACATCCTCGATTTCTCGAAGATCGAGGCCGGCAAGCTGACGCTGGACCGCAGCCCGGTGGACATCCGCGAGATCGTCGACGACGTGCTGGCGCTGCTGGCGCCGATGGCGGCGGAAAAGCGGCTGGAAACGGTGGCGATGATCTACCAGGACACCCCGCGCCGGGTGATCACCGACCCGATCCGCCTGCGCCAGGTGCTCACCAACCTGCTGAACAATGCGATCAAGTTCACCGAGCGCGGCATGATCGTGGTTCGCGTGATGCTGGAAAGCGAGGACGAGCGATCGGTGATGCTGCGCTTCGCCGTCACCGATACCGGCATCGGCCTCAGCAGCGAACAGCAGGGCACGCTGTTCACCGCCTTCACCCAGGCCGATTCCAGCACCTCCCGCCAGGCCGGCGGCACCGGGCTGGGGCTCGCCATCTCCAAGCACCTGGTCGAGATGATGGGTGGCGAGGTCGGGCTGGAAAGCACGCCGGGCAACGGCTCCACGTTCTGGTTCACGCTGCGCGCCGAGGTCGATCGCTACAACGCGCCGGCACCTGCACCGGACGTACTGGCCGGCCGCCACTTCGTCGTCCATGACGGCAACGACACTGCTCGCCTTTCGCTGCGGCATCTGCTCGAGGACTGGGGGGCCGTGGTGACCGAGGCGGAATCGCCGGACGATGTCCTGCCCGCGATCGACGACCAGGTGGCCGGCGTGCTGCTGGGCAGCGGCCCGCGCCCGGGCGACTGCCAGCCGCTGCAGGCGGTACTGGAACAATTGCAGGCGCGGCGCATACCCGCCTGGCTGCTGCCGGGCACCGCCGACGACAGCGCGCCGGCCTGCGCGCCACCGGGCGCCACGGTGCCCAAGCCGGTGACCGCGCAGCGCCTGCACGATGCACTCGCCGCCGGCCTGGGAGCGCCGGCACGCACCGACGGCAGCCGCTTCACCGCCCGCCGCAGCAGCAGCGTGCTGCGCGTGCTGGCGGTGGACGACAACGACGCCAACCTGCGCCTGCTGTGCACCCTGATCGGCGACCTCGGCATCGACGTCAAGGGCGTCGCCAGCGGCCAGGCGGCGCTGGCCGCGCTGCGTCTCAGTTCGTTCGACCTGGTGCTGATGGACATCCAGATGCCCGGCATGGACGGGATCGAGACCACGCGCCGCATCCGCGAACTCGGCCCCGCCTTCCTTGGCCTGCCGGTGATCGCGGTGACGGCGCATGCGCTGGCGTCGGAGCGCGAGCAACTGCTGCAGGCCGGCCTGAACGATTACCTCACCAAGCCGGTCGGCGAGCAGCAGTTGCGCTACGTGCTCGAGCGCTGGGGCGGCGTGCGCTTCACCGAGATGCCGGCCACCACCGCAAGCGCTGCGCTGGCGACGACGGAACCCGGCGCGGTGGTCGACCTGCAGGAGTCGGTGCGGCTGGCCGGCGGCAAGCCGGCGCTGGCGCGCGACATGCTGCGGCTGCTGGCGGCCAGCCTGGCCTCCGATCGCCGCGACATCCCGGCGCTGGCGGCAGACGGCGATACCGAGACGCTGCTCGCGCGGGTGCACAAGCTGCACGGCGCGACGCGCTACGTCGGCACGCCGGAGCTGCGGCGTGCCGCCAACGGGTTCGAGACCTCGCTGAAAATGGCGCTGGCCGCCGCCACGCCGGACCGGGTGGAACTGGCCGCGGGCCAGGCGAGGCTGGAAAGCGCGATGGCTGCCGTGGACGCGTGGCTGGCCGAACACCTCGCCGACATCGACACGTTGCTGCCGGGCTGAGAGTTGCCGGGCTGAGGGTTGCCGGACCAGGAGTTGCCGGGTGACCTGGTTGCCGGCAGACCGGCACCACGACAGTCGCGCAGTTGCCTGCGCGTCAGCCCTCGAGGATCACGAACGCCAGCGCGGTATCGCCCTCGTCGCTGAGCGACAGGTGGGCGCGCAGTACGCCGCGCTGCTGCGCAAGTTCAATGCCCTTGCCACGGAACGACAGCGTCGGCCGACCGGATGACTCGCGGCCGATCACGATGTCCTGGAACGACAGCTCGCCGCCGATCCCGGTGCCGAACGCTTTCGCCACCGCTTCCTTCGCTGCCCAGCGCTTGGCCAGCCAGCGTGCCTCGGCATCAGCGGCCTTGCCGGCAAAGTCGCGGCGCTCTTCCGGCACCAGCAAGCGCGCGCGAAAACGATCGCCATGATCCGCCAGCGCCGAGGCGATGCGCGCCACCGACACCAGGTCGGTGCCGATGCCGCGGATGCTGCCGCCGACCGGAACGTTCATCGCGCGGCGCCGACCACCAGCCGTTTCATCTCGCGCACCGCCTCGGCGAAGCCGGTGATCAGCGCGCGGGCGACGATCGCGTGGCCGATGTTCAATTCATTGATACCGGGGATCGCCGCCACCGGCTCGACGTTGAAATAGTGCAGGCCGTGGCCGGCATTCACCGTCAGCCCGTGCTTCAGCCCGTGCGCGACCGCGCGCTCGATGCGCACCAGTTCCTTGGCGCGCGCGTGTTCGTCGTCGGCATCGGCGTAGGCGCCGGTATGCAGTTCGACCACCGGCGCGCCGCAGCGCACCGCGGCATCGAGCTGGGCGATGTCCGGGTCGATGAACAGCGACACCTCGATGCCGGCTCGCGCCAGCCGCTCGCAAGCCGCCTTCACTTCCGCCTCGCGGGCAATCACGTCCAGCCCGCCCTCGGTGGTGATCTCGGTGCGTTTCTCCGGGACCAGGCAGGCGTGCTGCGGCCGGATGCGCTCGGCGAACGCGATCATCTCCGCGGTGACCGCCATCTCCAGGTTCATCCGGGTCTTCAACACCTGGCGCAGGATCTCGACATCGCGGTCCTGGATGTGGCGACGATCCTCGCGCAGGTGGACGGTGATGCCGTCGGCGCCGGCGGTCTCGGCGACCAGCGCCGCTTCGACCGGGTCCGGATAGTGCGTGCCGCGTGCCTGGCGCACGGTGGCGACATGGTCGATGTTGACGCCGAGCAGCGGGCGGCGGAACGGGTTGACCGGCGCGGACATGTTCAATCTCCCGGAACGTCGTCTTGCGGGTTGCGCACGCGCCGGAACAACGCGCGGCTGTTGAGTGGCTTGTTGCCCAGGTACGGCGCCAGCGCCTCGCGCATCAAGCGCTTGGCATCGTGCAGCGTGGCCGGGTCCAGCGCCGCGTAGTCGTCGGCATCGAGTGCCAGCAACGCTGCGCCGGCATGGCAGCGTTCCGCCGGCAAACCGGGCGGGGCCTCGCGCACGCCGTATTCCGGCTCGAAAGTATACAGGCGCCCGGCCACCACCGGCCCGCCGTCGATGGTCTCGCCGTAGCGGTGCCCGTAGCCGAGCTCGTCGAGCAACTGCTTCTCGAACAGGCGCAGCACCGGCTCCAGTTCGGCACCGGCATCGAGCCGGGCGAGTGTCGCCGCGTAGAGATCGACCACGCCCGGCACCGGCACATCACGGTGCAGCAGCCGGACCAGCAATTCGTTGAGATAGAGCGCGGCATAGAGCGCATGCCCGGCCAGCAGTTGCGGCGCACCGATCGCCTCGCTGCTGCCGGCCCGGCGCAGTTCACCGCGACCGGACAGGGCGATGCGATAACGGCGGAACGGTTGCAGCGGCGTCGCGCGCTTCGCGCCGCGGTTGCCGCGGGTCAGCACGCCGATGCGGCCATGCTCGACGCTGAGCAATTCCACCAGCTGGCTGCTCTCGCGGTAGGCGCGCGCGTGCAGCACGAAGGCTTCCACGCAGTCCACGGCGGCTTACTCGTACCCGAGGCTCTTCAGCGCGCGCTCGTCGTCCGACCAGCCGCCGCGCACCTTCACCCAGATCTCCAGCATCACCTTGCAGCCGAACAACTGCTCCATGTCCAGCCGCGCCTGGGTGGCAATCTTTTTCAGCCGCTCGCCGCCGGCACCGATGACGATCGCCTTCTGGCCATCCTTCTCCACCAGGATCGCCGCGTGGATGCGGTACAGGTTGCCTTCCTCCTGGAAGCGCTCGATCTCCACCGCCAGCTGGTACGGGATCTCGTCGCCGAGCTGGCGCATGACCTTCTCGCGGATCAGTTCGGCGGCGAGGAAGCGCGGCGTGCGGTCGGTGAGCTCGTCCGGCTCAAAAACGTGCGGCTGCTCCGGCAGGCGGTCGGCCACCAGCTTCGCCAGGGTATCGACGTTGTGGCCGCCCTGCGCCGAGACCGGCACGATCTCGTCGAACTTCCGCTGCTGCGACAACCATTGCAGGTGCGGCAGCAGCCGGGTCTTGTCGGCAAGCTCGTCGACCTTGTTCACCGCGAGAATAACCGGGCAGGTGGCGTCGGCCAGCCGTTCGAGCACCAGCGCGTCGTCGTCGGTCCACTTCAGGCCCTCGACCACGAAAATGATGACATCGACTTCGCCCACCACCGACACCGCAGCGCGATTCATGTAACGGTTGATGGCCTTGGTAGCGGCGCGGTGAATGCCAGGCGTATCGACGTAGATCGCCTGCACGTTGCCGGCGGTGGCGATGCCCAGCACCTGGTTGCGGGTAGTTTGCGGCCGGCGCGAGGTGATCGACAGCTTCTGGCCGATCAGCTTGTTCAGCAGCGTCGACTTGCCGACGTTGGGCCGGCCAACGATCGCCACGTAGCCACAACGCGGTGCCGGCTGGCCGTCCGTTCCATTCGATGTTTCGTGTTCGCTCATCGCGTGCTCCGCCCGGCGGCGATTAGTTGCAGGGCTTCGGTGGCAGCGATCTGCTCGGCGATGCGCCGGCTGTCACCCCAGGCTTCGACCGGTGCCGGCAGGCCCTCGGCCATGCAGGACACGCGAAAACGCTGCGCGTGCGCCTGGCCGCTGGTTTCCAGCACCTCGTAGCGCGGCAACGGCAGGCCGCGTCCCTGCAGCAATTCCTGCAGTTGCGTCTTCGGGTCCTTCTGCACCTCGTCGATGCGCAACTCGTCCAGCAGCGGCGCGTACCAGGCCAGCACGCAGCGGCTCGCGGCTTCCAGCCCGGCGTCGAGGTGGATCGCGCCGATCAGCGCCTCGAGGCAGTCGGCGAGGATGGAGGCGCGGCGATGACCGCCGCTCTTGATCTCGCCCGGGCCCAGCCGCACGTATTCGCCCAGCGCGAAGCCGTTGGCAATGCGGGCCAGCGCCTCGCCATTGACCAGGCGGGCCCGGGCCCGGGTGAGTTCGCCCTCGGATGCACGCGGGAAACGCAGGAACAACTCGGCCGCGATCACGTGGCCGAGCACGGAGTC
>JBKHWA010000086.1:0-15107 GCA_046566765.1 Gammaproteobacteria bacterium
GCCGCGGTTGCCCATGCGGATGCCGGTGTGCAGCAGGAAGTCGATGAAACCCTCCTCGTCCTCGATCACCTTGTTGTAGAACTCCGACTGCATCAACGCGACGGCGCCATGCGCCAGCGCCCACGCGGCGCAGACGTGGAAGTACGGCGGCACGTCCTCGAGCACGCCTTCCTCGATCCGCGCCTTGACGATGCGGGTGAGTTTCTCGGCATTGGACGCGCGGATGCGATGCAGGCGCTCCAGCAGTTCCGGCACCGCCTTCGCCGCCACCAGTTTCTGCTCCAGGCGGTCGAACAGCATGTAGCGCTTGGGGTCCTTGATGCGGAACAGGAAGAATTCCTTGGCCAGCTGCTCCTTGTGCTCCGTGGTTTCGGCGATGCGCTGGAACAACTGCGCCATCTCCTCCTCGTAGCGCGTCATCAGCAGCAGGTAGATCTCGTCCTTGGTCTCGAAGTGCTTGTAGATGGTGCCTTTGCCGATGCCGACCTTCTCGGCAATCATCTCGACCGTCACCTTGTCCTCGCCGTGCTCGAGGAACAACTCCAGCGCCGCCTGCAGCACTTCTTCCTCGCGCTGCCGGAATTCACGGGCTTTCTGGCTCGCTTTCTCGAGATCCGCCATGGGGTCGCAACTCCTTCATTCGCCGGACAGGCGTCGGTTGACCAAACGGTCGGCATTATACTGCCCGGCCACCGCCGGATGAGCAGGCCCTGTCATGAACGAGCACGTTTCGTCGGAGTTTGCCCTCGATCCGGGGCTGATATATCTGAATCACGCCGGGGTCGCCCCCTGGCCGGTGCGCGCCCGGGCCGCCGTTGCCGCGTTTGCCGCGGAGAACGTCAGCCATGGCGCCGCCCGCTATCCCGAGTGGCTGGCGGTGGAGCGCCGGCTGCGCGGGCAACTGGCCACGCTGATCGGCGCGGCGGCAGCCGACGACATCGCCCTGCTCAAGAACACCTCGGAAGGGATCTCGCTGGTGGCTGCCGGCCTGGACTGGTGCCACGGCGACAACATCGTCACCAGCGACCAGGAGTTCCCGTCCAACCGCTTGCCCTGGGAAGCGCTGGCCACCCGCGGTGTCGAGACCCGGGCTGTCGCGCTCGGCGTGGCCGACCCCGAGGCCGCGCTGATCGCCCGCCTCGACCGGCGCACGCGCGTGCTGGCCATCAGCGCCGTCCAGTTCAGCGACGGTTTGCGGCTGGACCTCGCCCGGCTCGGCGCCGCCTGCCGTGCCAACGGCACGCTGTTCGTGATCGATGCCATCCAGCAAATCGGCGCCCTGCGTTTCGATGTCAACGCCACGCTGGCCGACGTGGTGATCGCCGACGGCCACAAGTGGATGTGCGGGCCGGAGGGCGTGGCGCTGTTCTGGGTGCGGCCGGAAATCCGCGGGCAGATCGCGCTGACCCAGTTCGGCTGGCACATGCGCGAGGATGCCGGCAACTATGTTGACGCCGGATGGCGGCCGGCGAAATCGGCACGCCGCTTCGAGTGCGGCAGCCCGAACATGCTGGGCATCCATGCACTGTCGGCATCGCTGGAGGTGCTGGCAGACATGCCGGCAATCGAGCAGGCGGTGCTGGCCAACGCCGCGCACCTCGCAAACCACTGGGCCTCGCTGCCGGGCTGGACGCTGGTGTCGCGGCGCGAACCGGGGTTCTGCAGCGGTATCGTCACCGCGAAGCACGCGGGTGGCCAGCATGGCCGCATCTTTGCCGGGCTGCGCGATGCCGGCGTGGTCTGCGCCGAGCGCGGCGGCGGCATCCGGCTCTCGCCGCACTGCCACAACACGCCGCAGCAACTGGACCGGGCGCTGGAGATTATCGGGCGACTGTCGCGGTAAGCGGGAACAGGCGCTGGAAGTTAGTGGTGGTGATGCGCGCCATCTCGTCGACGCCAACGCCGCGCAGTTGCGCCAGGAACGCGCAGACATCCGCCACGTAGCGCGGCTCGTTCGACTTGCCGCGGTGCGGCACCGGCGCCAGGTAGGGTGAATCGGTCTCGACCAGGATGCGCTCCAGCGGCACCGCACGAGCCACTGCGCGCAGCTCCTCCGCATTGCGGAAGGTCACGATCCCGGAGAACGAGATGTAGAACCCGAGATCCAGCGCTGCCTGCGCAGTGGCCAGGTCCTCGGTGAAACAATGCAGGATACCGGCGGTGGCGCCCTCTTCGCGCAGCAGGCGGATGGTGTCGGCGCGCGCGTCACGGGTGTGCACCACCAGCGGCTTGCCACAGGCAAGCGCCGCGCGGATGTGCACCCGGAAGCGCTCGCGCTGCCATCCGGTATCGCCCTTGCACCAGTGGTAATCCAGGCCGGTCTCGCCGATGGCGATGCACTTCGGGTGCTGCGCCAGCGCCAGCAGCCGCTCCACCGTCGGCTCCTCCGGCTTCGGGCGACGCTCGCCCTCTTCCTCCGCCGGGTGCACGCCCACTGAAAAAAACACGTCCGCGTGCTGCTCGGCGATCTGCCGCACCTGCGCCTCGTGCTCGAGGTCGATGTTGATGTTCAGCATGCAGCCGATGCCCGCCGCCCGCGCCGCGTCGAGGGCACGATCGAGACTGCCGCCGTACGGCGCCAGGTCCAGGCGATCAAGATGGCAATGCGAATCGACGATCATCAGCGGGTCCCGGAAACGAAAAAGCCATGAATCGACGATCCATGGCTTCGGTAACGCGGCATTCCCTGCGGCCGGCAGGGAACGTCACATGGTGTGGGTCGGGCGGTCGGATTTCTCGGAGCCGGCCAGGTAGGTCTCGATCTTGCGGCGCGCGACGTCGTCCTGGTCGCTGAACTGGATGCCGATGCCGGCCGCGCGGTTGCCGCCGGCGCCACGCGGCGTGATCCACACCACCTTGCCGGCGACCGGGATCTTGTCGGTCTCTTCCATCAGGCTCAGCAGCAGGAACACTTCTTCGCCGAGCTTGTATTGCTTGCTGGACGGGATGAACAGGCCGCCGTTCTTCACGAACGGCATGTAGGCCGAGTACAGCACGGCCTTGTCCTTGATGGTCAGCGAGAGGATGCCGGCCTTGCCGCCACCGGGGAGTTTCGGACTGTTCATGGTGTTCCCTGATTGGTTCTCGAAATCCGGATGGCGAGGTCAATCCAGGCCAGTTCAGCGTCCGCCGCGGGATCGCGGCGACCAGCGCAACATCACTTCTTCCCACAGCAGCGGCCGGCTGAGGCCGGTGTTCGCGTTCAGTTGCTGCCGCAGGCGGGCCAGATCATCGCCGAGCAAGAATAGCGGCTGCGTTGCGCGGGCTTCAACCAGCCGGCGCAGTTCCTTTGCCAGGTCGGCGTTGCGCAGGCGCTCCGCCGGCACACCCTCCGCCAGGCGCACCGCGTCGACCAGCAGCGACGGCAGCCAGTCCAGCAGCAGCGCCTCCGGGGCCTTGGCCGCCTGCTCGGCGAACCGCACCGCCGAGACCTCGCCGGTCAGTACATCCACCAGCAGTGGTGCCAGGCTTCGCCGCTGCACCACCCAGTCGTCGGCGTCGGCCAGCGCCAGCGCCCGGGTCGGGGTGCCGGCCGCCGCCAGCAGCGCAGTGGCGCGGGCGGAATCACCGCCTAACTCGGCCGCCAGCCACGCCTGGGCCTGCTGCCGGGTCGGCGACGGCAGCGGCAACGACTGGCAGCGCGAGCGGATGGTGGCGGTCAGTGCTGCCGGCTGGTCGCACACCAGCAGCAGCACCGTACCCTCGCCCGGCTCCTCCAGCGTTTTCAGCAACGCATTGGCGGCGTTGACGTTCATTGCCTGCGCCGGCTCGATGACGACGACACGCCGGCCGCCGAACTGTGCCGTCTGCGCGGCAAAGCCGATCAGCGCGCGCACGTCGTCGACGCGGATCTCGCGGCTGGGCTTTTTCTTCTTGCCGTCGCCCTCGCCGTCTTCACTGGCGCGCATCGCCTCCGGCACCACCACCAGCAGGTCGGGGTGGGTGCCGGCGGCGGCCAGCAGGCAGGATTTGCAGCGGCCGCAGGCAGACGGCAGCGAGGTCGATTGCGGCGTATCGCAAAGCAGCCAGGCAGCAAAGGCATCGGCAAAGCGGCGCTTGCCGATGCCCGGCTCGCCGGTAAGCAGCAACGCATGCGGCAGCCTTTCGGCGGCACGCGCCTGCAATGCGGTCCACGCTGCGTGCTGCCACGGCAACGGCAACACGCGCCCGGCAGGCTCAGCCACCACGAACCTCCGCCAGCAGCGCATCGAGTTCGGCGGCCAGCGCACGCTGCACCGAGTCCAGCGCGCCGCCGGCGTCAATCACCCGGTAGCGCGCGGCATCAGTCGTCGCGCGCGCCAGGTAGGCGCGGCGCACCCGCTCGAAGAACTCCACCCGCTCCTGCTCGAAGCGATCACCGCCGCCGGCGCGGCTGCGCGCACGGGCCAACCCGGTGGCGACGTCGATGTCGAGCAGGAAGATACGATCCGGCCGCAATCCGGCCTGCACGTAATCCTCCAGCCAGGCGATGGGCGCGGTATCCAGGCCGCGGCCGCCGCCCTGGTAGGCCCAGGTGGCGTCGGTAAAGCGGTCGCAGAGCACCCACTCCCCGCGCGCCAGCGCTGGCCGGATCACGGTCTGCAGGTGCTGCGCACGCGCGGCAAACATCAGCAGCAACTCGGTGGAAGGCGCGACCTTCTCCTCGCGCGGCGTGACCAGCAACGTGCGGATTTCCTCCGCCAGCGGCGTGCCGCCCGGTTCACGGGTAACGACGTGCGGAATGCCGGCAGCGGCCAGGCGATCGGCGAGGAAGCGCAGGTTGGTGCTCTTGCCAACGCCCTCGGTGCCTTCCAGCGTGATGAATCGTCCTCGGGTCACGCGCATCTCCGGCAGCAGCCGCTGGGATTCAGGGTTTCGGCGCCGAACGATAATCGGCGCGACGACGCAACTGGTATTCGCGCACCGCAGCATTGTGCTGCTCGAACGTCTCGGAGAACTGGTGGCTGCCATCGCCGCGACCGACGAAATACAAGGCCTTGCCGGGCGCCGGGTGTGCCGCCGCCTCGATCGCCGCCCGCCCCGGCATCGCGATCGGCGTCGGCGGCAGACCCTTGATGACGTAGGTGTTCCACGGCGTCGGCTGCAGCAGGTGCGCACGGGTGATGTTGCCGCGGTAACTGTCGCCCAGGCCGTAGATCACCGTCGGGTCGGTCTGCAACTTCATGCCGATCTTCATCCGCCGCACGAACACGCCGGCGATATCCGGGCGTTCGCTCGCCTGCCCGGTTTCCTTCTCGACGATCGAGGCCATGGTCAGCAGCTCGTAGGCGCTGGCGTAGGGAAGATCGCCGGCGCGGTCGTTCCACGCCGCATCGAGCCGGCGGCGCTGCTCGGCGAGCGCGCGTTTCAGCAGATCGACATCGCGGGTGACGCCGGGCGAGAAATGGTAGGTATCCGGCGCGAACCAGCCCTCCGGCGAACCGTCGATACCGAGTTGCTTCGCCAGCGCGGCATCACCGGCACTACCCAGCGTCTGCCGGATTCGCGGTTCCGCCGCCAGCGCAGCCCGTACCTGCTTCAGGCTCCAGCCTTCCACCAGCGTGAATGCGCGCTGCACCGTTCGCCCGGACGCCAGCCGCAGCAGCACGTCGACCGCCGGCGTGCCGGCCGGCACCTCGTACTCGCCGACCTTCAGCACCATGCCACCGCGCAACCGCAGCCAGGCACGCAACGCCTTGCCATGTGCAATATGACCACCCGCTTCCAGTCGCGCGATCACCTGCCCCGGGGTCTCGTTCGGCGCGACGATGATGGCCAACACCTTTTCATCGTGCTTCAGCGGCTGGTACAGCGCCTGCGCCAGGTACGCGCCGGCACCGACCAGCGCCAGCAGCAGCAACAACAGGGTCCACACAACCATGCGGCGCATCGGGATGACGTCCTTTGCGCCTCAGCGCTTCCAGAGAATGTCGACTTCCGCCTGCATGCGGCGGGTGACCGGGCCCGGAACGAAACGCCGGGCCGCCAGTTCGCGCACCGGCCAGGCGCCGATATTGCTGTTGCAGATGAACAATTCATCAGCCGCATCGAGATCGGCGCGCACGACATCGCGCTCGGATACGGGAATGCCCAGCGCCAGCGCCCGCGCGATCAGGAAACCGCGCATCACCCCGCCGACACCACACCGATGCAGGCGCGGCGTCACCAGCACGCCGTCGTGCACCAGGAACAGGTTGCTCATGGTGCCCTCGATCACCCGTCCTTCCACGTCGCACAGCAGGCCCTCGGCATGGCGATCGTCGTCCCACTCGCCGCGCGCCAGCACCTGTTCCAGCCGGTTGAGGTGCTTGATGCCAGCCAGCGTCGGGTTGATCGACAAGCGCAGCGCACATTCGTACAACGCGATGCCATCGACGGTATTCGCGGCCGGCCACGCCGCCGGCGGGAACGCCAGCAACATCCGGCGCGGTTGCGCTTCCGGCAGCGGGCGATAACCACGCCCGGCACTGCCACGGGTCAGCAACAGCTTGACGGTGCAGTCGCCGCGACCCGCCGCCAGTTGCGCGGCCATGAACGCGCGCAGCTCGGCTTCGATCGCATCGATGTCCACCGGGATCTGCAGCACGTCGGCACCGCGCAACAGCCGCTGCATGTGCAGCTCCACCAGCGGTGAACGGCCGGCCGCCACCCGGATCGTTTCGTACAGGCCATCACCGTAGGCCAGGCCACGATCATCGACCGGCAGCGCGGCGCCCGGGCGCCCGTCGACCCAGCTGTCCAGCAACATGTCAGACCTTGCGGAAAATCAGCGAGCCATTGGTGCCGCCAAAGCCGAACGAGTTCGACAGCGCGACGTCGATGCGCATCTGGCGGGCGGTGTTCGGCACGAAGTCGAGATCGCAGTCGACGTCCGGGTTGTGCAGGTTGATGGTCGGCGGCGCCACCTGGTCGCGGATCGCCAGCAGCGTGATGATCGCCTCGATGGCGCCGGCGGCGCCGAGCAGGTGGCCATGCATCGACTTGGTCGAGCTCACCGCGAGTTTCGGCGCGTGGGCACCGAACACGCTTTTCACCGCGCGCGCCTCGGCAATGTCACCGGCCGGCGTCGAGGTGCCATGGGCATTGATGTAGTGCATGGCATCCGGCGCGAGGCCGGCGCTGGCCAGCGCATTGCGCATGCTCATCGCCGCGCCGGCGCCGTCTTCCGGCGGCGCCGTCATGTGGAAGGCGTCGTCGCTCATGCCGAAACCGATCAGTTCGCCGATGATGTTGGCGCCGCGCTTTTTCGCGTGCTCGTACTCCTCCAGCACGATGGCGCCGGCGCCGTCGCCGAGCACGAAACCGTCGCGGTCCTTGTCCCACGGACGGCTGGCCGCTTCCGGATCATCATTGCGGGTCGACAGCGCACGCGCCGCCGAGAAACCACCCATGCCGAGGCCGGTCGACGCCTTTTCCGCGCCGCCGGCGATCATCACGTCGGCGAGGCCGAGCTGGATCTGCTGCGCCGCGAGGCCGATGCAGTGGGTACCGGTGGTACACGCAGTGGTCACCGCCAGGTTCGGCCCCTTGAAACCACAGAGGATGGCGAGGTTGCCGGCGATCATGTTGACGATGGTGCCAGGCACGAAGAACGGGGAAATCTTGCGCGGGCCGCTTTCGAACAGCGTGCGGCAGGTGGCCTCGATATTGCTCAGGCCGCCGATGCCGGAACCGATCGACACGCCGATGCGCGGCGCATTCTGTTCGGTGACCTGGATACCGGAATCACGCACCGCCTGGATGGCGGCCACCAGGCCGTACTGAATGAAGATGTCGTTGCGACGCGCTTCCTTCGGGTTGAGGTAACCCTCGACCTCGAAGTTCTTCACCTGGGCGGCAAAGCGCGTGGGGAAGTTCGAGGCATCCCAGTCGCTGATCAAGGCCACGCCGCTCTTGCCGGCAAGCAGCGCCTGCCAGGTTTCCGCGACGGTGTTGCCCAGCGGCGTCACCATGCCCATACCGGTTACGACTACACGACGCATGCCCACGCTCTGCTCCTTACCTTGCTGCTGCACTTGTTGCCGCTGCACTTGCCTGCCGGCCGAGGATAGCCCCGGACGGGGTCGATTCTGCTACACGGGCGCCGGAAAAGAAAAAAGCCGCGATACACAGCGTGTAGCGCGGCTTTTCCGGACCCGGGTGGATCGATTACGACTTGACGTGCGCCTTGACGTAGTCAATGGCGGACTGGACGGTGCCGATCTTCTCGGCTTCCTCGTCCGGGATCTCGGTCTCGAACTCTTCCTCGAGGGCCATGACGAGCTCGACCGTGTCGAGAGAATCAGCGCCGAGGTCTTCGACGAAGGAAGCTTCCGGAACAACGTCTTCCGGCTTCACGCCGAGTTGCTCAACGATGATTTTCTTGACGCGCTCTTCGATGCTGCTCATGTGTCGCCTGTCTCCTGTGGGAAGGGGTACCCCTTCGGCGGACCGGTATTCTAGGTAGCCCCCCCTCCCTGTTCAAGGCCGGGGGGGCGCCATGAGTAACCAGTTGTTTCTCTTGTAGCTGATTGATTAATAACGAAATTGACCGTACCGGAACATCACCCGGTCACATGTACATGCCGCCGTTCACCGGAATCGTCGCCCCGGTTATGTAGCCGGCGGCATCGCTGGCGAGGAATGCGACCGTGGCGGCGATCTCCCGCGGGTCGCCGAGACGGCCCAGCGGGATCTGCGCCTTGAGCGCCTCGCGCTGGGCTTCCGGCAGTTCCTTCGTCATGTCGGTGTCGATGAAACCCGGCGTCACCGCGTTGACGGTGATGTTGCGCGAACCGACCTCGCGGGCCAGCGCCCGGGTGAAGCCCTCGAGGCCGGCCTTGGCGGCCGCATAGTTGGTCTGGCCGCCATTGCCCATGGCGCCGACCACCGAGCCGATATTGATGATCCGGCCGTTACGCGCCTTCATCATGCCGCGCAGCACACCCTTGGACAGCCGATACAGGCTGCTCAGGTTGGTGTTGATGACGTCGTCCCACTCGTCATCCTTCATCCGCATCAGCAGGTTGTCCTTCGTGATGCCGGCATTGTTGACGAGGATGGTCGGTACGCCAAAGTGCTCCTCGATCTTCGCCAGCGCGTGCGCGACCGACTCGCTGTCGGCGACGTTCAGCACCATGCCGACGCCCTGGCCGCCACGGACGGCGATGGCATCGGAGATCGCCTGTGCGCCGGCGTCACTGGTTGCAGTACCGATCACGATGGCGCCTTGCGCCCCGAGTTCCTCGGCAATGGCGCGACCGATGCCACGACTGGCGCCGGTGACGAGGGCAATCTTTCCTTCCAGACGCATCTGCTTAACCTCCGTTGGCCGCGGCCAGTGCCGCCTCGAGCGAAGCCGGGTCCTGCACGCACAGGCACTCCGCATCCTTCGCGATCCGCTTGTTCAGGCCGCTGAGCACCTTGCCCGGGCCGCACTCGACGATGACGTTGACGCCGTCATTCGCCAGCTTCGTTGCCGTCTCCACCCAGCGCACCGGCGAGTACAGCTGGCGCACCAGTGCATCGCGGATGGCATCGGCGCTCGCCGCGGCGACGACATCGACGTTGTTCAGCACCGGGATCGCCGGCACGCTGATCGAAATCTCCTGCAACCGCACGGCCAGTTTTTCCGCCGCCGGCTTCATCAGTGCGCAGTGCGACGGCACGCTCACCGGCAGCGCGATCGCGCGCTTGGCACCGGCCGCCTTGCAGGCCTCGATCGCCCGCTCGACCGCGGCCTTGCTGCCGGCGATCACCACCTGGCCCGGCGCGTTGAGGTTTACTGCGGAGACGACTTCACCCTGGGCGGCCTGCGCGCAGGCTGCGCGCACCGCGTCGTCCTCGAGCCCGAGGATCGCCGCCATGCCACCGGCGCCCGGCGGCACCGCTTCCTGCATCAGCCGGCCGCGCTCGGCGACAAGCTTCACGCCATCGGCCAGCGACAGCGCACCGGCTGCGACCAGCGCCGAATATTCACCGAGGCTGTGCCCGGCCATCACCACCGGTGCCGCGCCGCCGGCAGCCTGCCACGCACGCTGCACGGCGACACCGGCCGCAAGCAACGCCGGCTGCGTCCAGCGCGTGTCATTCAATTTTTCCTCGGGACCCTGTTGCGCGAGTTGCCACAGGTCCTCGCCCAGCGCCTGCGATGCCTCGGCAAAAGCCTGTTTCACCACCGCCACGTCGGCGAAACCGGCCAGCATGCCGATGGACTGCGAGCCCTGGCCCGGGAATACGAGCGCGATCTTCTTGGTCATCTTCCGCCTTTCCTGACTACTCTTTGTTGCCCAGTTGCCGGCCGATCAGTTCCGGCACGTTCTTGTCGACTTCGCGTACCGCCACCGCCAGCGCATTGGCAAAACTGCTTGCATCGGCGCTGCCGTGGCTCTTGATCACGATGCCGTTCAGCCCGACCAGCGAGGCGCCGTTGTAGCGACCCGGGTCCATCTCGCGCTTCAGGCCATTGAGCACCGGCAGCGCCAGCAGGCCGCTGATCATGGTCAGCGGATTGCGCTTGATCTGGCGCTTGATGAATTCGCCCATCATCTTCGCCACACCCTCGCTGGCCTTGAGCGCGACGTTGCCGACGAAGCCGTCGCACACCACCACGTCGGCATGGCCCTTGAAGATGCCGTCGCCCTCGACGAAGCCGGTGTAGTTGATCGACGGGTCGGCGGCCAGCAATTGCGCCGCCGCCTTGATCTGCTCGTTGCCCTTGATGTCTTCCTGGCCGATGTTGAGCAGCGCGACTCGCGGTTTCTCAATGCCGTCCACCGCGCTGGCGAGGATCGAGCCCATCACCGCGAACTGCTGCAGGTGTTCGGCAGTGGAGTCGACGTTGGCGCCGAGATCCAGCATGTGTACGTGGCCGATCAGCGTCGGCAGTGCGGTGCAGATGGCCGGGCGATCGATACCGGGCAGCGTTTTCAGCACGAAGCGGCTGATCGCCATCAGCGCGCCGGTATTGCCGGCACTGACGCAGGCATCGGCCTGCTTCTCGTGCACCAGGTTGATGGCGACACGCATCGACGAGTCACGCTTGTTGCGCAGGGCAACAGCGACGGGATCGTCCATCGCTACCACTTGCGATGCATGCTGCACGCGGATGCGGGGATTGTTGCCGGCCCCCTGCTTCGCCAGCGCTTCGCGGAGGACGGCTTCATCGCCAACCAGCACGAGATTCAGCGATGAATGAAGAGCGAGCGATTTCAACGCGGCCGGGACGGTGACGGACGGACCGTGGTCACCACCCATGGCATCCACTGCGATGGTGTAGGCGCGAGTCATCGAATTCTTTTCGAAAGATTTTCGGTGTAAGCGAATGTAATGGGGGCCCAGAAACACTTCGGGGCGCCGTAGCGCCCCGAAGGTGGTGTTTCTTACTCGGCGTCTTCGCCGGTCTTGATGACCTGGCGGCCGCGGTAGAAACCGTCCTTGCTGATGTGGTGACGGCGATGCGTTTCACCGCTGGCCGAGTCAACGCTGACCGCCGGGGCGGTGAGCGAGTCGTGCGCGCGACGCATGCCACGCTTGGAGCGGGTCTTGCGGTTCTGTTGTACGGCCATGGTTCAAACTCCGGGCAATGCCATCAAGCTATCTGTTTCAGTCTTTTCGTTTCAACGCCGCGAGCACGTCGAACGGGTTCGCCTTTGCTTCCGGTTTTGCCTGCGAACTTCCCGCTTCGCGATCGTAGGCGACCATGTCGCACGATTCGTGGGCGGGAAACTGCGGGATGGCCAGCAGCACTTCTTCCTCGACGAGCGGGGCGAGCAACAAGCGCTCTTCCTCGACCTCGACGATATTCAGTTCGTCATCGGTTTCCGGCAGCGAGGCGCCGGCAGCAATCGCCAGCAACGCGACATCCGCGTGCACTTTCAGGTCGAGCGGCCCGAGGCAGCGCTCGCACGTGGTGTGCAATACGGTATCGATCGTGCCGCCAATCCGGTTGCGGCCTTCCTCGTCGCGCCAGAACTCCAGGGTGACATCGATACCGTCGGTTGTTCCGACGGAAAACTCCCTGATACGCTCCAGCTGCTTTTCTGCCAGCCTGCCCGACACGCTCGCGCCCGCGTCACAAAGACGGAACGGCTCGACATATATAGGCAGGGACCCGCGTGACATAGGCGCGCAATCCTAGTGAGTCACCCCCGGGCTGTCAAAGCCTTTCAGGGCCCCAACTGACGGTTTTGCATAGGGTTTTTCCTGCCGTGACCAACCTCGTCCTCGCCTCCGGCTCCCGTTACCGGGCCGGGCTGCTCCAGCGCCTGGGCCTGCCGTTCACCGTCCGCAGCCCGGATATCGACGAGAGTCCTCGCCCGGGCGAGGCGCCAGCGGCACTCGCCGAACGGCTGTCCCGCGAAAAGGCACGGGCGATCGCCGCCACGCTGGCGGACGGCCTGGTCATCGGCTCCGACCAGGTGGCCGACTGTGGCGGCCGGATCCTGGGCAAGCCTGGCACCGAGGCCGCCGCCCGGGCGCAGTTGCGGCTGGCCTCCGGCCGGATCGTCACCTTCTGGACCGGGCTGGCGCTGGCCGATGCCGCCAGCGGGGAGCTGCAATCCACGGTGGTTCGCTGCGATGTCGAGTTCCGCGAACTCGGCGACGACGAGATCGCCCGTTATGTGGCGGCCGACCAGCCTCTCGACTGTGCCGGCAGTTTCCGGTCGGAGGGGCTGGGAATCATCCTGTTCCGCCGGCTGGTGACCGACGACCCCACCTCGCTGGTCGGGCTGCCACTGATCGCGCTGGCGGACATGCTCCGCCAGCGCGGGATACCGCTCTAGGCGTCAGCGCAAGGCCGGCTGCTGCGCGCTCACACCCAGTTGCGAGGCGATGCCGCGGCCGATGCTGACACCGAAGCGGTCGGCCAGGCGTTCGAACGGCGACATCTGGTAGGAGTAATTGACGATGTCCTCGGTGCCGACGACATCGCGCGCCACCCGTCCCGAACTGCCCAGGCCATCGGCCAGGCCGAGCTGCACCGCCTGCTCGCCGGTCCAGAACAGGCCGCTGAACAGTTCCGGATGCTCTTCCAGTTTCAGCCGGTCGCCACGCCCTTCCTTCACCGCGGCAATGAACTGCGCGTGGATGGTGTCGAGCATCTGCTGTACGTGCTGCTTCTGCGCCGGGTCGACCGGCGCGAACGGATCGAGCAGGTTCTTGTTCTCGCCCGAGGTCATGGTGCGGCTCTCGATGCCGAGCTTGTGGATCAGCTCCTGCGCACCGAAGCCCTGCATGATCACGCCGATCGAGCCGACGACGCTGGCCTTGTCGACGTAGATTTCATCGGCCGCCGCCGCGATGTAATAACCACCGGACGCGCCGACATCGGCGATCACCGCGTACAACTTCTTGTCCGGGTTCTCCGCGCGCAACCGGCGGATTTCGTCGTAGACGATGCCGGCCTGCACCGGGCTGCCGCCCGGGCTGTTGATGCGCACGATCACCGCTTTCGAATGCGTCGCCTCGAAGGCGTCACGCAGGCCGCCGACGATGTTGTCGGCGGAGGCATCGGCATCAGCGGCGATCACGCCGTTCACCTCGACCAGCGCCACGTGCTCGGTGGTCATGCCGCCGCCGGTTCCGGTATCACGCCCGAGGAACAGGAACAGCAGGATGAACAGGTAGGCAAAGCCGGCAATGCGGAAGGCAATGCCCCAGCGCCGGGCGCGCCGTTGCTCGTCCTGCGCCGACATCAGCAATTTCTCGATCAGTTGCCACTCGCGGGCGGCGGTCGGCGGCTGGCCGGGCGGCCTCGGGATTTCGTCCGTCACGTCAGTACTCCGGAACGTTGCAGGTTGACAGGATTCTCGCGCGCACGATCGACGATCGACAGCACGTGCAGCAGGTGGTCGACCAGCGCCAGCGGCCGGTGACGGCGCAACTCGTCGATGCCATGCGCGCCGTGGGTCAGCCCCACCGACGGCACGCCGGCGCGCGCGGCCATTTCCAGGTCGAAGCCGGTGTCGCCGACCATCAGCGCGCGCGACGGCGGCAGCGACAGTTCGGCCAGGATCTCGTTGAGCATCTGCGGATCGGGCTTCGACGCCGTCTCATCGGCAGTGCGCGAAAGATGGAAACGGTCACGCAACCCGGTCTGCTCGAACGCGCGCTCCAGCCCCGGGCGGTTCTTGCCGGTGGCCACCGCCAGCTGCAAACCGCGCGCCTGCAGCGCGTCGAGCAGCTCGAGCGCGCCGTCGTAGGGCTGGCATGGCGACTCGTCGCCCAGCGCGATGTAGTGACGCGCGTAGTGGCGGCGCAACTCGGCGCGCGTTTCGTCGTCACTGTCCGGGTAAAGCGTGCGGAAGGCCTCCGGCAAGCCGAGGCCGATGATGCCGAGATAGCGTTCACGAGGCAGCAACGGCATGCCGGTTTCCTGCGCTGCCAGTTGCAGGCAATCGGCGATGCGGCCGGTCGAATCGATCAGCGTGCCGTCCCAGTCGAACACCACCAGCTCAATGCTCACCGGTGGACTCCTGCTTCGCCTCGGCACGCAGCGTGGCGAGGATGGCATTGAGCGCTGCATCCGTCGGTGCCTCCACCCGCATCGCGCGCTCGTCGGCCGGGTGCGAAAAGTCCAGCCGCAACGCATGCAGGAACATCCGCTTCAGACCGCGCGCGCGGATGGCGCGGTTGAACGCCTCGTCGCCGTATTTCGGGTCGCCCGCCACCGGGTGGCCAGCATGTGCGCTGTGCACGCGGATCTGGTGGGTACGGCCGGTCAGCAGTTTCGCCTCCACCAGCGAACAGTCGGCGAAGCGCTCGATCACCTCGAACTCGGTGACCGACGGCTTGCCGTCGCGGGACACGCGCACCATGCGCTCACCGGAACTCAGCGTGTTCTTCTGCAGCGGCGCCTCGATCCGGTGCTGGCGCCCTTTCCAGCGCCCCTTCACCAGCACGAGGTAGATCTTGTCCATGCCGTCATCGTCGTCATCGCCGCCGGTGCGGACCTGCTTCTGCAGCGCCAGCAGCGCGCTGCGCTTCTTGGCCACCACCAGGCAGCCCGAGGTCTCGCGGTCCAGCCGGTGCACGAGTTCGAGGAACTTCGCCTGCGGCCGGGCCTGGCGCAGGGTCTCGATCACCCCCAGCGAAACACCGCTGCCGCCGTGCACCGCCAGCCCGGCCGGCTTGTTCAGCACCAGCAG
>JBKHWA010000087.1:0-7052 GCA_046566765.1 Gammaproteobacteria bacterium
GCACCGGGAAGAACCTCGGCTTTTCCGGTGGCTGCAACGTCGGGATCGCGGCGTCGGCCGCGCAACACCTGCTGTTCCTGAACCCTGACTGCGTCCTCGGGCCCGGCGCGCTCGAGCGCCTGCTCGAGGTGCTGCAATCCGGCCCGGCGATCGGCATGGTCGGCGGCCTGTTGCTGGAGTCCGACGGCGCGGAGCAGGCCGGCGGCCGGCGAGCCGTGCCCACGCCGTGGCGTGCCTTCGTGCGCGCGTTCGGCCTCTACCGGCTGGGCGCGCGCTGGCCGGTGTTCAGCGACGTGAACCTGCACGAGCAGCCGTTGCCGGCGCAACCGGTTGAGGTCGAGGCGATTTCCGGTGCCCTGATGCTGGTGCGACGCAGCGCGGTCGACGACACCGGTCCGTGGGACGAGGGTTACTTCCTGCACTGCGAGGATCTCGACTGGTGCATGCGTTTCCGGCAGCACGGCTGGAAGATCCTTTTCGTGCCCGACGCGCCGGTGGTCCACGAGAAGGGCGTCTGCAGCAGGAGTCGGCCGTTGTTCGTCGAGTGGCACAAGCATCGCGGCATGGCACGCTTCTACCGGAAATTTTTCCGCGACCGTTACCCGCTGCCCTTGATGTGGCTGGTCTACGCCGGCGTGTGGCTGCGCTTCGCACTGGTCGTGCTGCGTGAGCAGGTACGGAAGATCGTCGGGCGGGCGCGGGCATGAAGGGGCCGGTTGTCGGCGTCATCGGCGCCACCAGCCTGGTGGGTGACCACCTGCTGCAACAACTGGCGGCATCGGGCAGGCCGGTGGTGGCGTTCTCGCGGAGCGATGTCAGCGGGCGGGAGGGTGCGATCGAGTGGCGTCGTCTGCCGCAGCCGGGTGCGGCCGGCGCGACCGGCGACGGGATAGCCGACTGGATCGTCGTTGCTCCCGTCTGGGTGATTCCCGAACATCTGGTGTTGCTGCAGTCGGCGGGAGCGCGTCGCATCGTCGCACTGTCTTCCACCAGTGTCTTTGTGAAGCATGATTCGTCCGATGCGCGTGAACAGGCGGTGGCCGCGCAGTTGTCACAAGGGGAGGCGGCGCTGACGGACTGGTGCGACCGCGCCGGCGTGCAGTGGATCGTCCTGCGGCCGACGCTGATCTACGGTGATGGGCGCGACCAGAACATCGCGGCGGCGGCGCGCTTCATCCGTCGGTTTGGTTTTTTCCCGTTGATCGGCAGTGCGCAGGGCCGGCGCCAGCCGGTGCGTGCGGCCGATGTCGCCGCGGCGTGCATGGCGGCACTCGATGCACGCAACGTCAGCAGCCGTGCGTACAACATTTCCGGTGGCGAGGTGCTGGCGTACAGCGACATGATCGCCGCCGTTTTCACGGCCATGGGGCGCCGGCCGCGCATGTTGCGGGTGCCGGCGCCTGCCGTCCGCCTGGGCGTGCGCCTGTTGCGCCTGCTGCCGGGTTTTCGGCACATCACTGCGGCGATGGCCGACCGCATGGCGCAGGACCTGGTGTTCGACCACGCCGATGCCGTGCGTGACCTGGGTTACGAGCCGCAGCCCTTCCGGTTGCGCGAAAAGGACGTGCTGCCATGCCCGGGGTGATCGGCTGGGCCCTGGCCGCGCTGGTGGTTTCCTGGCTGGTGGCGCGCTGGGTGCTGCGCCACGCGGTGCGGCTGGGCCTGGTCCAGCATCCCAACCAGCGTTCCTCGCACGCGCGGCCGACGCCGGCCGGCGGCGGGCTGGGCATGGTGGTGGCCGGCACCGGCGTCGGTCTGGCGCTGGCGGTCCAGTACGGCCGGTGGGAACTGGCTGGCGTTGCCGCGCTGGGCGCGCTGCTCGCGGCGGCGGGCTGGCGGGACGACCGGCAGCCGGTGTCGGCGACGTTGCGGCTCGGGATACAGGTGGGCGTCGTCGCGGCGCTGGTGGCGCTGGCGATCGCGCGGTTGCCGCCGCTGGACCTGGGCGGCGTGCTCCGGGTCGAGGGTTTGCCGCTGGCGTGCCTGCTGCTGCTGGCCGGGGTGTGGTGGATCAACCTTTTCAATTTCATGGACGGGATCGACGGGCTGGCCGGGACGCAGGCGACGACCATGCTCGTCGCGGCCGGCGCGATGTCCTTCTGGCTGGCCGGCGGGCATGCGGCCGGCCCCCTCTGGACCTGGCTCTGCGCTGTTGCGGCAGCCGTCACCGGGTTCCTGTTGCTGAACTGGCCGCCGGCCCGCCTGTTCATGGGCGATGTCGGCAGCACCTGGCTGGCCTGCATGGTGTTTGCCCTGGCCTTGTTGCTGATGACGGAAGGGGGGCTAGGCTATGCGCCCTGGGTCATCCTCGCCGCCCCGTTCGTGGTGGATGCCACGCTGACCCTGCTGACCCGGATGTTGCGCGGGGAGCGCTGGCACGAGGCGCACCGCAGCCACGTTTACCAGCGCCTGGCCCGCCGATGGGGCGGCGCGCCCCGGGGGCATCTTCGTGCGACAATCGCGCTCCTCGCGCTCATGACGCTGTGGGTGGTGCCGCTGGCCGCCGCTTCTGCGCGGTATCCGGGCAGTGCGGCGATGTGGGTGTTTTTGGCGTACGGGCCGCTGGCGGTGATGGCCATCGCCCTGGGAGCAGGAAGACAGGATGAGCATTGAGCGTATTGCCCTGAACCTCGCGCACATGACCCGCCGGGGGAAGCAGTCGCTGCTGTTGGTATCCGATGCCCTGCTGCTCGCTTTCGCCGTATGGGCGGCCTACGCGCTGCGGCTGGGCGTCTGGTTCGAGCCGAATGCCTATCAATGGCTGGTCATCGCGCTCGGCCCGTTGCTCGCCATCCCGGTGTTCGTGCGTCTTGGACTGTACCGGTCCGTCATTCGCTACATGGGCGAACACGCACTTTGGTCCATCGTGAAGGGCATGGCGTTCGCCACCCTGCTGCTCTCGGCGACCGCATTCATGATGCTGATGACCGGCGTGCAGGGCATGCCCCGTTCCGTGCTGGTCCTTTATTTCATGGTCGGCGTGTTGCTGGTCGGCAGTTCGCGTTTTGTCGCCCGCTGGTTCCTGTGGCTGCCCCTGCGCGCCCATTTCGGTGGCCGCCAGGCGCTGATTTATGGCGCGGGCGATGCGGGTCGCCAGTTGGCGCTGTCGTTGCGGCAGGGGCGTGATTATTTCCCGGCGGGATTCATCGACGAGGACCCGTCGCTGCAGGGCAAGGACGTCGGCGGCGTCCGGGTCTACAGCCCTGAGGACCTGCCGGAACTGGTGGCCCGCTTCGGCATCCACGATGTCATTGTGACGTTGCCCTCGGCATCGTCCAGCCGTCGTCGCGAGGTCGTGGCCTCGCTCGAGAAGTTGCCGGTGCGCGTGCGGATACTGCCGACGCTGGCCGAGTCCGGTACGGGTGCGCAACTGAAGAACATGGTGCGCGAAGTGGATATCGGCGACCTGCTGGGTCGCGACCCGGTGGTGCCGGATCCCAGCCTGCTGGGGCGCTGCATCACCGGCAAGACGGTGCTGGTGACCGGTGCCGGAGGGTCCATCGGTTCGGAGCTCTGCCGCCAGATAATGGCGTTGTCGCCGGCGCGGCTGCTGCTGCTCGAGGCGAGCGAACACGCCCTCTACCAGATCGACCGCGAGTTGGCGCGCATCGGCGGCTGTCCGGTGGTGCCCTGCCTGGGCTCGGTGTGCAACCGGACCCTGTTGCAGCGTATTCTCGCCGCCCACGGCGTGCAGACCGTCTACCACGCGGCGGCGCACAAGCACGTTCCGCTGCTCGAAGGGAACGTGCTGGAGGCCGTCCGCAACAACGTGTTCGGCACCCGGACGATTGTCCACGAATCGCTGGCGGCAGACGTGGAAACCTTCGTGTTGATTTCCACGGACAAGGCGGTGCGCCCGACCAACGTGATGGGTGCCACCAAGCGCTGGGCCGAACTGGTCGTGCAGGATTGCGCGCTGGCTGCCGCCGCCCGCGGCAAGCAGCAGGCGTTCTGCGCGGTGCGCTTTGGCAACGTGCTTGGCTCCAGCGGCTCGGTCGTGCCGGTGTTCAAGGAGCAGATTGCCCACGGCGGCCCGGTGACGGTGACGCATGCGGAGGTGACGCGTTATTTCATGTCCATCCACGAGGCGGTGGAACTGGTGATCCAGGCGAGCAGCCTGGCTGCCGGCGGCGAGGTGTTCCTGCTGGACATGGGCGAACCGGTGAAGATCATCGACCTCGCCCGCAACATGGTCCGCCTCGCGGGCCACACCGTGCGGGATCCGGAAAACCCGGCGGGCGACATCGAGATCCGGATTACCGGCCTGCGCGCGGGCGAGAAGTTGTACGAGGAGTTGCTGATTGCCAGCAATCCGATCGGCACGCAACACCCGAAGATCATGAAGGCCGAGGAGCCGCACTGCGAGCGGGGCGACCTCGCCGATTTGCTGGCAAAACTTGAAGCGCTGGTGGACGCAAAGGACATCGATGCCGCGCGCCGCCTGCTGAGCAAGTTGGCCTGTGGCGTGGAGCCCTCTGCCGTGCAGCCGGCACGGCTGGCACCCGTGGTGACGTCGCGGTCGGTGTGACGGCGACGGACTGGTTCCCGGGCCGTCGTCCTAGTCGTAGATCCCCTTGAGCCCCGGCGGCTGCGACTTGAAGCGCCGGTGGAACCACATGTACTGGCCCGGCGCCTTGAGTATCCCGGCCTCGATGCAGCGGTTCATCGTGTTGGCGTCCCGCTCCTCGCTGCCACTCGGGTAGTTCTCTATCGGCGGCGAGAACTCCACGGTGTAGTGCCCGGTCCGGTCGTCACGCCGGAAATCAACGCTGACAGCGATCGCCTTTGATGCATAGACGAAGCGCGAAGCGGCAGTGACCGTTGCGGCCTTTACGCCGAAAAACGGGATGAACATCGCCTGCTTCGTGCCGAAATCCTGGTCGCCGGTGTACCAGACGGCATGCCCTTCCTGCAGCGCGCGATAGATTGCCCTGACATCGCGACGGTCGATCTGCCAGGTGTAGATGCGGCGGCGGCGCCAGCGCACGAAGGCTTCCAGCGCCGGGTTGTTCTGCGGCCGGTAAATGGTGTCCAGCGCATGCCGGTGCGATACCGCGGCGCCGGCGATTTCTAGGTGCATGTAATGTGCGCCCAGGATCAGCACCCCGGTGCCTTTTTCCTGTGCCGCGCGCAAGTGTTCCAGCCCCTCGATGGTGAAGTCCCCGGCGATCCGCTCCGGGGAGCGCCACCAGGCGCGGCTGGATTCGAACAGGGCGATGCCGGCACTGCGGAAGCAGTCGAGCGCGACGCTTTTTCGTTTTTCCTCCGGCCAGTCGGGAAAGCAGAGTTCCAGGTTGCGCAGCGTGACGCGTTGCCGCCGCTTGAGCAGCGCCCAGGTGAGGTCGCCGAGGCGGTTGCCGATGAAACGCTGCGCGGGCCAGGGTGTCCACGCGACGGCGAAGGTCAGCGGCACGAGCAGCAGCCAGACGTGCCAATAACGTGGGTGGGCCAGTGCCAGCCGTTCCTTGAAGTTCATTGCGGCAAGGGGTCTTTGCTCGTTCGTGCCGGCCTGGGCAAAGTGCCGGACGGGCCATAGTGCCGGATGTCCGGCCCGATATGGCAGCGCCAGCGGTAATAGATATGCCGCAGCGGGTGCCTCAGGATCTCGCGCAGGAAGAATCGCGGGTAAAGATATTCCAGCCGGGTTGCGGCGAGGCGCTTGGGCAGCTTGCTTTTGCCGCGCGTGGGCTCCTTGTGCTTGCGGTAGCGCAGCACCGGCTCGGCAAGGAATGCACCACGATAGCCCTTGTGCAGCAGGCGGATGTAGAACTCCCAGTCCTCGCGGTGGGCGAAGCCCCGGTCGAAGCCGCCGGCAGCATCAAAGGCGTCCTTGCGGATCAGCGACGTGGCACAAATGTAGTTGCCCTGCGCCAGCGCCTGCGGATCGAATTCCCGCGACTGGAAAATGCCGGTGCGGCTGTCGAAATATTCCATTTGCCCGTAGGCATACCCGGTGTTTGCCGGCGCATCCTTCAGGCGCACCATCAGGCGCGCGATGCTGTCCGGGTAAAGGGTGTCGTCAGCATCCAGGAACAGGATGTATTTGCCGCGTGCCGCTGCCGCGGCATTGTTCCTGGCAGTCGAGACGCCCTGGTTGTCCTGCACGAGTACCGTCACGCTGTAACTGCAGGCAACGGCGACGCTGTCATCGGTTGATCCGTCATCGATGACGATGACCTCGACGGCCGGGTAGGTCTGGTGCAGCGCCGACGCAATGGCCTCCGGCAGGAAGCGGGCGTAGTTGTAGCTGCTGATGATGATGGAGACGGTATCGGTCATCCGCGTGGGACTCAGGCGTTCCGGTACGGCCCGGCAAGGTACCAGTCCACGGTGCGCACGATGCCGGTCTCGAAGGTCTCTTCCGGGTTCCAGGCGAGTTCGCCCGACATGCGCGCGGCGTCGATCGCGTAGCGCCAGTCGTGCCCGGGACGGTCGGTGACGAACGTGATGAGCTTTTCGTGTGGCGCGCGTGCCGGACGCCGTTCGTCGAGCAGGCGGCAGATGAGCCGGACGATGTCGATGTTCCGCCACTCGTTGTGGCCGCCGATGTTGTAGGTCTCGCCAAGACATCCTTGTGCCACCACGCGCCAGATGCCGCGGCAGTGGTCCTCGACGTACAGCCAGTCGCGTATGTTGCTGCCGTCGCCGTAGACCGGGATGGGCGTGCCAGTGACACAACTGCGGATCACGGTCGGGATGAATTTCTCGCCGTGCTGGAACGGACCGTAGTTGTTCGAGCAGTTGGTGGTGGTGACCGGCAGGCCGTAGGTGTGGAAATACGCGCGCACCAGATGGTCGGAGCCGGCCTTGCTCGCCGAGTAGGGCGAATTCGGTGCGTAGGGCGTGGTTTCGGTAAAGGCCGGATCCTGTGCGCTTAGCGTGCCGTACACCTCGTCCGTCGAGATGTGGTGGAAGCGGCGGCCGGCGGCGGCCTGCTCACGTGTCAGCCCCTGTTCGCCCAGCCAGTATTGCCGGCAGGCATCCAGCAGCGTGAAGGTGCCGACGAGGTTGGTGCGCACGAATTCGCCGGGCCCGCTGATCGAGCGGTCGAC
>JBKHWA010000088.1:0-5486 GCA_046566765.1 Gammaproteobacteria bacterium
GCAAAGGCAACGGTTACGGCCACGACAAGTGCACCTGCGACGGCGGCGGCTCGGTAACGCCGCCCGGCAGCAGCTCCGGCGGTGCGCTGCTGCTGCGCCTGCTGGCCGACGGCAACGTGCTGCGCTACCGCTTCCCGGCCACCGCCGATGGCCTGGCGGTAAGCCAGGTATTCCCGCTGGCGATCAACGATAACCGCGCCATCCTGCGCGGCAGCATCGACAACGGCGGCACCGTGCTGGATAAGCGGCTGCTCTCCTGCGTGTTCGATCCGGCCGCACTCGATGGCGATGCCGACAGCGTCGTCGACTGCACCGGCGGCATGACGGTGGTCGGCGGCGTCGACGGCAGCATCCGCGCCGGCACCGTGCTCGGTTTCGAGCTGAACAACAACGGCCGGCTGGTCGGCAACTTCGGCTACAGCGCGGCCGGTGTCGGCACGCCGTTCGTGGTCGACATCACCGCCGGCACGCCGGTCGCCACGCCGCTGGCGGATCTCGCCACCAACAGCACCGGCTGGGAATTGAACACGATCACCGACATCAACAGTGCCGGCCGCATGACCGGTTACGGCTACCGCGACTGCGGCGCCAACGTCGATGCGTTCTACATCGACGAGTCGATCACCGCGCCGGCATCGGCGCTGCGCTTCGTGCGCAGCGCGTTCGAGAGCCCGGCGCAACTCGGCATCAACGACACGCTGGATATCGCACCGGTCATCAGCGGCGGCTCGGGCAACTACGAGTTCCAGGTATCGACGCGCGTGCCGGGCGATGCCGACTGGACGCTGCTCACCGACTGGTCGGCCGTTGCCGGCCAGTACACCGCTGGCAGCGCGCCCGGCACGGTGTGCCTGCGCGTGCTGGTGCGCGATGTCGCGGCACCGGCGAACACGCGCGAGGAGATCGTGCGCTACGCGGTGATCGACGACACGGTGCCGCTGGACCCGACCGGGCCCGGCATACCGACCGGGATTACGCTCAGCGACCCGGTAGGCGGCAGCGCGAACTGGTTGGGCAGCGCCGCCCCGGCCTGGCTGTTGGCGCTTGCGCTGCTCGGCCTGCGCCGTCGCCGCCGCTGACGCGCTTTCCGCCCCGGCACCGAGGCGCTAGGCTGCGCAGGTCATTTCCCGCCTGCGCAGTCCCATGAGCACGATCCTCATCTCCCGCCTCGAACGCGATCCGGTACGCCAATTCGGGCTGTGGCACGCGGAATGGGCTGCCACCACGCCGCCGGAACCGTACGCGATGGTGGTCGCCACCGTCGACGCCGATGGCCAGCCCTGGGCCCGCACCGTGCTGCTCAAGCAGTTCGACGACAACGGCTTCGTGTTCTTCACCAATCGCGAGAGCAACAAGGGCCGGCAACTGCAGGCCAGCAAGCGCGCGGCACTGCATTTCATGTGGCTGTCGACGTCACGCCAGGTTCAGGTACAGGGACGGGTCGAGCTCACCACCGCCGCAGAAGACGATGCCTACTTCGCCTCGCGCCCGCGCGAGAGCCAGCTCGGCGCCTGGGCGTCGCAGCAAAGCCGGCCGCTGAACGCCCGCGACGCGCTGGAAGACCGCTTCACCGCCACCGACAACCAGTACGCCGGCCGCGACGTGCCGCGCCCGCCGTACTGGGGCGGCTTCCGGGTGATCCCCGCGCGCTTCGAGTTCTGGCAGGCCGGCCCACACCGGCTGCACGATCGCTTCGAGTACACACACGATGGCGACGACTGGTTCATCCAGCGACTGAATCCGTAACGGTTCGAGCGTAAAATTCTTCACTCGTACCCGTATTCACGACAAGGAGAAACGCCATGGGATTCCTCGACGAAATGGGCAAGCAACTGGGTGGCGCACTCGGTGGTGCCGTAGGCGGCAACGCCGGTGGCCAGCCGAACGTGCTGCAGATCGTGCAGGCGCTGATGGCGCAGAACGGCGGCCTCGATGGCCTGCTGGCGAAGTTGCAGCAAGGCGGCCTCGGCGACGTGGTGAAAAGCTGGCTGGGCAACGGCCAGAACCTGCCGGTAAGCGCCGACCAGATCACCAAGGCGCTCGGCAACCCGCAGATCGCGGCGGTGGCGAAGCAGTTCGGTATCGATCCGCAGCAGGTGTCGAGCCTGCTGGCGCAGAATCTGCCGGGGCTGGTCGACAAGTTGTCGCCGGGCGGCGCAATCAGCGGCAACCCGCAGGACCTGCTGGCGCAGGGCGCGTCGCTGCTGAAAGGCTTCATGAAGTAAGCACGAATGGCGCGGGCAGCCGCCCGCGCTCCTATTGCAGCCTCATCGCGGCCGCATCGCAGCTTCCGGGCGCATACTCAGCCTGCCACCCCGGCCATTCCATCAAGCGGAGCACGACAATGAAGCGCATGAAGCAATTGATGGTGTACTTCCTGGTCATCCTGATGCCGCTGGCATCGATGCCGGCGCAAGCCGGCATCATCGGCACCGAGGAGATGCTCGTACAGGATGCGCGCAGCACCGCACTGGCGACCGTCGAGTCGTTCATGGCGCGCGACCAGGTTGTTGCGCAACTCGAAGCCTGGGGCGTGTCGCCGGCCACTGCGGCGGAACGCGCGGCGGCACTGTCAGACAGTGAGCTGCAGCGGCTTGCCGCGTCGATCAACGAGCAGCCCGCAGGCGGCAGCGCCGTCGGCCTGGTCGTGCTGGTATTGCTGGTCCTGATCATCCTCGAGCTGACCGGCAACATCGACATCTTCAAGAAGATCTGACGCGACGACGGGAGACCCTGCGGCGTCGTGATGCATAACGTCGCCGCCAGGCTCCCGCCCGGACAATCCGTGTCACGCATCTCCGCGTCGTTGCGCCTGTTTTTTGTTGTATCGCTGCTCACAGCCCTCGTGCTGCTGGCTGGCTGCGCCAGTCGTCCCGGGCGACAGGTCCTGCGCGATGCCGACACCGCGGTGGAACTGAAACAGGTACCGTTCTTCGCCCAGCAGGAATTCCAGTGTGGGCCGGCGGCGCTCGCCACTGTTTTGCAGGCCGACGACGTCGCGATCACCCCGGAACAGCTGGTCCCGGAAATCTACGTCCCGGGCCGCAAGGGAAGTTTGCAGGCAGAACTGCTCGCCGCAACGCGCCGCCACGGTCGCATCCCCTACGTGTTGCCACCGGCACTCGCACCGGTGCTTGCCGAGTTGCGGGCGGGCCGGCCAGTACTGGTCCTGCAAAACCTCGGGCTACGTCGCTGGCCACTGTGGCACTACGCGGTGCTGGTCGGTTTTGATCCCGGCAACGAAAGTTTCCTGCTGCGTTCCGGTGAAAAATCTCGCCTGCAGGTCAGCGCCCGCGCGTTTCTGGCCAGCTGGGAGCGAGGCGATCACTGGGCGATGGTGGTGACGTCGCCATCCACCTTGCCGGCGTCGGCCGATGCCACGCGCTGGTTGCAGGCGGTGGCGCCGTTCGAATCCACCGGCCGGTTCGCCGAGGCGAGCGCGGGTTACGAAGTCGCGACAACCCGCTGGCCGCACGATGCCGCGGCCTGGACTGCGCTGGGCAACGTACGTTATCGCCAACAGCGCATGAGTGACGCAGAACAGGCGTGGCGCGAGGCCATCCGGCACGCGTCGACGTCGACAGCGGGCTGGGTAGCGCGCAATAACCTCGCGGAACTGTTGCTCGACCGGCACTGCCCGCAGCAGGCACAGGCCCTGCTGGACGAGGCCGGCACGCCGCCACCGTCACTGGTTGCCCCGTTGGCGGCGACCCGGCAGCGGATCGCCGAGGCCGGCAACGCAGATTGCCACTGACAGGTACCGGCAACGCCCCTGGCGTAACCCGATATTCACTTCCGGATCACGGTGCTGGCATCTGGCTTCCGCATCCTTGGCAGCCATGAAAGCAGCCGGAACACTCCCGATGAATTTCGAACGCCAACCACTGGCAGCCGCGCTGGCCGTGCTGCTCACGGCAATGCTGGTCCTGGCCTGCGCCGACCGCACACCGGCCGGAAAGCACCCTGACATGCTGGCCAGCAACATCGGCACGGATCATCTGGCCGGTATGCCCGGCCGTTGAGTCACGAACAAAAAAGCCCCGGCGTTCCGGGGCTCCTTTTGTTCATGACTCCTTTCAGCGGTTGCCGAGCAACTCGACGCGGTAACCGTCCGGGTCCTCAATGAATGCGAGGATAGTGCTGCCGTGTTTCATCGGCCCCGGCTCGCGCACAACCTTGCCACCGGCGGCGCGAATTTTCTCCACCGTCGCGTAGACGTCGTCGACGCCGAGCGCGATGTGGCCGTAGGCGGTGCCGAGTTCGTACCTGTCCACGCCCCAGTTGTGCGTCAACTCGAGCACGGCGGTGTCGCTCTCGTCGCCGTAGCCGACGAAGGCGAGCGTGAACTTCCCGTCCGGGTAGTCCTTCTTCCGCAGCAATTTCATGCCGAGTACCCGGGTGTAGAAATCCAGCGACCGGTCGAGGTCGCCGACGCGAAGCATGGTGTGGAGGATGCGCATCGCTTTCTCCCTGCTGTCAGCATCACCCGGGACAGCCGGCGGCAGGCCCTGCACCGCCGGCGCGCGGGAACTTGCGGGTTACTTCAGCTTGCGCCCCTTGCCGGCCTGGATACGCATCCGCAGCGCGTTCAACCGGATGAAGCCCTCGGCATCCTTCTGGTTGTACGCGCCGCGGTCGTCCTCGAAAGTGGCGATGTTGGCGTCGAAGATCGAGTCTTCCGACTTGCGGCCGGCAACAGTGACATTGCCCTTGTACAGCTTGATGCGGACGATGCCGTTCACGTGCTCCTGCGACGCGTCGATCATCTTCTGCAGCATCAGTCGCTCCGGCGACCACCAGTAGCCGTTGTAGACCATGCTGGCGTAGCGCGGCATCAACTCGTCTTTCAGGTGCGCGACTTCACGGTCCAGCGTCAGCGACTCGATGGCACGGTGCGCGCGCAGCATGATGGTGCCGCCCGGGGTCTCGTAGGCGCCGCGGCTCTTCATGCCGACGTAGCGGTTCTCGACGAGATCGAGTCGGCCGATGCCGTGCTTGCCGCCGAGCTGGTTCAGCAACGTCAGCACCGCCGCCGGCGTCATTTCCTTGCCGTCGATGGCAACGATGTCGCCCTTGCGGTAGGTCAGCTCGATGTATTGCGGCTGGTCCGGCGCCTTCTCCGGCGACACGGTCCAGCGCCACATGTCTTCTTCCGGCTCCCACCACGGATCCTCGAGACCGCCGCCCTCGTAGGAGATGTGCAGCAGGTTGGCGTCCATCGAGTACGGCGACTTCTTGCCGGCTTTCGCGAAGTCGACCGGGATATTGTGCTTCTTCGCGTAGTTCATCAGCGATTCGCGCGAGGTCAGGTCCCACTCGCGCCACGGTGCGATCACCTTGATGCCCGGCTTCAGCGCGTAGGCGCCGAGCTCGAAACGCACCTGGTCGTTGCCCTTGCCGGTGGCGCCGTGCGAGATGGCGTCGGCACCGGTCTCGTTGGCAATCTCGATGAGGCGCTTGGCGATCAGCGGGCGCGCGATCGAGGT
>JBKHWA010000089.1:0-6014 GCA_046566765.1 Gammaproteobacteria bacterium
CTGCTTGCGGGTCTTGGTGTACTCGACGGTGGTCTTGTAGAGCGATTCCATGATGCCGATGGCTTCCGCCGAAACGACGACCGTCGCCTCATCGATCACCGATTCCAGCACCGGCAGCGCCTTGCCCGCCACGCCCAGCAGCGCGTCGGCGCCGACGGCGACATCCGCCAGTTTCAGTTCGGCGGCGCGGAAGCCGTCGAAGGTCGGGTAGGACTGGCGGCTGACGCCGGCCGCCCTGGCATCGACGGCGAACAGGCTGATGCCCTCGCGATCACGGCGGCCGCCGGCGGTGCGGGCAACGACCACCAGCAGGTCGGCGACATCGCCGTTGATCACCGCGATCTTCTCGCCGTTGATGACCCAGCCGTCACCACGCTTCGTGGCGGTGCAATCGACGTCTTCCAGCGCATAGCGGCTGCCGCGACCGGCATAAGCCAGCGCCGCCTGCTTCGAACCGTCGAGCAGGCCGGGCAACAGCGCGGCACGCTGGGCGGCGCTGCCGGCGGCGCGGATGACACCGCCAGCGAGAACAATGTTCGCCAGGTACGGTTCCACCACCAGGCCCTTGCCGAACTCCTCGGCCAGCACCGTCACGTCGAGCAGCGAGCCACCGAAGCCACCGTCTTCCTCGGCAAACGGCAGCGCCAGCCAGCCGAGCTCCGCCATCTGCGCCCAGTGCGCCGGATCGAAGCCGCCATGCTCGCGCAGCTGGCGCCGGCGATGCTCGAACTCGTAGCTGTCCTTGACCCATTTGCGGACGCTGTCGCGCAGCAGGTTCTGCTCTTCGGTGTACGAGAAGTTCATCGGGCTCTTCCGTGTGGAGAAGGGGAATTCAGGGCCGGGATGATCCGGGCGCAAGCCAGCGCCGACAATGACGGATTCGCTCAGGGCGAACGACTGGAATGTTCAGCGCCGGTCACGGCTCGTCCGCGCGCGGGGCTCGGGCCGCGACCCGCCACCTTCGCTCGCCCCGGGGCGGGCCGGCGGTGGCGGCATACACCATGTTGAATGCGACAGACCCGCCAGGCGGGATCGTCACCAGTACCTCGCGGGTTTCGTCGTGCACCACCTCGCAATCGCCACCGGCCACGCAATCCTCGACCAGCAGGTGCAGCGGCAGGCTGAGCAGGGTGTGGGTGGCCGACCGGTTGGACGCACGGCCTTCCAGCCGGAAACTGCCGGCAGCCTCGACGATGCGCAGGTCCGACAACGCGACCTGGTCGGCGGCAATGCGTCCCAGTTCGCCGCCGGAGATCCAGGCCGCGTAGGCCGCCACGAACACGACCGTGGCAGCCGCACCGGCCAGCGCCTTGCGGAACAGCAGCGGGTTGCCCTTGCGGTAGACATGGAACAGGCCGCCGACGATCAGCAGGGCGAGCAGGGTGGCGAACAGGAAGGGGGTCATGTGATCCGCTCCGGGGCGATGGCGGTCTGGGGCAGGGCGCAAGGTTAGCCGAATCGGTGTACCGGCGAATTCTGCTATCCTGCGCGCCGCCACCGACCGTCCGGTCACGTTTCCACCGGCCTGAACAGGATTTGCAGGATGACCGATCCCGCTGCCCCCGCCGACAGCCCGGGCGCAGATGCCTGCGCCGACCCTCGCATCGAGGCCGCAGTGTTCCGTCGCCTGCTCGCCCACCTGGATGCGCGCAAGGACGTGCAGAACATCGACCTGATGAACCTGGCCGGCTTCTGCCGCAACTGCCTCGCCAAGTGGTACGTGGAGGAGGCGGGCAAGCAGGGCAGCCGCGTCGACATCGATGCGATGAAAACCCGGGTCTACGGCATGCCCTACGCCGAGTGGAAAGCGAAGTACCAGAAATGAACCCGGTGCCACCGGCACCTGCACCCGATCGTCATCCCCGCCTGCCAGGAGCCTCCATGAGTTACACGACCGTGAAAACCGCCGTCGACAACGGCGTCATGACCGTCACCCTGAACCGCCCGGAAAAGCTCAACGCCTTTACCGCGACGATGTTCAACGAACTGCTGGCGGTGGCCGACGAGATCGACAACCGCGACGACATCCGGGTAGCGATCTTCACCGGCGAGGGCCGGGCCTTCTGTGCCGGCGCCGATCTCGAGGCGGGCGCCGATACCTTCAAGTACGACGCCGGTGGCGGCGCGATCGACTGGTCCAAGGTCCGCGACATCGGCGGCATCCTCAACCTGCGCCTGTTCAACTGCAAGAAGCCGCTGATTGCCGCCATCAACGGTCCTGCCGTTGGCATCGGCGCCACCATGACGCTGCCGATGGATTTCCGCCTCGCCAGCGAGGGCGCCAAGATGGGCTTCGTGTTTGTGCGCCGCGGCATCGTGCCGGACGGCGCGGCCAGCTGGCTGCTGCCGAAGATCGTCGGCCTGCCGCAGTCGCTGGACTGGATGCTGAGCGGCCGCGTGTTCGGCATCGACGAGGCGAAAAAAGGCGGCCTGGTCCGCGAGGTCTACAAGCCGGAGGAACTCATGCCGGCGGCACTGGCCATTGCCCGCGACATCGCCGACAACACCTCCGCGATCTCGGTGGCGATCACCCGCCAGTTGCTGTGGAACATGGCCGGCAGCGAGCACCCGGTGTTCGCCAACATGTACGAGTCGCGCGGCCTGTACCACGCCGGTCGTTCGCCGGACGCGATGGAAGGCGTCATGTCCTTCCTGCAAAAGCGCCAGCCCAACTACCCGGGCAAGGTCAGCAAGGACATGCCGGCCGACTTTCCGTGGTGGAAGGCGCCTGAATACCGGTAAGATTTTGCGCATCGGGCGCGGGAGCATCCTCCCGCGCCTCACCCGCGCAAGGCGGGTTCCCGTGACACGAGGAGCGTGACGATGCGCAAGTGGCTGCCGATCCCGTTGGTTCTCCTGCTGTCGGCGGTAGCGCCCGCAGTCGACGCTGCCGGCTCCCCGCCGGCCGAGCCGTCCCTCAACGAAACGATGACCGAGATCGGCGCGTTGATGTCCAACCTGATCAGCGACCAGGTGCTGGCCGACCCGGATGCGGCATCGAAGCAACTGGACGCGCTGGATACCCGTTTCGGGCGCCTCGAGGCCCACGCCGGCGAGCGTGGCCCGGCGTTCCGCATCACCTGGCAGACCATGCAGGAACAGATCGCCCGCACCCGCGACGCAGTCGACTCCGGCACCGCCACCAAGGAAAACCTGCGTAACCTCGTGCATGGCATCGCCTCGGCCTGCGCGGGCTGCCACACCCAGGACGACAAGGCACAGGCGCTCAGTTTCGGCAAGTTGTCGCCCAACACCGGCGACCCGTTGCAACAGGCACGTTTCAGTTACATCACGCGCGATTACGCCACCGCGCTCAAGCTCTATGACAACTGGCTCGATGCCCAGCCGCGGCTTTCCTACAACGGGCCGGTCCTCGATGCCTTCGAGGGCGAGTTGACCATCTATGCGCAGGTCTACCGTGAGCCCGACCAGGCCATCAAGGCGCTCAAGAAACGCCTGGACCGCAGCAGCGGCTCGATGACCCGGCAAGTGCGCCAGGACATCCAGTCGTGGATCAAGGGCTTCGAGGAAATCCGCAAGGCGAAACTCAAGGCATTCAACCCGTCGTTCGCCGAGATCGAACAGTACGTGCAGAAGTACCTGCTGCCGAACGCCGGTGCGGTGATCGCCACCAGCCAGCAGGAGAAGATCGTCTACCTGTGGCTGCGCGGCTTGATCCATGAGTACGTGCAGACGCATCCGGGCGATGCGCGCATGGCCGACCTGCTGCACTGGCTGGCCAGCCTCGATCGTGTCCTCGACTACAACTTCTACTACTCGCTGGCCGATCTGTACCTGAAGGAATGCATTGTCCGTTACCCGACATCCGACGCCGCCGAGTCCTGTTACGACGAGTACGAGCGCTACGTCGAGTTCGCCTACAGCGGCTCCAGCGGCGAGCACGTACCGGCCGAGGTGCAGGACGAACTCAAGCGGCTGCGCGAGATTCTGGACGCCGCGCACGCCGCAACCGAGGTGCCGGCCATCATTCCCGAGGCGCCAACTCCCGTCCCGGCCGCCCCCTGAACCGGTGAAAACTCCCGCGCGCCTGGCGCCGCTGGTCGAGGATGGCCTCGTTGACGAGGTGATCCGTCCGCTGAAGAGCGGCAAGGAAGCAGCGGTGTTCCTGGTGCGCTGCGGCGACGAGATTCGCTGCGCCAAGGTGTACAAGGACGCCGCCCAGCGCAGTTTCAGGCAGGCCGTGCAGTACACCGAGGGCCGCAAGGTGCGCAGCAGTCGCCTGGCCCGCGCGATGGAAAAAGGCTCGCGCTACGGCAAGCAGCAGCAGGAAGCGCATTGGCAGAACGCCGAGGTGGCGGCCCTGTATCGCCTGGCGGCCGCCGGCGTGCGGGTGCCAAAGCCCTACGGCTGCTTCGACGGCGTACTGCTGATGGAGATGATCGCCGATGACGACGGCGGCCCCGCCGGCCGCCTTGCCGATTTCGATTTCACCCCGGAAGACGCCCGCGATTTTCATCGCCGCCTGGTGCGCGAAGTGGTGCGCATGCTCTGTGCCGGCCTGATCCATGGCGACCTGTCCGAGTACAACATCCTCGTCGATGCCGATGGTCCGGTGATCATCGACCTGCCACAGGCGGTGGACGCCGCCGGCAACAACCACGCGAAGGCCATGCTCGCGCGCGATATCGCCAACCTTGCCGAATACTTCTCGCAATACGCACCGGAGCTGGCGGATACCGATTACGCCGGCGAAATCTGGGACCTGTACGAGCGCGGCGAGTTGACGCCGGACAGCCCGCTTACCGGCGAATTTGTCGACGACAGCGGGCCGACCGATCTCGATGGGCTGCTGCGCGAAATCCAGGATGCGATAGCCGAGGAAGCCGCCCGCAAGGCACGGGCGGCGGAAGATCCGGAGTAGGGCGGGGCAGCGACACCGGCCACCAGGCCAGTGCCGCCGGAACGATCAGGCCGAGCGCAACTTGATGTCGTTGGCGGTCGTGGCGCTGGCGATCTCGGTCAGCGTATTGCCGTCGATGATCTCGATTTCCTTGCCGGCCACGGTGAGTACACCACCGGCCTGCAGGCGGGTGAAAATCCGGCTCACCGTTTCCACCGCAAGCCCGAGGTAGTTGCCGATATCGTTGCGCGACATCGGCAACCGCAGGCGCTTGGCCGACAGCCCGCGACGCTTGTAGCGGGTGCCGAGGTTGAGCAGGAAAGCAGCAAGGCGGGCATCGGCCGGTTTCTTGGTGAGCAGCAGCATCAGTTGCTGGTCGGCCTGGATCTCGCGGCTCATCAACTGGAAGAAGTGGCGCTGCAGCGTCGGGATCTGCGACGACAGGGTTTCCAGGCGGGTAAACGGGATCTCGCAGATCGAGGACGACTCGAGCGCGCGCGCGGTATTGGTGTGGGTGTTGGTGCCCAGGCCATCCATGCCGAGGATCTCGCCGGGCAGGTAGAAACCGGTGACCTGCTCCTCGCCATCGACCGTCAGCGTGCAGGTCTTGAAGGCACCGCTGCGGACTGCGTACACGGACTGGAACGATTCGCCGGCACGGAACAGGCCCTCGCCGCGACGCAGCGGCCGCGACCGGCGGATGATGTTGTCCAGCGAATCGAGTTCATCCTTGTTGACGGCAATCGGCAGGCAAACGGCATTGAGACTGCATTCCTTGCAGGTAACCGCCGGCCCGTGCCGGGCAACGCAACCGATATCGCTCATGAGAGTCCGCAAGCCGCCGGGCGGCCGATCCAGGAAACAGGCCGCAGCCTAGCAGACCGGGCAGCGACCGGCCAATACGGGGGTACCCCGCAGCGGCTCAGATCGCCCGCGAATAGCCGGCGGGGGCGCCGTCCTGACGGAGATTGCGGTCAAAAACCGCACACACGTTGCGCAGCAGGAAGCGGCCGGTATCGGTCACCACCAGCCCCGGTGCCGCACGCCGGACGATGCCGTCGCGCTGCAGCGGCTCCAGTGCCCGCAGTTCGTCGCCGAAGTACGCGATGAAATCGACACCGTGCTCGCGACCGATCACATCGAAGTCCAGTTC
>JBKHWA010000090.1:0-17444 GCA_046566765.1 Gammaproteobacteria bacterium
GGGTGACGACAGCAGCGTGCGCTCGTCGTCAGCGTCGGCGGGCTGATCGCCATCCAGTGCCGGACGGCGCAGCCAGGCGATACGGCCGGCCAGCCAGAGGGCGCCGCCGAGGTACAGGAACCAGAGCAATCCCTCGACCCACGGCCGCAACGGGTTGGCACGCGCACGACTGATGCCGAACAGCCCCTTCGAACGCAACTCCGGCGCCAGCCAGCCGGCGAGGGTGTCAATGATGGCCGGCACGACAAAAATACCGGCCAGCAGCGCCACGCCCACCGCGATGCCGGTGGGCCAGCCGGCGTCGGCCAGCCAGCGTGTGCGCAGCGGTTGACGCGCGATGATGGTACGGGTCTCGCGTGCGTTATCCAGCGCCCGCTCGTGCAGCGCCCGCAGGCGATCGGCAAGTTTCATGTCAGGAGGATATCCCGGGGTGACGGGACGGCATCGACGCCGGACTGCAGGCAAAAAGTGGAGCGGGTGATGGGAATCGAACCCACGTAGTCAGCTTGGGAAGCTGAAGTTCTACCATTGAACTACACCCGCATTCCGGACTCACGGCCAGCACCTGCAATCCCGATTCGCGGAGCCGGAATCGGGGGGTGGACCCCCGGAATCCGGCGCGATTCTGCCACATCAGCGGCCGGCGAGAAACTCGCGGTAAATGCGCGCGCTCTCCGCCGGGTCCTCCAGCATCGGCGCGTGGCCGATGCCGGCCATGACCACCGCCCGCGCATCCGGCATCAGCGCGGTGAACTCGGCAGCGTTGGCGACGTTCAGCAGGCGGTCCTTGTCGCCCCACAGCACCAGCGCCGGCGCCGCGATCTCCGGCAGCACCGCCGACTGGTCGATGCCATTGTCGCGGCGCAGGTCGGAAAAAATCTTGCGATTGAGCTCGGCACGGGCAATGCCCTCGCGTTCCATCACCGACAGTACCGGCCACGGCATGAACGGTGGTTCGGCCATGGCCCAGGCAATCACGGTTGCCATGTCGCCCGGTTTGCTGACGATCAGCGGATTGTTGCCGTCCTTCAGCTGTGCATCGAACTCGCTCGGGTGCTTGTGGACGCCGGCGGAATTGATCAGTCCGAGGGTGATGACGCGGCCGGGCGCCAGCCAGGCGGCGCGGGCGGTGATCGCACCGCCCATGGAGTTGCCGGCAAGATGGAATTTCTCCACGCCGAGCGCAGTCATCAGGCTGAGCAGGCGACGGGCCTGGGTGTCGATGTCGTAGGCGAGTTTGGGGTCGCGCGTGCTCTCGCCGTGGCCGGGCAGGTCCGGTACCAGCACGTTGTAACCGTCGCCGAGCGCGCCGACGAAGCGCGGCCAGTTGCTCTTGTCGGCGCTGAAGCCGTGCAGCAGCACGACCACCGGCTGGCCGGCTTTCCACTCGTTCTTCAGGTACACCCACTGGATGTCGTCGACGGTGGTGGTCCCGGTTTCCAGTCCGTTCATGCTGCGCTCGATGCCCATCTCGGCATCGAACACGGTGCGCTCGATTTTTTCGCAGCCGGGCAAGGCAACGACGGCGAGCAGGACGAGCAGCAAGGCATTCAGGCGCTTCATGGTCTTCACTCCGGGGTCTGGTCCAGCGGACGCGCGGCCTTGCCGGCGCCGGCCGACAGGTTTATCACGCCGGCGACGAAGATCAAAACGCTGCCGATTACCGTAGTGACGAGCAGCACCTCGTCCCATACCAGCGCGCCGAGCAGCGCCGCAAACACCACCGAGGTATAGGTGAACGGGCCGATGCGCCCCGGTGGCGCCACCTGGAACGCGCGGGTGATGAGCAACTGGCCGATGGTGCCGAACACGCCCATCGCCACCAGCCAGGGCCACAGCGCGACATCGGGCGCCTGCCAGCCCCAGAGCAGCGGGATGGCCGACACCAGCGTGCACACCAGCGTGAAGTGGAACACGATGCGGTCCGGCGGCTCGGCGTCGTTCATCTCGCGGATGGCGACCATGGCCACGCTGGCGAGCACGGCGGCGGCGATGCCGACCAGTGCGTCGGGATCGAAGGTCGCGGCGCCCGGGCGCAGGATGAACAGCACGCCGATGAAACCGACGACGATCGCCGTGGCGTTGCGGCGGCCGATTTTCTCCTTCAGCCAGAACCAGGCGATCAGCGGCATGAAGAACGGCGTGGTGAGTTTCACCAGCGTCGCTTCCGCCAATGGCAGGTTGGCCAGCACGTAGAAAAACCCGTACATCGCCGTGAGGCCGGCCAGCGCGCGGATCGCCATGGTGCCCGGCCGGTTGCTGCGGAACAGCGTGCCGCCGTGCCGCGCCACGATCGGCAACAGCACCAGCAGGCCGAACAGGTTGCGCAGGAACACCACCGTCCAGGTACCCACTTCCGGCGACACGTGCTTGATGGTCGCCGCCATCAGCGTCAGCGACAGTTCGCCGAGGGTGGGCAGCAGGGCGCCGAGCAGGAGCGGATGCGTGGGCATGGATGGCGCGTGAGCTGCAACAGCCGCAGGTATAGGGGGCGCGGATATTACAGCCGGCCCATGACCTTCACCACGTCGATCATCCGGTTGGAAAAGCCCCACTCGTTGTCGTACCAGGCCATGACCTTGGCCTGGCCGTGCAGGACGCGGGTGTGGTTGGCGTCGAAGATCGCCGACGCCGGGTCGTGGTTGAAGTCGATCGATACCAGTTTTTCGGTGTTGTATTTCAGCACGCCGTTGCTGGCATCGGCGGCGTTCTTCATCACCTGGTTGATTTCCTCGGCCGTGGTGGCGCGCGCGGGAATGAAATGCAGGTCGACGATAGACACGTTGGTGGTCGGCACCCGCAGCGCCATGCCGTCGAGTTTGCCCTTGAGCTCTGGCAGCACCAGCCCGACCGCGCGCGCGGCGCCGGTGGAAGAGGGGATGATGGAACTTTGCGCCGTGCGTGCGCGGTAGAGGTCGGAATGCGCCTTGTCGATCAGCGACTGGTCATTGGTCAGCGCGTGGATGGTGGTCATCTGGCCATGCACGATGCCTACGGCGTCGTTCAGTGCCTTGGCCACCGGCGCCAGGCAGTTGGTGGTGCAGGACGCGTTGGAGACGATGCGGTGTTCCGCCTTCAGCGCGCCGTGGTTGACGCCATGGACCACGGTGAGGTCCATGTCCTCGCCCGGTGCCGACAGCAGCACGCGTTTCGCGCCGGCGGCGAGGTGTTGCTCGCAGTCGGCGCGGCTGGTATGGCGGCCGGTACATTCGAGCACGATGTCGATGCCGAGCTGGCGCCAGGGCAGCGCCTTGAGGTCTTTCTCGGCCAGCAACCGGATGCGGTGGCCGTTGACCACGAGGTCGTCGCCGTCCAGCGCGATGTCGCCGCGGAAGCGGCCATGGGTGGAGTCGTAGCGGGTCAGGTGGGCATCGACCCGGAAATCGGCAAGGTCGTTGATCGCCACCAGCTGGATTTCGCGGTCGTGACCGCCGTCGTACAGGGCGCGCAGGATGTTGCGGCAGATGCGGCCGTAGCCGTTTATCGCGATGCGGATCATGTCGTGGCCTCGTTGCGGGTTCCGGCGCAGAATAACCCGCATGCTGATCGATTCGCACTGCCACATTGACGTGCCCGAGTTCGACGCCGACCGCGACGCCGTGCTGGCGGATTGCGCCCGCGCCGGTGTCGGCGCCATCGTCGTCCCCGGCATCCGGCTGGCGGATTTCCCGACGCTGAAGGCAGTCTGCGACGAATCGGTACAGCTCCACGCTGCCTACGGGCTGCACCCGGTCTACCTCGATGAGCACCGGGCGGGGGACGTCGCCGCGCTGGGTGACTGGTTGCTGCGCGAGAAGCCGGTCGCGGTGGGCGAGATCGGCCTCGACTATTTCGTCGACACGCTGGACCGCGAGCGGCAGCAGAAGCTGTTCGAGCAGCAACTGGCGCTGGCGAAGGATCTCGACCTGCCGGTCATCCTGCACGTGCGTCGTTCGCACGACGCGGTGTTGTCCACGTTGCGCCGCTTCCGCCTGCCGCGCGGCGGGATCTGCCACGCGTTTGCCGGCAGCCCGGACCAGGCGGCGCACTACCTGAAGATGGGCTTCCTGCTCGGTTTCGGCGGCGCGGTTACCTTCGAGCGCGCCAACCGGCTCCGCGGTACGTTCCGCGCGTTGCCGCTGGAGGCGATCGCGCTGGAGACCGACGCGCCGGACATCGCGCCGTCATTCGTCGAGCGCGGCGGCCGCAACAGCCCCGGGTACCTGCCAAGGATCGCCGCCATGCTGGCGGAACTGCGTGAGCTGCCGGTCGACGAATTCGCGCGGGCGACGTCGTCAAATGTGCGCCGCGTACTTGATTTGCCACATCACGCCGATCATTTTTCCTGCCCGCTTGCGGTATCGTAGCGGCACCAACCAGGACGTCGGAGACCGTGGTCATGAGCGAAACGAGCAGCCGGACGCTGGAGCAATGGTTCGAGTTGTATGGCGAGAGTCACCGCAACAAGACCAACAAGACCATCCACTTCATTGCCGTGCCGACCATCTATTTCTCGATCATCGGCCTGCTGTGGGCGATCCCGGTGCCGGCGGCGCTGGCGGCGATCCCCGGCCTCAACTGGGCGGTGCTGGCGGTGATCCCGGTGCTGTTGTTCTATCGCGGGCTGTCGATGCCGGTGACCATCGGCATGGCGGTATTTTCCGGCGCCTGCTTCGCGGTGCTGCATTACCTGCAGGCCGCCGGCCTGTCGGTGCTGTGGATCTCGGTGGGCCTGTTCGTGGTGATGTGGATCCTGCAGTTCATCGGTCACGCGGTGGAAGGCAAGAAACCCTCGTTTTTCCAGGACCTGCAATTCCTGCTGATCGGCCCGGCCTGGGTGCTGGCCTTCCTGTTGCGGCGCGCCGGTATCGCCCACTGAATGCATGGGGTTGAACGCGACGGCGGCCGGCGCGCAATGCCCGGCCCCGCTCAGCGCCCGGCGGCGCCGTCGTTGTCGCCGGACGCGGGTGCCAGCCCGGGATCGGCCGCCAGCAACTTCGCGCGCATCTCCTCGATCCGCCGCACCTTCTCCTCGACCTTGGCGATCTCTTCCGGCGGGATCCCCATCGTCTTTCCCTTCGCGATGTCGTCGCGCAACTGCGCCACGTATTTCTCCGCCTCGATCACGTAGGCGCGCTTGATCTTGCGCTCCTGGCGCGCTTCGAACTCGGCATATTTTTCCGGGTCGGCCAGCTCTTCCGGCGTCGCCTGTTCGCGCGGCGCATCGCGACCGATCGGTGGCGTACGCGGATCGCCGAATTCCCGTCCGCCGCGCAGCGAGGCGATGGCTGCCGGGTCGAGGTCGAATTCGTCGTAAGGCTCTTCCGGCGATTCTCCCGGGTCCGCTGCCGTTGACCGGTCACCGGGCGGTGGCGAGAACCAGTCGCTGCCGCCATCCGCCGGCGGTGGCGCAGCCGGCAGCGTGTAACTGGCCGGCGTCACCGGCCGCAGCGCCACCCACAGCAGCAGCGCGACAACGACCGCCGCCAGCAGGGCGAACAGTGCCTTGGCTTTCAATGGCGGTGCCCGTGGCCGTGGCCGTGCGGATCGGCGGCCGGCGTCGCCGGGCGCGGGACTGGTGGCGCCTTTGCCTCGGCTTCGCGGCGCGCGGCCAGCAGCTTGCCGTTGCGACGGATGTCGGCCGCGGCCAGCAACGCATCGCGACGAGCCTTGTATTGCTGCACCGCTTTCTTTTTTGCGATCTCCTGCCGCGCCTGGTAGGCCACCGTCTCGCTGTCCACCGGGCTGTAGCCCTCGATGCGCTCGTCGACGCGCACGACCTCCCACACCGCATTGCCGGCGGCGTCTTCCGGGCTGCGGATCGGCGGTGTCACCTGGCCCTGTTGCTGGATCAGCGCGATCTGGTGCAGCCAGGGCAGCTCCTGCTGTGCCCGCGCGATCCAGCCGAGGTTGCCTGCCGGCGTCGCCAGGCGATCGTCGGCGATGGAGAATTTCCGGGCGGCCGCGCTGAACTCCATGCCACCGTTCACCGCGTCGAGTGCCTGCTGGCAGGCGGCCTCGGTTGCGCAGCGTATGTGGCGGGCGCGCACTTTCTCGACTTGCCGGAACTGGTCCCTGTTTTTCGTGTACCAGGCGCGGATTTCGGCGCGGGTGACGGCCTTCTGCAGGCGCTCGAGGTTGGGCGTCGTGTCCTCGTGCAGGGTGCTGACCACGCCCATCGCCATGACGTAGTTTTCGCGCAGCATTTTCTCCTCGAGCATGGTGCGCAGCGTCGCGATCTCGGCGGACGATAACCCTGACTGCGTGGCAGCCCACCAGCTGACGAACAGTCCCTCCACGCGGGTGCGTACCTGGTTGCCGAGGAAGCGCAGGTCGCGGTCCTGCAGCACGCGTACGCGGCCCTGCACGTTCATGCGGGTGTAGACGTCGTCGAAAGTGATGTTGTTGCCGCTGCCGTCGGGGAAACGCACTTCCGCCATCACCGTGCGCGCCGCCAGCTGGCGTTGTTCCGGCGTCAGTCGTACCTCGCCGATGTCGCGCAGGGTGGTCAGTTCACGCACTGCCGGGTCGTCCGGCGGCAGTTCGCGAACGATCAGGCCGTCGAGGTTGCCGCCGGGCCGCGATTTCACGTAGCCGTCGATCTGGCGGAAGTAGTGCATCTTGATCAGCGCGTTGAATTGCTCCTCGAGCAGCGCCTGCGGCGCGAAGCCGACCTTGTCGACCGGCAGCAGCCGCTCGCGACCGAGTTCGCGCACGGCATGTGCCGCCATCAACTGGTTCTCGGCGACGCTGTCGAGCATCTGTTCCCACGTGGCTTCGCGCCGGGCCTGTTGTGCGGCGGCCAGCATCATGTCGATGATGCCAGCGGGATAGGCGCGGCCGTCGACGGTCATTGCCAGCGCCGGATCTGCCAGCGTATCGACGGTCTTCGCCGCGACCGGACCGGCCAGCAGGATGCCAACGGCGAGTGGCAGCAGCCGGCGCAGCAGGGACGTTGCGTGATTCATGCGTGTGCTCTTCCGTCTGGTCGATGTTGATGGCGGGGCCGGCAGGCTTTCGTCATGCCCGGCCGCAGTCTAGCAGGGCTCCCGGGGACAAAAAAAAGCCGGCAGGTTGTGCCTGCCGGCGCGCATGCGTTGCACGGCGCGAGCCGCGGTCAACGCTCAGAAGCGGTTGGCGGCGTGGTTCAGTACGTGCACCGTCATCGCGATCGCGTGCGGGATGACCTTGCGACCGACGGTGACGCGATCGGTGTGCGCGGTCGAGGAGAGCACGATGCCGCCGTTCGAGTAGGAGAAGCGGCCGCCCTGGGTCAGCAGCGGGCGGATGTCGGTGGTGCCGGCGGCGATCGGCGTGAACGAGGACAGCGCGGCGGTGACCAGCGCGGCGTCGTTCAGGTTCTCGCCGTAGTAGTAGTCGTTGACCCAGGTTTCCCAGCCGGCGTGGTTCAGCGCGGAGGTGGTCCAGGTGTGGTGCGGCTGCAGCAGGTCGGTGGTGTGCAGCACGAAGCCGAGCGTCTGGAAGGTCGGGCTGGCCTGGAACTTGTTGTACCAGTACTGGCCGAGGTTATCGATCGGCTGGAACGGCATTTCCTCGAAGTCGTCGTACATCGCCTTGGTCGAGTAGGAACCGATCCGGTAGTTCGCCTCGGTGATGCCGTAGGTGTTGTACTTGGTGTTGTCGCCGAACCAGCCCTTCATGCCCGACTTGCCGTCGTCCATGTAGTCGCCGACCAGCCAGGACGCCGCCATGTTGTCGATGTCGCCCCACACGGTCAGCAGGTCGTAGTTGTAGCCGCCGAGGTCGTTGCCGTGCACGTCGGCGCCGCGGGTGTGCTGCTGGAAGTGGAAGTAGGAGGTGTACTTGACGATGCCGGAGCCGATGCCCCAGACCGGAGCCGTCTGGCAGTCGCCGGTGGTGGCACCGCAGAAGTAGGTATCCATGAAATCGTCGACGTCGTAGGCGCCCTGGCCGAGCACCTGCGCCATCTGGTCGACCGTGTAGCCGGCGCTCTGCGCGGCGGCGGCGAGCTTGGCGTAATTGGTGGTCGTCGGGTTGGCGCGCATGTAGTTGACCGCGTCGATCACGATGCGCTTGTGCGTCTCCTGCGAGAAGGCCTGGGCGTCCGTGGCGGCGAGGGTGATGCCGGCGGCGAGCAGCGACTGGAGGGCGGTGGCGACGAGCTTTTTCATCGTGGATCTCCGGGATGCCTGTGTTCTTGTTGTTTCCCGGGATGTGCCCGGGCATGCGGCGCAGTCTATGCAGGCTGCCCGCGCATCCCTACGGCACGAAGCGACAGTGGACGGGTATCGCGTGACACGCGGACGACCGGCAGGTCGGCACGGTGGCGCCTGGACCCGGCGCCACCGCGTCGCTCCCGCGAGGTCCGTCAGAGCCGGTTGGCGGCGTGGTTGAGCACATGCACCGCCATGGCGATCGCGTGCGGCACCATCATGCGCGCCACCCGCACGCGCTCGGCGTGGTCGGAGGTGGAGAGCACGCTGCCGCCGTTGGCGTAGGAGTAGGCGCCGCCCTGGGTCAGCAGCGGGCGGATGTCGGTGCTGGTGGCCGGTACCGGCGTGAAATCGGCCAGGGCGGAAGCTACCAGCCCGGCGTTGTTCAGGCCTTCGCTGTAGTAGTAGTCGTTGACCCAGCCTTCCCAGCCGCTGTGGTTGAGCGCCAGCGTGTTCCAGGTGTGGTGCGGCTGCACCAGGTCGGTGGTGTGCAGCACGAAGCCGAGCGTCTGGAAGGTCGGGCTCTGCTGGTACTTCGAGTACCAGTACTGGCCGAGGTTGTCGATCGGCTGGAACGGGAAGTGCTCGTAGTCGTCGTACATCGACTTCGACGAGTAGGAACCCTGGCGGTAGTTCGCCTCGGTGATGCCGTAGGTGTTGTATTTCGTGCCGTCGCCGAACCAGCCTTTCATGCCGTACTTGCCGTCGTCCATGTAGTCGCCGTACAGCCAGGACTCGGCGAGGTCATCGATGTCGCCGGACACCACGAGTTTCGACGGGTCATAGCCGCCGCGGTCGTTGCCGTGCACGTCGCTGCCGCGGGCGTGGCTCTGGAAGTGCCAGAACGAGGTGTACTTCGCGATGTCGGAGCCGAGGCCCCAGACCGGCGCGTGCACGCAGTCGCCGGTGACGGCGCCGCAGATGTAGGTGTCCTGGAAGTCGTCGACGTCGTAGGCGCCCTGGCCGAGTACCTGCGCCATCTGGTCGACGGTGTAGCCGGCACGTTGCGCCGCGGCGGCGAGCCTTGCGTAGTTGGTCGTCGCCGGGTTGGCGCGCATGTAATTCACGGCGTCGACGACGATCCGCTTGTGGGTTTCCTGCGACCAGGCGCTGGCCTGGCCGGCGGCCCCGAGGGCAATGGCGGCGGTGGCGACGAGGGCAATGACGCGTTTCATGAAGTCCTTTCTCCACAAGGGCACCGGGCGGGCTGCCGGCGGGGTGAAGTCTGGTCAGCGCCGCGGGACGGGTCTTGCCGTGACGCGCAGGTCACGGATGTATACAGAGACAACCTAAGCCGTTTACCTGAGGCCTGGGGCAGTGGCGCTGATACCGGCTTGCGGGGCGCTGTTTCCGGCTGCTTGCGGCCCTTGGCATCCGGGGGCGTTCCAGTACAATCCGCCGGCTTATTTTGGGTGACCCATTTTCTTCGGGGCCCGTTCCGAGGGCGTCCGGGGGTTGCGCGTGTCTGCGTGGTCCCGGGCGATGTCTGACAACATCTGGTGAGAGCTGACCATGCAAATCGGTATCCCTGCCGAGATCACCGCGGGCGAAACGCGCGTTGCCGCGACGCCGGAGACGGTGAAGAAGTACGTCGGGCTCGGCTACAAGGTCGTGGTGCAGTCGGGGGCGGGTGTCGCCTCCTCCTGCGTCGACAAGGCCTATGAAGAAGCCGGTGCCGCCATTGCGGCCACGGCGGCCGATACCTACCGCGATTCCGACTTCGTGCTGAAGGTCGTCGCCCCGACCGCCGACGAGGTCCCGCTGCTCAAGCAGGGCGCGACCGTGCTGGCTGCATTTGCCCCGCACGCCAACCCGAACCTGGATGCCTACGCCGCCAGGGGCCTGACCTGCGTGGCGATGGAACTCATCCCGCGCATTACCCGCGCGCAGAGCTCGGACATCCTGTCTTCGCAGGCCAACGTCGCCGGCTACAAGGCCGTGCTGATCGCCGCCAACGAGTACCAGCGCATGTTCCCGATGCTGATGACTGCCGCCGGTACCGTGAAGCCGGCGCGCGTGGTCGTGCTCGGCGTCGGCGTCGCCGGCCTGCAGGCCATCGCCACCGCCAAGCGTCTCGGCGCCATCGTCGAAGCCTCCGACCTGCGCCCGGCTGCCAAGGAGCAGGTGGAGTCGCTGGGCGGCAAGTGGCTCGACGTGCCGATGAGCGATGAAGAAAAAGCGAAGGCGCTCGGCACCGGCGGTTACGCCTGGCAGCCGTCGCCGGAATACATCCGTGACCAGGCGGTGATCGTCGACAAGGCCGTGTCCAACGCCGACATCGTCATCACCACCGCGCAGATCCCGGGCCGCAAGGCGCCGGTGCTGGTGAAGGCCGATACCGTCGCCAAGATGAAGCCGGGTTCGATCATCGTCGACATGGCGGTGGGCTCCGGCGGCAACGTCGAAGGCTCGAAGCCGGACGAGAACGTGGTTACCGCCAACGGCGTGAAGATCGTCGGCATCAGCAACATCCCGGCGCTGGCCGCCGCGGAGACCTCGGCCCTGTACGCGCGCAACCTGCTGAACTTCCTCGCGCCGCAGCACGACAAGGAGTCGAAGTCGATCAAGCTGAACAAGGCCGATGACATGGTCAAGCCGACGCTGATCGTCGACGGCGGCCAGGTCATCTACAAGAAGCCGAACTGACCGGGAGAAATGAGATGAACGAGACCCTCGCGACGCTCGAAGCATCCCTGCATGCCAGCAGCGTTCCCTTCGTCAGCGTCTTCACCGTGTTCGTGCTGGCGATCTTCGTCGGCTACTACGTGGTCTGGAGCGTGACGCCGGCCCTGCACACGCCGCTGATGGCGGTTACCAACGCGCTGTCGGGCATCATCATCGTCGGCGCCATGCTGCAGGTGGTGCCGGTTGCCGGCGATGAAATCACCGCGACCAGCGTCCTCGGCGCCATCGCCGTATTGCTTGCGAGCATCAACATCTTCGGTGGCTTTGCCGTCACCGAGCGGATGTTGGACATGTTCAAAGGCAAGAAGAAGAAGCAGTAAGGAGCGATGACCGTGGAAAACCTTGCGCAATATGGCGACTGGGCGTACCTGATCGGTGCCGTCCTCTTCATCCTGACCCTGCGTGGCCTGTCCTCGCCGACCTCCGCGGTAATGGGCAACCGTTACGGCATGATCGGCATGACGCTCGCCGTCATCACCACCTTCTTCGTGGCCAGCAGCCCGAACGTCGCCCTGATCATCGCCGCGATGATCGTCGGCGCCGGCATCGGCCTGTTCCGGGCGAAGACGGTGCCGATGACGCAGATGCCGGAAACGGTCGCGCTGATGCACTCGCTGGTCGGCCTTGCCGCCGTGCTGATCGCCGTGGCGGCGGTCCTGCATGCGGATGCCGATGCCCTGTACAAGGCGATGCATGGCAATACCCTGAGCCGCTTCGAGCTGTTCGTGGGCTGCTTCGTCGGCGCCATCACCTTCACCGCTTCCGTGATTGCCTGGGGCAAGTTGTCGGCCAAGCTGGCGGCCAAGCCGCTCAAGGGCGCCTGGGTAAAGCCGGTGCAGGCCATCCTGTTCCTGTCGATGCTCGGTTTCGGCATCCACTACTTCGTAACCGACAACCTGAACTCCTTCTTCGCGATGACTGCCATCGCGCTGGTGTTCGGCTACTTCTGGATCGCGCCGATCGGTGGCGGCGACATGCCGGTGGTGGTGTCGCTGCTCAACTCGTTGTCCGGCTGGGCAGCAGCGGGTATCGGCTTCACGCTGGGCAACTCGATGCTGATCATCGCCGGTTCGCTGGTAGGTTCGTCGGGCGCCATCCTTTCCTACATCATGTGCAAGGCGATGAACCGCTCGCTGCTGAACGTGCTGTTCGGCGGCTTCGGTGCCGACGCCGGTGCCGCTGCCGCTGGCGATGATGGCAAGGAAAAGAACTACAAGGCCGGTTCGCCGGATGATGCCGCGTTCCTGATGACCAACGCCGACTCGGTGGTGATCGTGCCGGGTTACGGCCTGGCCCAGGCCCGCGCGCAGAACGCGGTGAAGGAACTGGCCAACGCGCTGAAGGAGAAGGGCGTCACCGTACGTTACGCCATTCACCCGGTCGCCGGCCGCATGCCGGGCCACATGAACGTGCTGCTCGCCGAGGCCGACGTCCCGTACGAGGACGTGAAGGAGATGGACGAGATCAACAGCGACTTCCCGTCCACGGATGTCGTGCTCGTCATCGGCGCCAACGACGTGGTGAACCCGGCCGCCAAGGACAACCCGGGGTCGCCGATCTACGGCATGCCGATCCTGGAAGCCCACCGCGCGCGCACCGTCATGGTGATCAAGCGCTCGATGGCCACCGGCTACGCCGGCCTCGACAACGACCTGTTCTACCTCGACAAGACCATGATGGTCTTCGGCGATGCGAAGAAGGTGCTCGAGGACATGGTCAAGGCCGTGACCGGCGGCGGTCACTGACCGGCAATTCGTTCAGCAAGAGGCCGCGCGATGCGCGGCCTTTTTGTTGGTGAACGCAACGGGGGAGCGATGAGCAACGACATGGTGCGCGACGTGCGGCACGAGGGCACCGGTGATTCGGCACGGACCGTCATCGAGTTGCGCAACGGCAATTGCCTGGCGGTGAGCCGCGGGCTGGTGCGCTTTGCCCGCGATGCCCGCGCCCTGGATGACGCGCTGGGCAATGGTGTCTACGGCGTGATCGAGATTGCGCCGTCGTTGGCGCCGCGCTGGGAGACGGGCAGCGGCTTCCTGCAGGAACAGGCGGGCGGCGCCGTGCTGCTCCATGGCGGTACCACGCTGCTGGTCAAACCGCACAGCATCGAGCTGTACGCGGCGCCGCTGGATGCGTTGCATGCCCGCGACTGCCGCGGGCGCATCGACCTTGCCGCCGGCTAGCGCGGTTCAATACTGGCCGCTGCGCAGCAAGACCAGTGTGCAGGCTTCTTCCCAGTGGATCCCGGCACCGGTCAGCGCCTGCTGAAGTTCCGGCGTCTCGGTGCCGGGGTTGAAGATGACGCGCTTCGGGCGCAGCCGGACGATGTCATCGATCTGCGGCAGCAGCCGTTTTGGTGACAGGTAGAGGGTGAGCGTATCCACCGGATCCTTCACGGCCGCAAGTTCCTTCAGCACCGGCATGCCTTCGATCTCGGTGTACAGCGGGCTCACCAGGATCGTGCGGTGGCCATGGGCCTGCAGCAGGTGCATGGCCTTGTTGCTGTAGCGATCCTTGTCAGGGCTGGCGCCCAGCACGACAACGTTTTCGTTGCTCGCCATTCGGTTATCCTCCCGGCCACGATGGCCCGTTGCGTGATGAATCCATGATGAAAGAGCAGGCTGCCATCCGCCAGCGGCGGATTTGGCAATGGTTACTGGTGCTGGCCATTGCCTGGACGGCCTGGGCGTCGCTGATGCCGGTGCAGGCGATGCCGGCCGTCCAGGTATGGGACAAGCTGGCCCACGCGGTGAACTATGCGCTGCTGGCGGCGCTGCTGCTTTCAGCGCAGCGCCGGCTGCCACCCTGGGTCGTGGTGCTGGCAGTCGTTGCCTTCGGCGGGTTGATCGAGTTGGCACAGGCGGCTACGGGCTATCGCCGCGGTGAATGGCTCGACATGCTGGCCAACTTCGTCGGCGCAGTCTCCGGCACCCTGTTGTGGTGGCTGGTAGGCCGCGTGCTGCGGAAATCAGCTGCCTGACGACGTTTCCGACATCACCAGCAGGCGGTCGATCAGGATCAGGCGTTCGGCATCCGACAATTCCTGCAGCACAGGCAGCAATTCGCCGATGAATGTCGCCGGGTCGGCAAGCGCCACGGCAACGTTGATGGCGCTTTCGTCGCCGGCAGTCGCCGGAGGTTGTTGCGGTACCGGGGCGTTCGCCACCGCCGCAGCCGGCCGCAGCGTGGCATCGACATGAACCTGGTTGCCGCCGGCGCGTGACGCGATCGCTGCCGAACGTTCCGCGGTGTCAAGCAACTGGCCGGCGGCGATGTCGGCATCGGCCGGCGACGCCGAGATGCCGATGCTGACGGTGAGGTTGATCGCCATGCCGCGTGACTTGAACACCTTCTGGGCGATCGCCTGGCGTATGCGTTCCGCCAGCACGCGGGCGCCCAGCGATGGCGTATGCAGCAATGACAGCGCGAATGCCGAATCGCCGACCCGGGCGAACGTGTCCTCCCGCCGGCACTTGGCCCGGATGGCGTCCGCGGTGAGCGCCACGGCATCGCGCGCGGCAATGCGGCCATGTTCACGCATGATGCGGTCGAAGTGATCGATGGTGATGTATACCAGGGTGTGTTCGCCCCGGTGCCGCATGCAGAACGAGCGATCCTTGATCGCCTCCTGCAGGAAGTAGCTACGGTTGCCGGCGCGGGTTTCCGCGTCGAGCAGGACCAGCTCCCGCAGCGAATTGTTGTCCTCCCGCATCAGCATCGAACGTTGCGAGGTGCTGCACCAGGCGCGGGCGCGTGTCAGCAGGTCGAGGCTGTCGAAAGGCTTGATGATGAAGTCGGTGGCGCCGGCATCGACGGCGGCGCGCCGCGTCGATTCATTGCGGTCGCCGCTGGTGGTCACGATCACCGGCAGGTCGGCGATCCGCAGTTCGGCCGAGGTGCGGATGCGGGCAAGCAGCCCGTGGCCGTCGAGGCGCGGCAGGTTCTGGTCGGTGAAAACGGCGGCAATTTCCGGGATCGACTCCAGCAGTTCCCAGGCCGCGATGCCGTCCTCGGCCAGGTACACACTGAAGTGGGGTTCCAGCAGTTTGCGTGCCGCCACCAGCGTGACCTTGGACGGGTCCGCGATCAGGACGGCAGGCTGGAGTTCGCTGGCAGGCCGGGTTCCGGACATGGGGAGGCATCCCTGTGCGTTTACTGCAGGCGCCTATCGTGCCTGCATTTTCCCGGCGGCCGCCAGTACGTGTTGGCTGATATGGCCATGCTAGACTCGCCCCCTCTTCGGGGTTCCCGCGCATGCTGGACGTTGTTTTTTTCGGGTTGACGGGCGCGCACTGGCTGCTGCTCGGCCTCGCTGCGGCGGCTGGTGCCGGCGGCGGCTGGCTGGCCGTCATGCTGCTGCTGCACCCGGTGCGCCCGACCGGGGTCCCGGGGCTGTTGCCCGTGCAGGGATTCGTCAGCAGAAAGGCGGATGCTTTTGCCGCTTTTGCCGTAGGCCAATTGCTGCAGGACTTGCCGGCACCACGCCGTTTTTTCGAGCAATTGGGGCCTGACCGCTTTCGCCGGGAATTCGGCCGTGTCCTCCGCGACGGTATCGACGCGCATGTCGACGACGTCATGACCCGCCGCAACGGGGCCTCGTGGGAGGCGTTGTCGGCCTATGCGCGGGCCCGCATCTACGCCCACGTGCATCGGCGCCTCCCCTACGTGGTCGACGATTTCGTTGACCACGTGCAGCGGGAACTCGACGACATCGTTCATCCGTCGCTGCTGGTCCGGCGCTGGTTCGCCGAGAACCCGGACAGGCTGGCCGATATATTCCTGCGCGTGTACGGGCGTGAATTGCGCAACGCGATCCCGTGGTCGGTGCTGGTCGCGGTCGCCGCAGCGTTCCCGGTGCCGCTGTTGTTGCAGGGGCCGATGGCCTGGTCGGTTGCCGGCGCGCTTGCTGCTGCTGCGGCGGCGTTCACCATGCTGCTGTTGCTTGCGCACCCCGTCACCCTGATCGGGGTCTGGCCGCTGCGATGGCAGGGGATCGTCCACCGTCGTCGCCAGCGCTTCCTGCAGGCGCTCGCCGGCATGGTGGTACACGATGCCCTCGGCTGGCGGGCCATCAACGGCGAGTTCCTGCGCGGCGCACACGCCGGACGCGTGCGGCACATGATGCGCCGCGAGGTTGCGGCGATCCTTGATGTGCCGATGTTCCGCGCATCGATGCAATTGCTGCTCGGCCCGGAAGGATTCGCCGAGGTCAAATCGTCGGCGGTGGAAAAGGCGGTGGAGATGCTTGCTTCTGCGCCCGTCAGTCCTGCCCTGCGCGAGCATTACCGGCAGGAACTGGAGCGTACGCTGGCCCCGGCAGTATTCCGCGTGTCGGCCGGAGAGTGGGACGCGCTATGGCGTGAGGTGCTCGTGGGCGCCTGGAAGTACGTACCGCTGCTCGCGGGGGTTGCCGGCCTGCTGGCCGGCGCTATCGCCGGTGCGCTGGCCGGCTGATCGCCGCCCTGCATCGTTGCGCTAGTTGTACCGTTTGCCGAACAGGCGGGACAGCATCAGGGCGATACCGAGGCTGGCGAGGATCCACGCTTGTTCCGGGGCGTGTACGCTGGGGACGGAAAATAACGGCAACTTGCCCATGGCGGTCATCATTGCCAGCGCCAGCAGCGCGGTGGCGACGGTGATGACAAGGATATCGGTGCGTCGTTCCGCGCGCAGCGATTCCTTCATCGAGCGGATCTCGGCGAGGATCTCCTGCTGCTGCAGCGATTGTCGCCGCAGTTCCTCCAGCACCTCGCCAACCTGTTGTGGCAAGCCCTGCAGGCGCTCGAGCCAGGCCGGGTCGTAGCGACGCAACACGCCGAAGATTTCCGGCATGGTGACGTGTTCGCGCAGCCAGGTGCGCACCGCCTCCCACAGGTTGAAGGTATCCAGTGCGTCGGTCAGCGCCTGGACGGCGCCGGCTTCGCCATCGACCTGGATGTCGGTGGTACTTGCCTGTTCGTCGCCTGGCGGCAGCAGCGCGCGATAGACGAGGGCGCCGGCGCTGCCGCGGACCCGGATGTCGGCGTCGCCGTCGTAGGTGTTGGTCAGCTCGATGCCGTCGCGTTCGATCAGGCAGTAGAAGATGTAGTCGGGATCGAAGGCGCGGATGCGGACCACCTTGCCGTGCAGTTGCTCCAGCGAGGCGGGCCCCTGCGGATGCACCGAGAGCGCCTGGTTCAGCAGTACTTCCAGGGCCCCGAGAAGCAGGAATTCGCCCGGCGAAGGGTTGCTGTCCATGAACGGCTCCAGAAGCGAGGCGCCCACGTTATCCCATGCCTTCCTGCGGTAAAAGAACGTGCCGCCGCTTTTGCGCACGGGATGGCCAGCGCGTCCTTTCGTCGGATTGGGAGTAGTTTTGCGATCATTGGTCTGATTGTCCGACATGAGACCCTCGAGGCTGCCGCGAGGGTCTCTAGACTTCGCCGCGTGCCCGGTCGTGTTGCACGGGCCGCTTGTCCCGCACTGCATTGGCTTCTCGTTGTTCATTTTCCCGGGGCGTCTGGTCCCGGACCCAAGGGGTTTGCGTCTCTGGCGCGTCGATATTGAATTCCGGCTTTCAGGTGTTGATATGAGCGACACGGACCG
>JBKHWA010000091.1:0-14700 GCA_046566765.1 Gammaproteobacteria bacterium
ACCTGCCGGCCTACGCCGGCACCGCCTGGGAGCAGGCGACCGTGCGCGACCTGCTGCGCATGTCCAGCGGCATCGACTTCGACGAGCGCTACGACACCCGCTTCTCCGACATCCAGCGCGTATTCCACCGCGCCTTCCTGCTCGACACGCCGCTGCCCGAGGTCGCCCGCAGTTACGGCGAGCGACCGCCGGCGTTCGCGGCGGGCACCCGGATGCACTACAACTCGCTCAACACCCAGGTACTGGCACAGGTGGTGCAGGCGGCCAGCGGCCGGCCGCTGCTCGACTACGCCGGGGAGAAGCTCTGGCAACCACTGGGCATGCAGGACCGGGCGCTGTGGAACATCGACAACCGGCCCGGTGACGAGGCCACGCCCCTCGCCTTCTGCTGCCTGAACGTCACGCTGCGCGACTATGCCCGGCTCGGCCAGCTGTACCTGCAGCAGGGCGTGTGGAACGGGGTGGCCCTGCTGCCGGCCGACTGGGTCACCGAGAGCACACGCCGGCAGGAGCCCTGGCTGCAGGCCGGGGTCGCCCAGCCGGATCGCGGTTACGGCTACCACTGGTGGGTACCGCCGGACGCCGACGGCGAGTACTTCGCCAACGGCATCTGGGGGCAGTCGGTCTGGGTCGACGAGAAACGCCGGGTGGTCATCGTGAAGACCAGTGCCGATCCGCAGTTCCAGGCCCACATGGCCGAAACCATCGCCGCCATGCGGGGCATCGCCCGGGGACTGGCGGCACCGGGTTCCGGCCGCCTTCCCTGACGCCGCCTGACAGCCGCGGTACGGCAGCCAGCGGAAATTCCAGAATTTGATGGCCTTCCTGCCGGATTCCCTGTATTAAGGCGGTCGGGCACCGTGCCATCCGGCCGGTCCCAGGCCAAGCCAGCCAACCGGCTGGTCGTTCAAGTTTTGAGGAATGCAAGCTCATGTCAGGTCAGGTAAACGGCGTCGTTAAATGGTTCAACGACGAAAAAGGTTACGGTTTCATTTCGCGTGAAGGCGGTCCGGACGTATTCGTCCACTTCCGCGCTATCAACGGCTCCGGCCGTCGCACGCTGAAGGAAGGTCAGAAGGTGTCGTTCGACGTCACGCAGGGCCAGAAAGGTCCGCAGGCCGAGAACGTCAACATCCTGAACTGACGTTAGCCGTTCCAGGAAAACCCCGCCCGGGACACCGCGCGGGGTTTTTCTTTGCCTGCGTCCCGGTGCGCGTGACCTGCCGGCCGGCGAGCCTGCCGCTAGAATGGCCGCCCTGCCGGATAACTCCCGCGCCGACCCGACCGAACCGCCATGCTGCGCCTGACCGAACTCAAACTCCCGCTGGACCACGATACCGGTGCGCTGCGCGCTGCCGTGCTGCACAAGCTGGGCATCGCCGACCGCGAACTGCTGGCGCTGACCGTGTTCCGCCGCGGCCACGACGCGCGCAAGCGCGGCCACATCCAGCTGGTCTACACCGTCGATATCGAGACCACGCGCGACGACGCGCTGCGCGAAAAATTCGCCCGCGATCCGCACGTCGGCATCACGCCCGACATGACCTACCGGCCGGTGGCGACCGCGCCGCCCGGCTTCGGCGAGCGCGAAGGCGAACGCCCGCTGGTGATCGGCTTCGGGCCCTGCGGACTGTTCGTGGCACTGATCCTCGCCGAGTCCGGCTTCCGGCCGATCGTGCTCGAACGCGGCAAGGCCGTGCGCGAGCGCACGAAGGACACCTGGGGCCTGTGGCGCGAACGCCAGCTCGATCCGGAATCGAACGTGCAGTTCGGCGAGGGCGGCGCCGGCACCTTCTCCGACGGCAAGCTGTACAGCCAGGTGAAGGATCCGCGCCATCTCGGCCGCAAGGTGCTCGCCGAGTTCGTCGCCGCCGGTGCGCCGGAGGAAATCCTCTACGTCAGCAAGCCGCACATCGGCACCTTCCGGCTGGTGTCGATGATCCAGCAGATGCGCGAGAAGATCGTCGCGCTCGGCGGCGAGATCCGTTTCAGGCAGCATGTCACCGACCTGCTGCGGGAAGACGGCGAGGTACGCGGCGTGCGGCTGCAGGACGGCTCGACCATCGCCGCCCGCCACGTGGTGCTGGCCGTCGGCCACAGCGCGCGCGATACCTTCCGCATGCTGCACGCCCGCGGCGTGTTCATCGAGCCGAAGCCGTTCTCGATCGGCTTCCGCGTCGAGCACCCGCAGCCGGTCATCGACGCCGCCCGCTTCGGGCCGCAGGCCGGCCACGAACTGCTGGGCGCCGCCGACTACAAGCTGGTACACCATGCGAAGAACGGCCGCGACGTGTACAGCTTCTGCATGTGCCCGGGCGGCACCGTGGTCGCCGCCACCAGCGAGCCCGGCCGCGTCGTCACCAACGGCATGAGCCAGTACTCGCGCAACGAGCGCAACGCGAACTCGGCGATCGTGGTCGGCATCACCCCGGCGGATTTCCCGTCGGACGATCCGCTGGCCGGCATCGCGCTGCAGGAAGAACTGGAGTCGCGCGCGTACGCGCTCGGCGGCGGCAACTACGACGCGCCGGGGCAACTGGTCGGCGATTTCCTCGCGCACCGCGCATCGACCGTGTTCGGCGAGGTCCAGCCGTCGTACCAGCCCGGCGTGCACCTCACCGACCTCGACGGCCTGCTGCCGGACTACGCGACGGAAGCGATCCGCGAGGCGATGCCGGCGTTCGGCCGGCAGATCCGCGGCTTCGATCGCCCGGACGCGGTTTTCACCGCGGTGGAAACGCGCACCTCGTCGCCGATCCGTATCCGCCGCGACCGCGACTCGTACCAGAGCATCAATACGCATGGCCTGTACCCGGCCGGCGAAGGCGCCGGGTACGCCGGCGGCATCCTGTCGGCAGCGATCGACGGCATCGAGGTGGCGGAAGCGGTGGCGAAAGCGCTGGTCGCCGACCGCGCGCGGAACGCCCCGTGAGCAGCGATCGCGTCGACGTCGCCATCGTCGGTGGCGGCGCCGCCGGCCTGATGTGCGCGTTCACCGCCGCCCGCCGCGGCCGCAAGGTGCGGGTGCTCGAGCACGGCAACCGCGTCGGCCGCAAGATCCTGATGTCGGGCGGCGGCCGTTGCAATTTCACCAACATCCACACCACGCCGGCGAATTTCCTGTCGGCCAACCCGCACTTCTGCAAGTCGGCGCTGGCACGCTACACGCCGTGGGATTTCATCGCGCTGGTGCAGAAGCACGGCATCGCGTACCACGAGAAGGAACTCGGCCAGCTGTTCTGCGACGAGTCGGCGAAGGACATCGTCGACCTGCTGCTGGCCGAGTGCGCCGACGCCGGCGTGCAGATCGCCACGAAGACGACGGTCGGGTCGGTGACGAAAACCGCCGACGGCTTCCGGCTGGGCATATGCAACGGCGAGGGCCACGGCACGCTCGACGCGCAGTCGCTGGTGATAGCCACCGGCGGCCTGTCGATCCCGACCATGGGTGCCACCGGGTTCGGTTACGAGGTCGCGCGCCAGTTCGGCCACGCGGTGCTGCCGACGCGGGCGGCGCTGGTGCCGTTCACCCTCACCGGCAGGACGCTGGAGCAGTTCGACGGGCTGAGCGGCGTGGCGCTGCCGGCGACGGTCGAATGCAACGGCGTGTCGTTCAGCAACGCGCTGCTGTTCACCCACCGCGGGCTCAGCGGCCCGGCGATCCTGCAGATCTCCTCGTACTGGCAGCCGGGCGACCTGCTGCACATCGACCTGCTGCCGGGCACCGATGCCCTGGCCTGGCTGCAGGCGCGCCAGCGCGAGCGGCCGGAGACGTTCCTGCACACCGTGCTGGCGGAGGCACTGCCGAAACGGCTGGCGCAGCGGCTGTGCGACCTCGGCATCGGCGGCACCGGCAGCAGCCGGCCGCTGAAGCAATACAACCTGCCGGAGCTGAAGGCGATCGCCGCCGCGCTCAACGACTGGCAACTGCGGCCGGCCGGCACCGAGGGCTGGCGCACCGCCGAGGTCACCCTCGGCGGGGTCGACACCGCGCAGTTGTCATCGGCGACGATGAGCTCGAAGATCGTGCCCGGGCTGTTTTTCGTCGGCGAGGTGGTCGACGTGACCGGGCAACTGGGCGGATTCAATTTCCAGTGGGCCTGGGCGTCCGGCCACGCCGCCGGGCAGGTCGCGTGAACGTGAACATGAACAACGTGGTGCAACGATGAGTGAACGCACGCCCGCCAGCCCGCGCGAGCCGATCGGCGACGTCGACCAGGTGCTCTGGCTGAAAGTGGTGCAGGTGAACAACACCGGCGCCTTCCTCGACTGGGGCCGGCCGAAGGACCTGCTGCTGCCGTACAGCGAGCAGGAAGGCCGGCCGCAGCCCGGCGATTACTGCATGGTCTACGTTGGCCTCGACGACGACGAGCGCCCGTTCGCGTCGATGAAGCTCAACGACTTCGTGTTCGACACCTACGACGAGGGCGACGCCGCCAATTACCCGCAGGGGAAAAAGGTATCGCTGCTGATCGCCGGCGAGACCGACCTCGGCATCAAGGCCGTGGTGAACCACCGCTACTGGGGCATGCTCTACCGCGACGAGGTGTTCCGCCCGTTGCGCCGCGGCGAAACCGTTGCCGGCTACATGAAGCTGCCACGCCCGGATGGCAAGCTGGACATCACCATCAACCCGCCGGCGCACGTCGCCGCCGGCGCACTGACCGACCGCATCATCGCCACCCTGCGCCAGCGCGGCGGTTTCCTGCCGCTCTCCGACAAGAGCGCGCCGGAGGACATCCAGCGCGCCTTCGGCGTCAGCAAGGGCGTGTTCAAGCAGGCGATCGGCGCCCTGTACAAGGACCGGCTGATCGTCATCGCGAAAGACGGTATCCGGCTCGCCGGCGAGGAGAAATCGAAGTGAAGAATCCCGACCTGCAGGTCAACGCCGCCATCGTCATCCCCGAGCACGAGATCGACATGCAGGCGATCCGCGCCCAGGGCGCCGGCGGCCAGAACGTCAACAAGGTGTCGACCGCGGTGCACCTGCGCTTCGACATCCGCGCCTCGTCGCTGCCGGACGAGTGCAAGGAAAAACTGCTGAAGCTGCGCGATGCCCGCATCAGTGCCGACGGCGTGATCGTGATCAAGGCGCAGTCGTTCAACAGCCAGATCAAGAACCGCGACGACGCCCTCGCCCGGCTGGCGGAGATGGTCCGCGCCGCGCTGGTGGTGAAGAAGAAACGCAAGCCCACGAAGCCGTCGAAGACCTCGCAGGTCAAGCGGATGGACAGCAAGACGAAACACGGCAAGGCCAAGGCGCTGCGCGGCCGGGTCCGGCGCGACGACTGAGGCCGCCCGGCGATGAACCCGCAGAAACGCCGGCTGATCCTCGAGCGCCTGCGCGCCGAGAACCCGCAACCGACCACCGAGCTGAACTGGTCGACGCCGTTCGAGTTGCTGGTGGCGGTGATCCTGTCGGCGCAGGCCACCGACAAGGGCGTGAACAAGGCCACCGACTTCCTGTTCCCGGTGGCCAACACGCCGCAGGCGATCCTCGCGCTGGGCCCGAAGCGGCTGAAGGAATTCGTGAAGACCATCGGCCTGTTCAACACCAAGGCCGAGAACATCATCAAGACCTGCAGGATCCTCGTCGAGCAGCATGGCGGCGAGGTGCCGCGCACGCGCGAGGCACTGGAAGCGCTGCCCGGCGTCGGCCGCAAGACCGCCAACGTGGTGCTCAACACCGCCTTCGGCGAGCCGACCATCGCCGTCGACACCCACATCTTCCGGGTCGCCAACCGCACCGGCTTCGCGCCGGGGAAGAACGTGGCGGAAGTCGAGCGGAAACTGGTGAAGTTCACCCCCGAAGAGTTCAGGCAGGACGCGCACCACTGGCTGATCCTGCACGGCCGCTACGTTTGCGTGGCGCGCAAGCCGCGCTGCGGCGCCTGCCTGATCGAGGACCTCTGCGAATACCGGAAGAAGACTTCCGATGACTGAACCGCAACAGGCGACGCCGGCGTCGACCGCCGCACCCGCACCGGTGAGCTTCCGCGAGGCACTGGGCTGGTGGACGAAACTCGGCTTCATCAGCTTCGGCGGCCCGGCCGGGCAGATCGCGATCATGCACCGCGAGCTGGTGGAGAAAAGGCGCTGGATCAGCGAGCGGCGGTTCCTGCATGCGCTCAACTACTGCATGGTGTTGCCCGGCCCGGAAGCACAACAGCTCGCCACCTACATCGGCTACCTGCTGCACGGCACGAAAGGCGCGATCGCCGCCGGCGTGCTGTTCGTGCTGCCGTCGCTGCTGATCCTCGCCGCGCTGTCCTGGCTGTACCTCGCGTTCGGGCACGTCGCCGCCGTGCAGGACGTGCTGTGGGCGGTGAAGCCGGCGGTGGTGGCGATCGTGCTGCACGCGGCCTGGCGGATCGGCAGCCGCACGCTGAAGCACCCGTTGCTGGCCGGCATCGCACTGGCAGCCTTCCTCGCGCTGGCGCTGGCGGATGCACCGTTCCCGCTGGTGATCGCCGGCGCCGCGCTGACCGGCGTGATCGCGCACCGCGTCGCGCCGCTGGCGTTCGCCGCTACCGGTGGCCACGGCGGCGCCACCTCCGCGCCGCACGCACCGGCATTGATCGACGACCACACGCCGGTGCCGCCGCACGCGCGCTATCGCAGCGGTGCACTGGTGAAAACGGTCGCCGTTTTCCTGCTGCTGTGGCTGGGCACGATGGCGTTGCTGGTTGCCGGCGGCGGCTGGCAATCGACGCTGGCGCAGATGGGACTGTTCTTCTCGCAGGCGGCGCTGCTGACGTTTGGCGGCGCCTACGCGGTGCTGCCCTATGTGACCGATGCGGCGGTCAACCACTATCACTGGGCCACCACCGCGCAGATGCTCGACGGTCTCGCGCTCGGCGAGACCACGTCGGGGCCGCTGATCATGATCGTCGCCTTCGTCGGCTTCGTCGGCGGCTGGACGCAGCAACTGCACGAGATCACCGTGCTGGGTGCATTGGCCGGCGCCGGCGTTGCCACTTTCTTCACCTTCCTGCCGTCGTTCCTGTTCATCCTCGCCGGCGTGCCGCTGGTAGAGGCCACCCGCCACGACCTGCGCATCGGCGCCCCCTTGCTGGCGATCACCGCGGCGGTGGTCGGCGTGATCCTGCACCTCGCATTGTTCTTCGCGCAGCACGTGTTCTGGCCCGCCAGCACGCCCGCAGCGCAGGGCGCGCCGGACCCTGGCGCAATGGCCATAGCCACCATCGCCTTCATCGCCCTCTGGCGATTCGACCAGTCCGTGCTGCGGGTGATCGGCGCCTGCGCGCTGGCCGGGCTGGCGGTGGCGTGCTAAAAAACCCCTTCACATGGAGGGGACCTGCATGAAATCCGTTGCCGACCTGCTGCGCAGCAAGCCGAACGCCGAGATCCACCGCATCGGCCCGCACCGTACCGTGCTGGAAGCGATAACCCTGATGGCGGAGAAGGGCGTCGGCGCGCTGGTGGTGATGGATGACGACAAGGTGGTCGGCATCATCAGCGAGCGCGACTACGCGCGGAAGATCGTGCTGATGGAACGCTCCTCCTACAACACCGAGGTGCGCGAGATCATGAGTTCGCACGTGATCTCGGTGCAGCCGCACGAGAGCAACGAGCACTGCATGCAGTTGATGACCGACAAGCGCCTGCGTCACCTGCCGGTCATGGACGGCGACAAGCTGGTCGGCATGGTGTCGATCGGCGACCTGGTCAAGGACATCATCTCCGACCAGAAATCGATGATCCGCCAGCTCGAGTCGTACATCCGCGGCGAGTGACCGCGGCGAACCCGCGGGACGATCCGCGCCCCGGCACCGCGCTGCAACTCAACTGCACCTCAACTGCACTGACCCATGCCGGAAACGATCGCGATCCTGCTCGCCGGCGGCGAATCACGCCGCATGGGCCAGCCGAAAGCCCTGCTCGACTGGCGCGGGCAACCGCTGTGGCAACACCTGCGCGACGTGCTGCTGGCCGCCGGCTGCGCGCGGGTGCTGGTCAGTGGTCATTTCCCGGGCACGATCCCGGAGGCCATCGCCGACACCACGCCCGGGCTCGGCCCGCTGGGCGGCATCGCCACGCTGGCGGCGCCGCTGGAGAACGGCACCACCCTGCTGGTGGTGCCGGTAGACCTGCCGCTGCTGGACGTGGCGACGCTGCGCACGCTGCTGAAGGCACAGCCGCAAGCGGGCGCACTGCACTACGCGACGCATGCATTGCCGGCACGTTTCCGCCTCGATGACGCGTTCCACAACGCCCTCGCCGCCTGCCTGGCCGACGGGAATCCCCGCCGCCGCTCGTTACAGGCGCTGGCCGCCGCGCTGGCCGCCGGCGAGTTGCCGCTGGACGCGCCGGCCGCGCAGGCGCTCACCAACACCAACACGCCGGAAGAATGGCAACGCGCGCTCGACGAACACGCGCGATAGACCGGGGACCGGCCGGGATCAGGCCTTCTGCCGCAGTACCTTCGCGTAGTGCGCCATGAACGCCTGCATCTGCTCGTCGCTGAAATCCTTGACCACCTTGTGCATCACCGCCTGGCAGGCGGCACGGGTGCCGGCGACGCTCATGTCCAGCGCCTTGCGGGTGATGAAGCCGATGTCGACGTGCTTCGTCTGGGCCAGGAAGAACTGCTGCACGACATCGTCGACCATGCGGTCCATCACCTGCAGTGCCAGCGTCATCTGCGCGCGGCCCTTGCCGGCGGCGCTGGCGTCGAGCACCAGCTGGAAGTTGCGGGCGAACATCGTGTCCGGCACGTAGAACAGTTGCGGCGCGTTGTCGTTGTCGGGGCCGGCCGGCCAGTACATTTTTTCCAGGTCGCGGGCGATCGGCGCCAGCTGCGCGTTGCTCAGCTTCTTGTAGATCTGCGCGGTAAGCATCGACGACGCCTTGTTGCCGGTGTCGACCGCGAAGTCGACGATCTTGCGCTGGGTCGGGCTGATCTTCGCGATCTCGATCGGCTCCAGCAGCAACAGGCCGATGACGCGGTCGGTCACCCGGCCCATCAGGGCGATGTAGGCGTCGGCGCCCTTGCCGTTGTGCTGCAACGCGTGGCGGAAGGCCTGGATCGCCTCGTCGAGGGCGGGGTTGGCGGAGACGGCAATGACCGGCCGGCTGGACATCGTGGCGTGACCTCGTGCACGTTTGGAGCGGCTGATACTAGCCAAAAAGTACCGGCTGCGTACGCTCTCCCGAACTCCCCGCCACGGACCCCGCCATGTCGCTGTCGCCGAAGATTTCCGTCGCCCTCCTGCTGCTCGCCGCGCTCGCGCTCGGCGGCGCCCTCGCCGCCCGCCACGCCGAGCGCCAGATCACCGGGCCGCTGGCGGTCGCTGCCCAGGGCGACGAGGTGGTGGTGGCGGCGCCCGGCAAGTTGTACCGGCTGGACGCCGGCGGCCGGTTGCTGCGCACCGACGACCATGTCGTCGCCGCCGATGCGCGCGACGCCGGCCTGTACTGGCTGGGAACAGAGCTGCTGGTCGGCCCCGGCGTCGACGGCCGCTTCCTGCGCTGCAGCGACGACGACTGCGTGCCGTTCTCCAGCGACCCCTACGCGCCGACCGGTCCGGTGCAGGTGGCCGCGGCGACGCCAGGCAAGTTGTGGCTGGCGCAGACCGATGCCGACCGCGTGCACCGCTTCTTCGAGACCGGCCGCCGCGTCGACATGCCGCTGAGCGATCTGCAGCGCCCGGGCGCGTTGTGGCAGCAGGACGAATATCTCTACGTCGCCAACACCGGCGCCGGGCAACTCGAGCGCTACGAGCTGCACAAGCGCGGCATCGCCACGCCCGATGTCATTGCCCGCTTCCCGGATCCGGCCAGCGAGGACGACCCGGTCGACCAGCCGCGACGGATGCTCGCCGGCGGCGACGGCTCTTTCCGCGTGTTGCTCGCCAACGGAGAACAGACCCGCGGCGCACTGGCCCTGGTTTCCGCCAACGGCAGCGTGCAGCGGCTGGCGCTGCCGGAACTGGCCAACCCGGTGTCGTTCGCCGTGCAGGGCGACGACCTGCTGGTGGTCGACGAGGATCGCATGCAGGTGCTGCGCATCGCCGACGGCAACCGGGTGACGGTGTTCGGCGACGACGCCTTCAACGCCGCGATCGGCGCGCAGCACGGCACGCAATCGACACTGCGGGCGCTGTTCCCGCTGCTGGCAATACTGGCAGCAGTGCTGGCGGTGGTCGGCGGCAGCACGCTGGCGCGCCGGTTGTTGCACGAAGAACAGGAACCGGCACTGCCGGTGACCGCCGGCGCCGACGGCGTGGCCTGGTTGCCGTTCGACACGGCGATGCTGCCGCGCCGGCTGGTGCGCGCCGCCCTGCAGGCCCTGCCGCTGGCGCTGTTCCCGGCGCTGCTGGCCGGGCTGTTCAACCACGCCGGCGCCGGTGTCGCCTGGTTTGCAGTGGTGACGGTGGCGGCAATCGTGCCGGTGCTGCTCGCTTCCTCGAAGGTGAAAGTGCCGGACGAGTTGCGCATCGGCCTGCGCGGCAAGTTGCTGGTGATCGAGCACGCGCAGCACGGCGCGCGCGAATACCCGCTGGTGCAAGTGGCGTGGAACGAGCGGCAACTGCTGCCGGAACCGGGGGTCACGCTGCCGCTGGAGCGCGACGGCATCGCGTTGTTCCACCGGCCGACGCTGGCCGCGGCACTGTTCCCGCAACTGAACCCGGGCAAGCGCAGCGATTGATTCGCCCGCGCCGGCCTGCGGGCGCGGCCATCCGGCGAATCGCGCCGGCCTACGAATCCCGCTGGCCGGCAAGCGATGCCGCCAGCAGGCGGTCGAGTTCTGCCCAGCCGTTGTCCTCCGGGTTGCGCGCCAGCCGCACCGATCCGTACCAGGTGGTTTCCGCTTCACGGAAACCCCAGTGCCAGAGGATCGGGAAACGCTTCGGCAACACCACCGTGGTCGGCATGCCGAGCGCACCGGCCAGGTGCGCGGTGGCGCAACTGGTGGAAACGACCGCGTCGAGTGCACAGATCTGCGCGGCGAGCCCGTCGATATCATTGAAGGCATCGATCTCCGGATCGCACCAGGGCGCGGGCACATCGCCCAGTGTCGCCAGCTCGGCACGCACGTCGCCGTACTGCAGGTTGACGAACTGCACGCCCGGCACCGACAACGTCTGTGCAAACGCCGCCAGCGGCACGCTCTTCAGGTCCATGCCGTTGTAGAACTGCTTGCTGCGCCAGCTGATGCCCACCAGCTTTTTCCCCGGCCAGCGCGCGCGGTACTCGGCGCCCTTGCGCGCGCACAGTTCCGCCGGCGGCTTGAGCCAGCCGGGCGTGCCGGGTAGCGTCCAGCGGCGTTGCAGCGCTTCCAGCAAATCCAGCGTCTCGGCGCGGCGGCAAACGATACCGGGCTGCACCCGGTCGCCCAGCGCAGTGGTCCTGCGGTCGACGAACTCGATCGCCGCGAACGCGCGCCGGTACAGCGGCAGGCAACGGGCGTCGACTTCCACCACCGCCCGCTGGCCGCGCGCGACCACGTCGAGCAGCAACTGCGACATCAGGATCTCGTCGCCGATCATCGCTTCCAGGCTGACCAGCAACAGGCCGTCGAACGGCTGGCCATCCCAGGCCGGCAGCGCGGCGATGCGCGCGTCGGCATGATGGTTGTTGATCGCCAGTTGCTGCTGGCGCAGGTACGCGAGGCCCTGCGGGTAATCGCCGCAACCGAGCGCCGACACCGCCGCCGTGGCCAGCAGCCCGGGCGTGCCGGGCCAGCGCTTCAGCAGCGCCGGCATCGTCTCGCGGATGGTGTCGTGGCGGCCCTGCCGCAACAGCGCCGACGCGAGGTTCACTGCCTGCGCTGCCGACGGCGCCTCGCGCAGGATGCGCTCCTGCAACGCGAGGCTGCGATCGAACTGGCCGCACATCTCCAGTGCCGCCGCCTGCATGCCGAGCAGGTCGGCGCTGAACGGGCTGCGCGCAACGGCCGATTCCAGCAACGGCAGCGCATCGGCGTAGCGGTGTTGCCGGTACAGCGTGCGCGCGAGGTTGACGGTGTTGGCCACCGACGGCGACTGCGCGTGCAGGTGGCGGAAGATCTTTTCCGCCGACGCGAGGTCGCCGCCATCGGCGGCCAGCAACGCCATCGCCTCGAGGATCGCCGGGTGCTCGCCGGCCAGTTGCAGCGCTTTTTGCAGGTGGCGCAGGCCGGCGGCAAGGTCACGGGCGCGGTGCAGCCGCTGGCCTTCGCGCAGGTGCGCGAGCGCCTCGGCAGGGATGGGTGGAACGGGTGTTTCCTGGGCCACGAGCAGACCGGCGATGGCGGAGTGGAGACGTGCAGACGCGCCATCCAACACCAGCGCCCCGGACAGGGTCAACCGCTCGCGCAATCCGGCGGCCGGCGCCCGCCCGGCAGCGGCAGCCCGATTGGCCCTGCCTTCGCCGCCCGCCGCCTTCCCTGCCAATCACGCCCCCGTCGCCGGCGCCTAGGCTGCCGACGTCGATTGCTGCTGCCCGCCCGTTACTGCTGCCCGAGGAGACTTCCATGGCCCGCGATGCCCAGGGTTACGCCCTGCACCTGCTCAACCGTTTCGCCGGTTCCGACTGGGCCGACAAGCTCGGCCTGCGCAAGCCGGTGGAGAAATCCGCCTACACGCTGACGAAAACCGGGTTCCGCCTCGCCACCACCGCGGCGCGCAAGTTCAGTGGCCCGAAGGTCGACAAGCCGGCGCGGCTGGACAAGCCGGGCCACACCTCGGACCTGTTCGACCTGAACATCACCGACGAGCAGCAGATGATCCGCGAGAGCGTGCAGGCGTTCGCGCGCGACGTGCTGCGGCCGGCGGCGCACGAGGCCGACGAGAAACTGGAGATGTCGCCGGCGCTCACCGCGCAGGGCAACGAGCTGGGGCTGGCGATGTTCGCGGTGCCGGAAGCCTTCGGCGGCGCCGCCACCGAGCGCTCGGCGGTCACCTCGGCGCTGGTTGCCGAGGACCTCGCGCACGGCGATATCGCGCTGGCGCTCGGCATGCTGGCGCCGATTTCCGTGGCGAACGCGCTCACCCAGTGGGGCAGCGCCGCCCAGCAATCGAAGTACCTCGCCGCGTTCTGCAGCGAAAAGCCGCCGCTGGCGACCATCGCCGTCAACGAGCCGGCGCCGCTGTTCAACCCGTTCAACCTGCAGACCACCGCCAGCAGGACCGGCGGCGGCTGGACGCTCAACGGCGTGAAGTCGGCAGTGCCGCTGGCGCACCGCAGCGAGTTGCTGCTGGTGGCGGCGCAGACAGCCGACGGCCCGGCGGTGTTCATCGTCGAGGGCGGCACCAAAGGCGTGAGCTGCACCGACGGCCGCGGCATGGGCCTGCGCGCCGCCGGCCTGTGCGACATCCACTTCGACCAGGTCGCGCTGCCGGCCGATGCGAAGCTCGGTGACAGCGAGTTCAGCTATCGCCGCTTCATCGACTACGGATCGATGGGCTGGGCGGCGCTGGCCACCGGCGGCGCGCAGGCGGTGCTCGACTACGTGATCCCGTACGTGAACGAGCGCGTCGCCTTCGGCGAACCCATCTCGCACCGGCAATCGGTGGCGTTCATGGTCGCCAACATCGGCATCGAACTGGAAGGCATGCGGTTGCTGACCTGGCGCGCCGCCGCGCGCGCCGCGCAGGGCCTCGACTTCCATCGCGAGGCATTCCTCGCCCGCACGATGGCGGCGCAACGCGGCATGGAGATCGGCACCAACGGCGTGCAGTTGCTCGGCGGCCACGGCTTCACCAAGGAACACCCGGTGGAGCGCTGGTACCGCGACCTGCGGGCGGTCGGCATCCAGTACAACGGCCTGCATTTGTGATTGGAACCCGGCCGCCGGCCGGGTAAGGCAAAGGTTTGAACCCGGCCTGCTGCCGGGGAAAGCGATCCGGCCGGCAAGCGCCGCCGCAACAGAATTCGTGGAGCAACACCGATGAACCTCGAAACCCGAAGAAATTCCGCGCGCTGGTCAACCAGGCGCACCAGGTCGCGCACAACGTATTCCGCCCGATCTCGCGCAAGTACGACCGCGCCGAGCACGCCTACCCGAAGGAGCTCGACATGCTCGCGTCGGTGCTGGACGGCTTCAACGACGGCAACCCGGACGGCGGCGCCGGCGCGTCGGCGGCCAGCAAGAGCGGCAAGAAGGAAAACGACGGCAGCGTGAAGAACGGCGCCAACATGTCGACCCTGCTCGGCACCATCGAGCTCTGCTACGGCGACACCGGCCTGCTGCTGTCGATGCCGCGCCAGGGCCTGGGCAACGCGGCGATCGCCGCCGTCGCCTCGCCGGAACAGAAGGAACGCCTGAAAGGAAAGTGGGCGTCGATGGCGATCACCGAGCCGGGCACCGGATCCGATTCCGCCAACATCCGCACCACCGCCCGCAAGGACGGCGACTACTACGTGCTCAACGGCGAGAAGATCTTCGTCACCAGCGGCGAGCGTTCCGACTGCGTCGTCGTCTGGGCCACCGTGGACCGCAACCTCGGCCGCGCGGCGATCAAGTCCTTCGTGGTGGAGAAAGGCACGCCCGGCATGGAGGTGGTGCGCCTCGAGCACAAGCTCGGCATCAAGGCGTCGGACACCGCGGCGATCATGTTCACCGACTGCCGCGTCCACAAGAGCAACCTGCTCGGCAGCGAGGAAGTGAATGTCGAGAAGGGCTTCGCCGGCGTGATGGAAACCTTCGACAACACCCGGCCGCTGGTGGCCGGCATGGCGATCGGTGTGGCGAAG
>JBKHWA010000092.1:0-5549 GCA_046566765.1 Gammaproteobacteria bacterium
CGGATGTACTTGAGCAGCAGGTCGAAATTGGCGTGCACGGTCCAGCGTGCGGCGATGCCGATCTCCGGCGGGAAGTCCCTGGTGCGCACCAGCACCTGTACCGACGGCCAGACCAGCGGGAAGTCGATGATGCCGCCATGGGGGTCCAGGCCTTTCCACAATTCCAGCGCATCGAACGCGGCCAGCGGCGCGGCGATGATGTCGACGGTCTTGTTGTTGAACTTGCCGGCGACGTTGTGGATCTCCACGCCGACCGGCGAGGCGCCGATCTGCGACACCATGCGTGCCTGCACCGGGTCGTAGTCGAGCACGGCAACGCGCTTGCCGGCGGCCTTGGTCAGGCTGTTGACGGCGCGGTCGTTGGTGAACACGTAGGCCGGCCCGATGGGCACCGCGCCGAGCGATTCGAATTCACCGCTGCGCAGCTTGTCCGAGATTTTCGGGTGCGCCATCACCTCGGCCATCAACCGGTGGTGCTGCTCGGTGACCAGGCCGCCGATGGAGTCCACCGTGCCGGCAAAGCGGTTGAAGGACCGGGCGCGCAGGCCGGACATGATCGCTGCTTCGCAGCGGCCGGCCTTGAAGTCCTCGGCGACGATTTTTTCGCTGGTGAAATAGTTGAGGTCGAGGTCGTAGCCCCACTTGAGCGTTTCCAGGCGGACGTCCTTGGCGGCGTTCGCCAGGTAGCCGTGCGCGCCCAGCGGATCGAACACGCAGACTCGGATCTTGCGGATTTCCTTGGGCAGCGTTGCCGGCGGCTTGGGCAGCGCGATGGCGCCGCGCACGGCCTCCAGTTCGCGTTGTATCTGCTGGCTTTGCGTCTCGGCAAGCACGGGGGCCACGGCAAGGAGCAGGAGGAGGCTGAGCGCACGGCGCATGCGGGTGTCTTCCGTAGGGAGTTGTTGTTCTTTGCTAGAGTGGCGGCCTTTCGCCACCACCACGGCATACCGTGGCCGGAGTACACCCCATGCTGCGCGTGATTGCCAGTCTGCTCGTCGCCTGCTGCGCGTTCCTTGCGCCGGTCGAGCCGACCGTGCAGCGGGGCCTGTTCCTGTTCCTGCTGGCCGCAGGACTCTGGCTGACCGAGGCCCTGCACATCACGGTCACCGCGTTGCTGGTGCCGGTGGTGGCGGTCGGGCTCCGCCTGCTGGAGCCGAAGCAGGCGCTCGCCGCGTTCGCGGATCCGGTCATCGCGCTGTTTTTCGGTGGCTTCGTGCTGGCCAGCGCGCTGCGCCGGCACGGGATCGATGCGTTCATCGCGGCGCGTGTCGTCCGGCTCGCGCGCGGGCGCCTGCTGCCGGCGGCCCTGCTGCTGTTCGCCGCGACGGCAGTCATTTCGATGTGGGTCAGCAATACCGCGTCGGCGGCGATGATGCTGCCGCTGGCGTTGGGCCTGCTGGCCGGCGTGGATGCGGAGCGTGAGCGCGGGACCTACCTGTTCGTGTTGCTGGGCATCGCCTGGATGGCCAGCCTGGGCGGCATGGGCACGCTGGTCGGCAGTCCGCCGAACGCGCTGGCCGGCGCTGCCACCGGCCTGACGTTCCGGGAATGGTTTGCCTATGGCCTGCCGGTGATGCTGTTGCTGGTGCCCGGTGGCGCGCTGGTGTTGTGGCTACTGTTCCGGCCGGGCAATCCCGTCGTTGCCCCGGTTGCGCAGACGTTCAACTGGACCAATGGTGCGCGCGCGGCGCTGGCCATCTTCACATTGACGGTTGCCGGCTGGCTGGCCAGCAGCTGGCTCGGCGAGTGGCTGGGCATTGTGCGCGATCTCGATTCAATCATCGCCGTTGCCGCCGCCGTGGCGCTGCTGGCCACCGGCACGCTGGGCTGGAAGGATGTCGAGCGCGATGTCGAGTGGGGCGTGCTGCTGTTGTTCGGTGGCGGCCTGTGCCTGGGCGCGGTGCTGAAGTCCTCCGGCGCCAGCGACTGGCTCGGTGGTTCGCTGCTCTCGGGGATCGCGGAATTGCCGCGCATCGTCGTATTGCTGGCAATGGCGACCTTCATCGTTTTCCTGTCGGAACTGGCGAGCAACACGGCGGCAACTGCGCTGCTGCTGCCGTTGTTCCTGCCGCTGGCGCCGACGCTGGGCATGGCGCCGGCCGAGCTCGCCGCATTCATCGCGCTCACGGCCAGTTGCGGCTTCATGCTGCCGGTGGCGACGCCGCCGAACGCGATCGTGTTCGGCAGCGGCCACGTACGCCAGCGCGACATGATGCGTGCCGGCCTCTACATGAACATCGTCTGTATCCTGGTGCTGACGCTGTTTTTTGCCTGAGCCTGATCGCTGCCCCGATCGGCGCGCCGTTGCCCTGCTGCGTTATGGGTTTGCGAGCGTCGCCGCCAGCCAATTCCAGTCTGCCGTGCCGCCGCCCAGCGCGAGGAAGTGCGGATTGAGCAGCGATTCCTTCGTGTTGCAGCGCAACGGCGCGAATGTGCTGTCGACCATGGCGCCGCCGGCGGCCTGCAGCACGGCCTGCGCCGCGGCCGTGTCCCATTCGCTGGTCGGCCCGAGCCGCGGGTAAAGGTCAGCCTTGCCCTCGGCGACCAGACAGATCTTCAGCGAGCTGCCGAGGTTCGCCGTGCGGAACGCACCGATGCGTTGCTCGATTGCCACCAGCACCGGCGCCAGCGCGTCGATGCCGTGGCTGCGGCTGGCGACGATCACCGGCTTGCCGGCAGCCTTCGCCTCGGCCAGCGTCCGCGTGCGTATGGCGCGGCGCTCGCCGGCCTCGATCTTCCACGCACCACGGTCCGCAAGTTCCGGGCCCGCAAGTCCCGCGCCTGCAAGCCCGAGGTAGGTCACGCCGGTGACCGGCACATGCACCACGCCCAGCACCGGCACGCCATCGTCGACCAGCGCGATGTTCACCGTGAACTCGCCGTTGCGCTTGATGAATTCCTTGGTCCCGTCCAGCGGATCGACCAGCCAGTAGCGTGGCCAGGACAGGCGCGTTGCCGCGTCGATCTGGTCGGTGCCTTCCTCCGACAGCAGTGGCCAGCCGGTGGCCAGCGCGGCCAGGCCATCGACGATCACCCGGTGTGCGGCGAGGTCGGCCTCGGTCAGCGGCGAGTCGTCCTGCTTGCCGGTGGCGGCGATGTCGCCGGGGCGGTTGTACACGGCGAGGATGGCATCGCCGGCGCGGCGGGCGATGGCGACGACGTCGTCCAGCAGGGACGGGGGGATGGCAGGCTGCGTCACGTGGTGAAACTCCGGTCGGGAATGCGGGACGGGATCGCCGGGCCGGCGGCCGGTATGGCCTTTTTCCATCCCGGAACGGGGCGCGGCTCGTATATTCTGGCCGCCTCCGCTCGCCGCGCAGGGTAACCCATGCTCGTCAACTGGCAAGAAATCCACACCGTGCTGCTCGACATGGACGGCACGCTGCTGGACCTGTATTTCGACAACCATTTCTGGCAGCACTACGTTACCGAGCAGTACGCCCGGCGGCGCAACACGTCCTTCGCTGCGGCCGAGGCGTACCTGGGCGAGCGCTTCCGGCGCGAGCAGGGCACGCTGAACTGGTACTGCGTCGACTACTGGAGCGACGAGCTGGACCTGGACATCGCTGCGCTGAAATACGACCTGCGCCACCTGATCCGCCCGCGTGACACGACGCTGGCGTTCCTTGATGCGCTCAAGCGCCACCATGCGAAGGTCCTGCTGGTGACCAACGCGCATCCGCGCAGCCTCGAGCTGAAGATGGAAGAGACCGGGCTCGGCGAATATTTCGATGCCCTGGTCAGCTCGCACCGGTTGCACCGGCCGAAGGAAGACCCGGCCTTCTGGGCGGCGCTGGCGGCAGACCATCCCTTCAATCCGGCGCAGACGCTGCTGATCGACGACAGCCTGTCCGTGCTGCATTCGGCGAGGCAGCACGGCATCCGCTGGCTGTTGTCGATCGCGAAGCCGGATTCGCAGGGCGCCGAGCGCGATACCACCCCGTTCCCCGCGCTGCACAGTTTCGACGACATCATGCCGATACCGCCGGCGCCGGGCGGCGCGGGGTTGCGCTGATGGCGGCCGACGGCCCGCGCGTGCGCCTGGACAAGTGGCTCTGGGCGGCACGTTTTTTCAAGACGCGCAGCCTGGCGCAGGAGGCGGTGGAGGGCGGCCGCGTCCACTATGAGGGGCAGCGCGTGAAGCCGGCGCGCGACGTGCAGGTCGGCGCCCGGGTGGCGATCACCATCGGCCACGACACGCGCGAGGTGGTGGTCACCGCGCTCGCCGACCGGCGCGGCAATGCGCAGGACGCGGCGCGGCTCTATACGGAAACGCCGGAGAGCGTCGTCGCCCGCGAGGCGGCCGCCGCGCAGCGCCGGGCCGCGGCCATCAGCAACCCGGTGCCCGACCACCGTCCCGACAAGCACGAGCGCCGGCAGATCCGCCGCCTGCGCGACCAGGATTCCCGAGGCAGCGCGCCATGACCGACATCCGCACCAAGTTCCTGTTCGAAGCGCTGGCTGTCCGCGGCGAGCTGGTGTGCCTGGAGCAGGCCGTGCAGGGCGTGCTCGACAAGCACGACTACCCGGCACCGCTGCAGGCGCTGTTGGGTGAGGCGCTGGCCGCCGCCGTGCTGCTGGCCGGCACCCTGAAGCTGGACGGCCTGCTCAGCCTGCAAGCCAAGGGCGACGGCGCCCTGCGGCTGTTGATGGCCGAGTGCACCCACGAGGGTGACCTGCGTGCCATCGCCCGCTGGGACGGCGAGGTGCCCGATGCGCCGCTGGTCCACCTGCTGGGCGACGGCCACCTGGTCATCACCATCGAGCCGGCCGGTGGCCAGCGTTACCAGGGCATCGTGCCGCTGGACGGCCTGTCGCTCGCCGAATGCATCGAGCATTACTTCGCGCAGTCCGAGCAGTTGGCCACCCGCCTGTGGCTGGTGACCGGCGACGGCCGCGCGGCGGGCCTGCTGCTGCAGGAGTTGCCGACCGCCGGCGGGGTGTCCCGGGATGCCGACGGCTGGAACCGCCTGTGCCGGCTGACCGACACGCTGACCGCGCCGGAGTTGCTGGGCCTGCCGCCGGAAACCCTGCTGCAGCGGCTCTATCACGAGGAAGATGTCCGCGTGTTCGACGCCGACGACTTCCGGTTCAGGTGCAGTTGCAGCCGGGAGCGCATGCTGGCGGCATTGCAGTCGCTGGGCCAGGAGGAACTGCAGTCCATCCTCGACGAGCAGGACGGTGCACTGGAAACCGTCTGCCAGTTCTGCAACGAGAAGCGCCGGTACACGGCAGCGGAACTGCTGGGCCCGGCGGCGTAGTGAGCGCCCGCCCGGCGGCCTGGTCCGCCGGGGCCCCGGCGATAACCCTGCCGCCGGCTGCCGCAGCCGGTAGAATCCCCGCCCCCGCCGGGAGCCCCCCCATGACCGACCTGAACCCCCGCCAGCGCGAGGCCGTGCGCTACATCGACGGCCCGCTGCTGGTACTCGCCGGCGCCGGCTCGGGCAAGACCAGCGTGATCACGCGCAAGATCGCCTGGCTGATCGAGACCGTGCAGTACGACCCGTCGAAGATCGTTGCCGTCACCTTCACCAACAAGGCGGCGCGGG
>JBKHWA010000093.1:0-6664 GCA_046566765.1 Gammaproteobacteria bacterium
GACCGCCGGTGCCGGCCGCGGCGCCGGCGGTGCGGAGACGGTCGGCGGCGCCGGCGGCTCGCCGTGATAGGTCTGCCACCACTCGACGACGAGGGCGCCGACCACGAGGGACGCGAGGATTTCGATCATGGGATTCCCTGCGCAAGGAGTTGCGGCGCAATTATCAGGCAGCGGGCGGCGACCGATACTGCGCCATCTCAAGATTCCTGTGCAGGGGGCGGCCGCCGCGCCGCACCGGCAGCCCGGCGCCGGGCACGCTGCAGGAAACGGCCGGGCGAAAGTGCAGACGCTACCTCGCGGTCCACCGGCAACGGTTCCTGCCCGGCCTGTGCGGCGATGATCTCGGCGCCGAGCAGCGAAAACGCGATCCCGCGCGCGCCCAGCGCCGACATCACGAACAACCCGGGTACGGTCGGCAATTGTTCGGCGTTGCTGCCGGCGGTGTACGCGGCCGCATCGACGACTGCGCCGATCACCGGCAGGTAGTCCGGCGTCTGCGCGCGGAAGCCGGTGCGGCCACCGGCGATGCGCGTGTCGGCACCGCCCAGCGCGGCATGCAGCGGCGGGCAGGCGGCGGCAAGCTTCGCCAGGTTCTCGTCGTGATCGCCGGTGCGCACCGCCGGGTCGGCATCGCGCGGGCCGAAGGTGGCGCCGACGCAGTGCGTGCCCTCGCGCGCCGGCGTCACGTAACCGTCGTGGCAAACGACGGCGCGCAGGCTCCGCGATGCTGCCGTTGCCGCGATGTGGGTCACCTGGCCGCGCACGCGCCGCAACGGCAGCGCCGCGGTTGCGGTGAACGCGCTGGCCGCCAGCGCGTTGGCGATCACCGCGACATCGAAGGACTCGCCGTCGAGCAGCGGGCGGGTGCCGTCGTGGGCGAGGTCGCTCGCCTCCGTACCGAGGCGCAGCGTGATGCGCGGGTGGTCGGCGAGCGCGCGGCACAGCGCCGGCGGATGCACCCATGCGGCGCCGGGGAACCACAGCCCGCCGTGTTGCAGCGCGATGCCGGTGAGCGCCGCGGTTTCACCGGCGTCGACCAGTTGCAGCACGTCTGCCGGCCAGCGGCCGCTGGCCGCCACCGCGGCGAGATCGTTGCCCCCGGCGTCAGGCAACTGCAGCAACCCGCAGCGAGCCCAGCGAATGCCGTCGGGTGTGCCCAGCACCTGCGGCAGGCGCGCCAGTGCATGCAGGTAACTGTCGCGGTACCAGCGGTTCTGCGCCGTTTCGTGCACGGAGAATTTCGGGTACACCGCGCCGGCGAGGTTGCCGCTGGTTTCGCCGGCCAGTTGCGCGTTGCGCTCGATCAGCGTCACCTGCCAGCCGCGCTCGGCCAGCGCGCGCGCCGTGGCGCAACCGGCCAGGCCGCCGCCGATGACCGCGGCGCGGCCCGCTGCGGTCTGCATCGCCGGTGATGCGATCGGTGATTCGATCATTGCCGCGCCAGGGCCATGGTCGTTTGCACCGGCGCCACTCCCGGCGTCGCCGTTGTCAGCGGTGCTGTTTTCAGCGGCGCTGTTTCCAGCAGCCTGCTGTTCAACGGAGCCGCACAGCATGTCCCACTTGCGCCCGAACCCGGGCGCGCGCCGGACCTGGAAGCCGGCCGCGCGCAAGCCCCGTTTCACCTCGCCGGCGGCGGAGTAGGTGGCGAAGGTGGCCGCCGGCGCCGACAGCCTTGCCAGTTGCGCGAACAGTTCCGGTGTCCACAGCTCGCGGTTCTTCACCGGGTTGAAGCCGTCGAGGAACCAGGCGTCGACCCGCGCTTCGAGCCGCGGGAGCAGCGCGGCGGCATCGCCCAGCAGCAAGGTCAGGCGGATGCGGCCACCGGCCAGCGTGCGGCGATGGAAGCCGGCCACGGGCGGCGGATACGCCGCCTGCAATTCGCCGGCGAGCGTGGCGAGTTCCGGCCAGCACGCGTGCGCGCGCACCAGGTCGGCGGCGGCGAGCGGGAATTTTTCCACTGACACGAAATGGAGCACGGCGCCGGCCGGCGCATGTGCAAGGAATGCCCGCGCGGCGAGCAGGCAGTTGAGCCCGGTGCCGAAGCCCGTCTCGCCGATGGTGAAGGCCTGGAACCCTCCGGCGGCAAACCGTGCCGGTAACCGGTTGTGGTCGATGAAGACATGGGTCTTTTCGGCGATGGCGCCGTCGACCGAGAAATAGACATCGTCGAAACCGGCGGCCACCGGTATCGCCTCGCGCCAGTCGAGGCGGGCAGTGGTGACGCGGTCGGGAAAGGGGGGCAGGCGGGGCATCGCGGCAGTCTAGCAACCCGGTCGCGGCGCCGGCGGCGGCAGGGTCCCGCCCTGCCTGCGGGCGCCGGCCGGGGCGGGTACCGCTGGCGCCGCCGGTCATCGAATTTGAGCACTCCTGTCATTGTGGGCCGCCGCCCCCTCGTCCACCCTTGGCGCCCGCTGTACCCCCCGGACCCGCCTGCACTGCGCGCACCCCGGGTGTTTCAACGCTGGCCGGCACCCCGCCGGCCCTTCCAGACCCTGGGAGGAACCCATGACCGAAGCCTTTATCTATGAAGCGCTCCGCACTCCGCGCGGCAAAGGCAAGAAGGACGGCTCGCTGCACACCGTGAAGCCGGTCGACCTGCCGATCACGCTGGTCGACGAGATGCGTAACCGCTTCCCGAACCTCGACGTCAACACGATCGATGACATCATCCTCGGTTGCGTCGGCCCGGTAGGTGACCAGGGTTCCTGCATCGCCAAGACCGTCGCGCTGAAAGCCGGCCTGCCGGACACCGTCGCCGGCGTGCAACTCGATCGCTACTGCGCCTCCGGCCTCGAGGCCGTGAACAGCGCCGCGCAGAAAGTGCGTTCCGGTTTCGACAACCTGATCCTCGCCGGCGGCGTCGAGTCGATGTCGCGCGTGCCGATGGGTTCTGCCGGCGGCGCCTGGGCATCCGACCCGGCCACCAACTTCCGCACCGGCTTCGTGCCGCAGGGCATCGGCGCCGACCTGATCGCGACGATCGAGGGCTGGAGCCGCGAGGACGTGGACAAGTTCGCGCTGGCCTCGCAGCAGCGCACGGCCAACGCCTGGGACAAGGGCTACTTCAACAAGTCGGTCGTCCCGGTGAAAGACCAGAACGGCCTGACCATCCTTGCCAAGGACGAGTACTACCGCGCGAACACCACGCTGGAAGGCCTGGCCGGCCTGCAGCCGTCGTTCGCGATGATGGGCGAGATGGGCGGCTTCGACGCCGTCGCGCTGCAGAAGTACCACTGGCTGGAGAAGATCAACCACGTGCACACGCCGGGCAACAGCTCGGGCATCGTTGATGGTGCATCGCTGGTGATGATCGGCTCGGAAAAAGCCGGCAAGCAGAACGGCCTGACGCCGCGTGCGCGCGTCATCGCCACCGCCGTTTCCGGCGCCGACCCGACCATCATGCTGACCGGCCCGGCCCCGGCCGCCCGCAAGGCGCTGGCCATTGCCGGCCTCAAGGTCTCCGACATCGACCTGTTCGAGATCAACGAGGCGTTCGCGTCCGTTGCCATGCGCTTCATGAAGGACATGGGCATCTCGCACGAGATCACCAACGTCAACGGCGGCTCCATCGCCATGGGCCACCCGCTGGGTGCCACCGGCGCGATGATCATCGGCATCGTCCTCGACGAACTCGAGCGTCGCAAGCTCAAGCGCGGCCTGTGCACCCTGTGCGTCGGCGGCGGCATGGGTATCGCCACCATCATCGAGCGCGTCTAAGCGTCCACGGCAGAATTCGAGGAATTGAGAAATGACTGAACAGACTTCGATCCGCTGGGAAAAAGACGCGGACAACATCGTCACCCTGACGATCGACGACCCGACCCAGAACGCCAACACCATGAACGAGCTGTATGGCCGTTCGATGCTGGCGACCGTCGAGCGCCTGGCGAAGGAAAAAAATGAAATCGCCGGCGTGTACATCACCTCCGGCAAGGACATGTTCTTCGCCGGCGGCGACCTCAACGACCTGATCAAGGCGAAGCCGGAAGACGCCGCGAAGTTCGAGGCGGGCGTCACCGAGATCAAGCGCCAGCTGCGCGTGCTGGAAACCCTCGGCAAGCCGGTGGTTGCCGGCATCAACGGCCACGCCCTCGGCGGCGGTCTTGAAATCGCCCTGGCCGCGCACTACCGCATCGCCATCGACAACAGCAAGACCAAGATCGGCCTGCCGGAAGTGAAGCTCGGCCTGCTGCCGGGTGGCGGCGGCGTCACCCGCGTCATCCGCATGCTGGGCATCCAGACCGGCCTGATGAGCGTGCTGATGCAGGGCAACGAATATGATCCGGCCGGCGCGAAGGGCGTGGGCCTGGTCAACGAGCTGGCGAAAGACCGCGAGGAAATGGCCGCCAAGGCGAAAGCCTGGATCAAGGCCAACCCGGCCGCGCAGCAGCCGTGGGACGTGAAGGGCTACAAGATGCCGGGTGGCACCCCGTCCACCCCGGCGCTGGCGATGAACCTGCCGGCGTTCCCGGCCAACCTGAAGAAGCAGCTCAAGGGTGCGAACTACCCGGCGCCGCTGAACATCATGTGTGCTGCCGTCGAAGGCGCGCAGGTCGATTTCGACAACGCGCTGAAGATCGAGGGCCGTTACTTCACCGAGCTGGCCGTCGGCCTGGTCGCGAAGAACATGATCAAGGCGTTCTTCTTCGACCTGCAGGCGATCAACAAGGGCGGTTCGCGTCCGAAGGGCGTGCCGAAGTACACCGCGAAGAAAGTGGGCGTGCTCGGTGCCGGCATGATGGGCGCGGGCATTGCCTACTCGTGCATGAAGGCGGGCATGGAAGTCGTCCTCAAGGACGTTTCCGTCGAAGCCGCCGAGAAGGGCAAGGCGTACTCCGCCAACCTGCTCGACAAGGCCGTGTCGAAAGGCCGCCTGACGAAAGAGAAGCGCGACGCGCAACTGGCGCAGATCAAGGCCACCGCGTCGGCTGCCGACCTCGCCGGCTGCGACCTCGTGATCGAGGCCGTGTTCGAGTCGCAGGAACTGAAGCACAAGGTGTTCCAGGAAATCCAGGACGTGGTCGCCAAGGACTGCCTGCTGGCGTCCAACACCTCGTCGCTGCCGATCACCGGCCTTGCCGAGGGCGTGAAGGACCAGGCCAACTTCGTCGGCCTGCACTTCTTCTCGCCGGTCGACAAGATGCCGCTGGTCGAGATCATCGCCGGCAAGAAAACCTCGGAAGTCGCGCTGGCGAAGGCCATCGACGTCGTGCTGCAGATCAAGAAGGTGCCGATCGTCGTCAACGACGCCCGCGGCTTCTACACCACGCGCGTGATCGGCACCCAGATCAACGAGGGCATCGGCATGCTGGCCGAGGGCGTGCACCCGCAATCCATCGAGCAGGCAGCTGCGCAGGCCGGTTACCCGGTCGGCCCGCTGGCGATCATGGACGAGCTGACGCTGACCCTGCCGCGCAAGCTGCGCGAGGAGACCAAGGCGGCGATCGTTGCCGCCGGCGGCAAGTACGTCGCCCCGGCCTCGGACGCCATCGTCGACACCATGATCGACAAGTTCGGTCGCAAGGGTAAGTCGACCGGCGCCGGCTTCTACGACTACCCGGCAGGCGGCAAGAAGTCGCTGGCACCGGAAGTGGTCAAGGAGTTCTGGAAGCCGGGCGTGAGCATCCCGATGGAAGACATGAAGGAGCGCATGCTCTTCATCGAGGCCATCGAGACGGTCAAGTGCTGGGAAGAGAACGTGATCCGCAACGCGGCCGATGCCAACATCGGCTCGATCATGGGTATCGGCTTCCCGGCCTGGACCGGCGGCGTGATCCAGTTCATCAACAACTACCCGGGTGGCCTCAACGGCTTCATCGCCCGGGCGAACGACCTCGCGAAGAAGTACGGCCCGCGCTTCAACCCGCCGGCCCTGCTGCTCGAGAAGGCGAAGAAGGGCGAGATCTTCGAGTAATCGTCGATCGATGCCACAGCAAACCCCGGCCGGGCAACCGTCCGGGGTTTTCTTTCGTTTATGCTGCCCGCGCGCGCACGACTGCGCCGGGAAGAATTCAGGAGTGAACCGATGTCGACCGCCTGGTACGCGCTGCGTTCGCTGGTTTTCTATATCGGTTACGCGGTGATCATGATCCTGCAGCCGGCGATCGGCCTGCTGATCTGCAAGGTGGTGCCGGACCGCTGGCTGCAGTGGTGGTTGCTGTCGGCCTGCCGCGCCGCGATCGGCTGGGCGCGGATCAGTTGCGGCATCCGTTACGAACTGGTCGGCACGGAAAACATCCCGGCCGGCGCCTGCGTGGTGTTGTCCAAGCACCAGAGCGCGTGGGAAACGCTGTTCCTGCAGGTCTACCTGCAGCCGTCGGTGACGGTGGCCAAGGCGGAACTGCTGCGCATCCCGTTCTTCGGCTGGGGCCTGGCGCTGGCGCGGCCGATCGCGATCGATCGCAGCAAGCCGTCGCAGGCGTTGAAGGAGATCATGCGCGCCGGTGCGGCCCACCTCGCCGAAGGTCGGCGCGTCATCATTTTCCCGGAGGGCACCCGCACCTTGCCGGGCGAGCAGGGCGAGTACTCGGCCGGCGGCGCGATGCTGGCGGTGAAGGCCGGCGTGCCGGTGCTGCCGGTGGCGCTGAACTCCGGCGATTGCTGGCCGCGCGGCACGATGATCAAGCGGCCGGGCCTGGTGCGCGTGCAGTTCGGGCCGGCGATC
>JBKHWA010000094.1:0-10395 GCA_046566765.1 Gammaproteobacteria bacterium
AGACGATCCTCCAGCGCATGGCCGATTTCGGAAGCGAACGACTGGTCGTCCAGCGCCAGCAGGCGCTGCGTTTCGTCCGGCGTGGTCGACCACACCACCGAGCAAAGCTTCTCGCTCTCGCCGGCCAACGGCAGGAAAGCCAGCGGCCCGGTATCGATGAAGCGCTGGCGCGCGCAGGCATCGTGCGACCACTCGGTCTGCACGGTGGCGACGATGGCGCGGTGCTGGTAATCGTGGCGGCGGGTGCGGAACTCGAGTAGCTCGCGCACCTGCGATTGCGCACCGTCGGCGCCGACCAGCAGGCGCGCACTGACGGTGTTGCCGTCGGCGGTGGCGATCTGCCAGCGATTGCCGTTGCGCAGCAGCGACTGCAAGCGCACCGGCGCGCGCCACTCGATGTTCGATCTTTCCGCGCAGGCCGCGTGCAGTGCCGCCGCCACCTGCCGGTTCTCGACGATCCAGCCAAGCGCGACAGTGCCGGTCTCGGCGGCGTTGAAATGCACGGCACCGGTACCGTCGGCATCCCAGACTTCCATGCGCTCGTAGGCGCAGATCCGCGCCGGCGGCAGGTGCTGCCAGGCGCCGATATTGACGAGCAGGGTCTGCGTCGCGCAGGTGAGCGCACTGACGCGCGGCTCGACGCTGTCGACGGTGGTCGGCGCGGCAGTGTCGGCGGTTGCCGGTGATTCGGCGTCGAGCACCAGGATCGACAGTTTCGTTGGCGCCAGGGACGCCGCGAGCGCGGCACCGACCATGCCGCCGCCGACGATCACGACATCGAATTCCGACTTAACCGGCACGGCTGACGCCTCCCGTGAACACACCCACGCCCATGGTCTGCCGCGCGAACTCGCGCTTGAGCGGCGCCAGCAGGTCGAACGCCAGCAGGCCGAGGTCGCGGCCGCCGGACAACAGCAGGTTTTCGGCGCCGAACAATTGCGGCAGGCGATGCGACAGCCCGGAGGTCAATTCCTGGTCACGCACGCGCGCATCGACGTAGCGCTGCAGCACGGCGAGATCGCCGACCGATTCATTGCGTCGCTCCGCCTGCGCCAGCGTGTCGGCCAGCGCGGCGAGATCGCGCAGCGTGAGATTGAAGCCCTGCCCCGCCACCGGGTGCAGCAGGTGCGCCGCATTGCCGACCAGCACTGCGCCGGGCACCGCCTGCTCGGCGGCCACCGTCTTCACCAGCGGGTAGGCGTTGCGCACGCCGATTTTCGCGATGCCGCCGAGGCGGCCGCCAATCGCTTCATCCAGCTCGACGATGAATTCGCGTTCCGGCTTCGCCAGCAACTCCCGTGCGCGCGCCGTCGGCGACGACCACACCAGCGCCATGCGATGGCTGTTGGTATCACGGTCGGCAAGCTGCTCACTGACCAGTGGCAGCAGGGCGATCGCGCCGTCATTCGTGAAGCGCTCGAATGCAACGCCGGCGTGCGGCTCACGCGTGCTGAGATTGCAGACCAGCGCCGTAGCACCGTAATCGTGGCTGCCGACGGCGATGCCGAGCGCTTGCCGCAGCACGGAATTGACGCCGTCGGCGATCACCAGCAGGTCGGCAGCAATGCGCTCGCCATCGGCCATCTCCACCGACCAGCCATCGCCAACGCGCTGCGCGCCGGCAACACGCATCGGCGCGCGCAACTCGACGGAGGTGGCCCGCAGCGCCGCCAGCAGCGCGTAGCCGATATGCCGGTTTTCGGCGACGAATCCGAGTGCGGCGACGCCCTGCTCCACCGCATCCAGCCGGGCGGCGCCGAAGCGGCCCCGGTGCGAGATGCTGATGTGGCGGATCGGTGCCGCGTACGGCGCCAGCGTCGGCCAGACGTCGAGCGCGGAAAAAATCTCGGCACTGCCCAGCGCCAGCGCAGTGGATCGGGCGTCATAGCTCGGCGTATCCGGGAAGGAATCGACCGCCAGCGCCGCCTGCTCGACCAGCGTGACGCGGAGCGTGCTGCGCTGCGCCAGCAGCAGCGCCAGCGAGGCGCCGGCCATGCCGCCGCCGACGATCAGGACGTGGCTCATCGGAGGGATCTCACCGGGATCAGCCGGCCTGCTTGCGCGCGCTGACAGCCACGCGGATCTTCGCGCCATCGGCCATCGCCTTCTCGATATCGGCAACGGTCTTCGGCGCCTCTTCCGTCATCACGTCGCGACCAGTCCTGGTCACCGCCACGTCGTCCTCGATGCGGATGCCGATGCCGCGCCACTTTTCATCGACGGTCTCGTCGTCCGGGCTGACGTACAGGCCCGGCTCTACCGTCATCACCATGTCCGGCTCCTGCACCCGCCACTCGCCGTCGATCTTGTAATCGCCGACGTCGTGCACGTCCATGCCGATCCAGTGCCCGGTGCGGTGCATGAAGAAGCGGCGATAACCTTCGCTGGCGACGAGGTCGTCGAACGAACCCTTGAGCAGGCCGAGATCGATCAGGCCCTGGGTCAGGATCTTCACCACGATCTCGTGCGGCGCATTCCAGTGGTTGCCCGGCTTCACCTCGCCGATCGCCGCCAACTGCGATGCGAGCACCAGCTCATACAGCGCCTGCTGTTCCTTCGAGAACATGCCGTTCACCGGGAAGGTGCGGGTGATATCCGACGCGTAATGCTGGTACTCGCAGCCGGCATCGATCAGCAGCAAGTCGCCGTTCTTCAACAGCGCGTCGTTTTCACGGTAATGCAGGATGCAGGCATTGCGGCCGCCACCGATGATCGGCGAGTACGCCGGGTAGCGCGCGCCGTGGCGAATGAACTCGTGCTGGAACTCCGCTTCCAGCTGGTACTCGTACATGCCGGGCACGCACTTTTCCATCGCCCGGCGGTGCGCGCCGGCGGCGATTTCCGCCGAGCGCTTCATCAACTTCAGTTCGGCGGCGCTCTTGAACAGGCGCATGTCGTGCAGCAGGTGGTTCAGCGCGACGAACTCGCCGGGCGGATGCGCACCGGTGCGCACCTTCGCCTTGATGGTGTTCACCCAGCCCATCACCGTGCGATCGAATTCCGGGTCGCGACCCATGTCGTAGTAAAGACGATCGCGGCCCTCGATCAGACCGGGCAGGATCTCGTCGATGTCACCGACCGGGAACGCATCGTCGGCGCCATACTGCTTGCAGGCGCCTTCCGGGCCGGCACGGTAGCCATTCCAGATCTCGGCGTCGCGGTCACGCTCGCACACGAACATCACCACCTCGCCGTGCGCGCGGCCCGGCACCAGCACCAGCACCGATTCCGGCTCCGGGACGCCGCACAGGTAATGGAAGGCGCTGTCCTGTCGATACGGATACTCGAGGTCGCGGTTGCGCTTGCGCTCCGGCGCCGCCGGCAGGATGGCGATGCTGTTGGGCGCCATTTGCCGCATCAGCTCGCGGCGGCGGCGCGCGTATTCCTGGGCGGTGATGCTCACGCCACGCTCCCCCTCGCCAGTTCCATGTGGATGGTCATCGCCGCGATCCGCAGGTACTCGACCAATTCCATGAAGTTGCGCTCATCTTCCTCGTCGCCGTCCGATTCACCGACCTCGGCGCGGGAGAATTCACCGATGGTGCCGATCAGCATGCGCACGTCTTCCGGCAGGTCCTGGTCCTTGCGACCGGCCGTGGCGGTGCCAAAGCCGGACAGGAAACCATCGCACCATTGCGCCATCGCCGCCACGCGGTCGACCAGCGGCAGGTCGTCATCGGGCAGCAGCAGTTCGAAGCCGAGTTCGTCGTCCACCAGCTGGCGACGGGTGATGCCGTCCAGCCGACGCAGTTCGCGGAACGTCACGTCGTCGAGATCGGCGTCCAGTTCGTCGGCCAGCAATGCCCGCAACTTCGCCTCCGGCAGGCCGGCACCGGCGCAGGCCAGCCCGGCCAGGAGGCCATGCACGGCCGACGCGCCGGCGGCGGCGCCGATGTCCTCCAGGGCGAGGTCGATATCGTCGTGGGGAGGCAACAGGTCGGTGGTCATTGCGGGGTCCTTGGGCGGGAGCGGTTTCATTGACCCTCGGCGGGCCGGCTAACTATAGTAGCCCCGATCACCTGCCGGGATTTCCGCCGCGCGCTGCAAGGCGCGATACCGGCGCCGCCACGGCACGTTGCATAACCCGCCTATCCCGCAAACCCGCCAGTCCCGGGGCCATCCCGGGCTCTTCCGAGCGACAGATGAGCGACGACAAACTGCGCCAACTGGAAGAAAAGGTAGAGGCCCTCGTGCGCGCCTCGCGCCGCATCCGCGAGCGTTACCAGGCGTCGCTGACGCGGGAAGCCTCGCTGCGCGAGGAGCGTTCGGACCTGCTCAAGAAGAATGACCTCGCGCGCGCGAAGGTCGAGGCGATCATCTCGCGGCTGAAGGAACTGGAGCAGGAATGACATGACCATCGACGCGATGGATACCGTCACCGTCCAGATCCTCGGCAAGGAATACAAGCTCAGTTGCCCGCCGGACGAACGCGAGGGGCTGCTGCAGGCCGCCAAGTTGCTCGACGAGCGGATGAAGGGGCTCAAGAACGGCGGAATGATCGGCCTCGAGCGCATCGCGGTGATGGCGGCGCTCAACCTCGGCTATGAATTGCTGCAGAACCGCGGCAACGCCCGCCGCGATGCGGACGCGGCAGGCCGCATCGAGCGGCTGTTGTCACAAGCCGATGAAGAGTTGCTGGCGATCGAGCAACTCAACGAGCGCCAGCGCCAGAATCCCTGACCATGGCCCGGGCCTGATCGCGCCCGGATTTGCACCGGCTGTCGCGGTCAAGCGCGATATCCGCATTTTCCGTCGTTCACGAACACCTTGGCGCCGTGCCGGCTCCGCTATACTTCCGCCTGTTCTCTGGCGTGTGCGCCAGCCGGGTTAAGTCCCCTGAGCCGATGCGCATGTCGCAACGGAGGTTCGTTGTGGTGCTAGTGTGCATGTCCGCTCGACGGAAAGCCTGAGGCATCCTCGTCCCTCCAACCTTGAACCCTGGGTTCAAGGGCCATACCCGCAGCGGCACGCCGGAGAACTTCCCCTTTCCCATGCCCCACGCTGAATCCGCCCCCGTCGATGCCGGCGCCCTGCGCCGCGCGATCCGCGCGCGGCGGCGTGCGCTCAGCCCGGCGCAGCAGCGGGCGGCAGCACGGAAACTGGCGCGCCGGGTCGCCGCCAGCCCGCAGTTCCGCAAGGCGCGCTCGCTCGCGCTGTATATCGCCGCCGACGGTGAAATCGATCCGGCACCACTCGCCCAACGCGCGTGGCGGCTCGGCAAGCGCGTCTACCTGCCGGTGCTGCACCCGCTGTATCACGACCGGATGTTCTTCGTGCGCTGGAGCGCCGGCGACAGGTTGCGGCGCAATCGCTTCCGCATACCGGAGCCGGCCACCTGGCGCGACCGCGCCGCACCCTGGCAACTGGACCTGGTGCTCGCACCGCTGGTGGCGTTCGACCGGGCCGGCAACCGGCTCGGGATGGGCGGGGGCTATTACGACCGCACGTTTGCCCGCGAGCGGGCAGCACGCTGGCCGCGACGGCCGTCGTTGTGCGGGCTGGCGCACCGCCTGCAGGCGGTGGCATCGCTGCCGGCCGCGCCCTGGGACATCCCGCTGGCGCGGGTGTTCACCGACTGAGCAGCGCGGGAACGGCGGCTTTCAGGCAGGGATCAGTTGCCGTGCAGGATGATGCCGGCCGCGCGGGAGTCGTCCTCGCGGTCGCCGCCTTCACTGACAGCGCTGAACAGGACGCCGGCCATGAAGATGGCGGCAAACACCCAGAGGATGTCGGGAGACTTCTTTTTCATTGTTCTGGACCAGGTTGGGAGTACCGGAGGCCAATCTTTGACCAACGGGGGGCGATCATTCCGTGAACAGGGTCAAGAATCAAGAAGGAAAAGGGCTTTCCGGTCAAAAAGTTAGCGTTCTGTTTTAAGGCCAGCCCTAAGGTTCTGTGAATTACTCGACCCCAGAACCGGGCAACCGGCACACCCCGGGCGTGACCCCCCTCACGTTTTGTAGACTGGCGTCCTTCGCCACTACCACCCAGGACGCCTTCATGACCGTTCGCCGGATGCTTGCCCTCGCCGCCGCCGTTGCCGCTACCGGCACCGCCACTGCCGCCCCCTACGCCCCGTTCGATGTCCGCGCCGCCGGCATGGGCGGCACCGGCGTCGCCTCGGCCAAGGCAGCCAGCGCCGCGCTGTTCAACCCGGCGATGCTGTCGGCGCAGCGTGAAGGCGATGCATTCCAGATCGTGCTCGGCGTCGGTGCCACCCTGGCCGATGAAGACGAGATGCAGGACCAGTTCGACGAACTGGAAACGACGATGGACGCGCTCAATGCCTCGATCGACCTGATCGATACGTCGGCGATCGCCATCGACTCGGTCAACGCCGAACTCGCCAACGCCGCCAACATCACCGCGCAACTGTCATCGCAGCTGAACGCACTCAACAACGACCAGGCCAACGTGCTGCCGGGCGCCGGCTTCGGCTTCGGCGTGCCCGGGCCGAAACTCGGCGTCGGCGTGTTCATCGGCGGCAATGCGCAGCTGGCAGTGAGCACGCAGATCGCCGGCAACGACACCAACCGCCTCGACCGCTACGTCGCGCTGCTCGGCGACGGCCAGGTTGATGCGGGCGAAGTGACCGCCAACCCCGACCTGTTCGTCAACACCATCGGCGGCAGCGACGAGGTAGAGTTCGCTACCGACATCAACGGCGAGTTCGACGCACAGTCCACCGCTCGCGCGCTCGGCGTGGCAATCGCCGAGGCCGGCATCGCGTTCTCGCACCGCTTTGAACTCGCCAGCGGCGGCCGGCTCAGCGCCGGCGTGACGCCGAAGGCGGTCGAGATCCTCACCTACGACTACGTCGCCGACGCCGACAACTTCGAGGCCGATGACCTCGAGCTCACCGAGCGCACCGATTCCGCGTTCGACATGGACATCGGCGTGGTCTACAAGACCGCCGCCGATTCGGACTGGCAGTACGCGCTGGTGGCGAAGAACCTGGTGGGCGGCGACTACCGTACCGCCGCCGGCGCCAACATCGAGATCGCCACCCAGGTTCGCGCAGGCGTGGCCCGCACGACGAAGCGCACGACGCTGGCGTTAGACCTCGACCTGACGGAAAACTCCGGCACCACCCGCGACGACGTCACGCAGTTCCTCGGTTTCGGCGCCGAGTACGACCTGAAATACCTGCAATTGCGCGCCGGCTACCGCGCCAACCTGGCCAGCAGCGACATCGCCGACGTGGCCACCGTAGGTCTCGGCCTCGGCCCGATCGACATCTCCGCGCAGGCTGCCGACGGCACCGTCGGCGCCTTCCTGCAACTCGGGTTTGGCTGGTAAGCGCGTAGCCGGCAACCCGCGACCGACGAGCCACAGCCAATCCACGGAAGGAGATCCCGATGAAACGAGTCGCTGCCAGCGCGGTCGCACTCCTGCTGTGCAGCCCCGCCGTCGCCGTTGAGAAAGGCGCTTATGTCGGCCTGTCGGTGATCTCCACCGAGGTCGACATTGCCGCCGACGACTTCAACGACGGCTCGTTCGTCGCGGCCGCGGACGACAACACCGCCACCGGCTTCAAGTTGCGCGGCGGTTACAACTTCAACCCGTACGTCGGCGTGGAACTCGACTGGATCGACGGCAGCGAGGTCAGTTTCGATGCCGTCAGCGACGGCACCGTCATCTACCCGCCCGGCCCGCTGGCGATCGATCTCGAACTCTCCGGCATCAGTGCCGGGCTCAACGGCTACCTGCCGTTCGGGGAAACGGTGCACGGCATCGGTCGCGTCGGTTTCTTCCGCTGGAACACCGACATCAGCGTCGACACCGCCTTTTTTTCGGCGTCCGACAGCGCCGACGACACCGACATGTTTTTCGGGCTTGGCGTCGGCGTAGAAGCCGGTCCGCTGGTCATCGAGGTCGGCTGGAGCCGCTACGCGCTCGACGATGTCGACGCCGACACGCTGGACGTCGGGCTGCTGTACACGCCCGGCAAGTAACGGCAACAGGAAGGGCGCCGCGAGGCGCCCTTTTTCATTCCCGGGGAAAGCCGGCGACCCGCGCCGGCGCGCTCAGCGCAGGAACTGCACGAACGCGGGATTGTCGGTCTCGTCGACGAACGGGTAGCCCAGATCGCGCAGCGATTTTTCCACCGCCTTGCGCTCGCCGGCGTTGACCTGGAAACCGGCCAGAACGCGGCCGTAGTCGGCGCCATGGTTGCGGTAGTGGAACAGCGAGATGTTCCAGGCCTGGCCGAGACGATCGAGGAATTTCATCAGCGCGCCCGGTCGCTCCGGGAACTCGAAGCGGAACACCAGCTCCTGCTTGCCCTCGGCCGGCGCGTGGCCGCCGACCATGTAGCGCACGTGCAGCTTCGCCATCTCGTTGTCGGTCATGTCGACCACCGGGTAGTCACGCGCGCGCAGCTTCTCGATGATTTCCTCGCGGTCGCCCGGCCGCGCCAAGGTCAACCCGACGAATACATCGGCGCGCTCGCGGCTGCTGTAGCGGTAGTTGAACTCGGTGATGTTGCGCTTGCCGAGCGCCTGGCAAAACGCGCGGAAGGCGCCCGGCCGCTCCGGGATCGTTACCGACAACACCGCCTCGCGCTTCTCGCCGAGCTCGGTGCGCTCGGAGATGTGCCGCAGGCGATCGAAATTCATGTTGGCGCCGCTGGCGACGGCGACCAGCGTCTTGCCGGTGGCGTTCTCGCGCGCGACCCAGTTCTTCATGCCGGCGATCGCCAGCGCGCCGGCCGGCTCGGCGATGGCGCGGGTGTCGTCGAAGAAATCCTTGATCGCGGCGCAGATCTCGTCGGTCGACGCGGTGACCACCTCGTCGACGTGCCTGCGCGCGATGCGGAACGTTTCCTCGCCGATCTGCGCAACGGCGACACCATCGGCGAACAGGCCGACTTCCGGCAGCACCACCCGCTTCTTCGCGGCCAGCGCCGCCTTCAGGCAGGCGGCGTCTTCCGGCTCGACGCCGATCACGCGGATGTCAGGCCGCAGGTACTTTATGTACGCCGCCATGCCGGCCACGATGCCGCCGCCGCCGACCGGGATGAACACGGCGTCGATCTCGCCCGGGTGCTGGCGCAGGATTTCCATCGCGATGGTGCCCTGGCCGGCGATCACGTCCGGATCGTCGTACGGGTGGACGAAGGTGTAGCCCTTTTCCTTCTCGAGTTGCCGCGCGTGGGTGTACGCCTCGTCGAAGGTGTCGCCGTGCAGCACGACCTTCGCGCCGCGCTGGCGCACGCTGTTCACCTTGATCTCCGGCGTCGTCTGCGGCATCACGATGATCGCCCTGATGCCGAGCGACTGCGCCGACAGCGCCACGCCCTGCGCGTGGTTGCCGGCGCTGGCGGTGATCACGCCGGCAGCGCGCTGCGCCTCGGGCAGGTGCGCAATCTTGTTGTAGGCGCCGCGCAGCTTGAACGAGAACACCGGCTGCAGGTCCTCGCGCTTGAGCAGCACGCGGTTTTCCAGCCGGCGCGACAACTGCGGCGCCGGTGCGAGCGGCGTCTCTACCGCCACGTCGTAGACGCGGGCGGTGAGGATGCGGCGGACGTAGTCTTCGAGGGACATGCGGGTTCGCAACCGGGCGCGCAAAGCGCGGAAATTCGCGGGAAGCGGCCATGGTAGCCGAACGGCCGACTATAATGCGCGGCGCCATTCCGGGTGCCATTCCAGGCACCCCGCCCACCCCGCGCCGGAGAGTGCCGATGACCCCCCAGGATGCACGCAAGAAGGCCGCCGCCGAGGCCGCCATCAAGTACGTCGACCCGGATGCCATCCTCGGCGTGGGCACCGGCTCGACGGTGAACTTCTTCATCGACGCGCTGGCAGCGCTGCGGCCGAAGGTGCGCGGCGCGGTATCCAGCTCGACCGCCAGCACCCAGCGGCTGCAGGCGCTGGGCATCCCGGTGCTCGAGCTCAACGACGTCGCCGAGCTCCCGGTCTACGTCGACGGTGCCGACGAGGTCGACCACCGGCTGGCGATGATCAAGGGCGGCGGCGGCGCGCTCACCCGCGAGAAGATCATCGCCGCGGTGGCCCGGCAGTTCGTCTGCATTGCCGACGAGTCCAAGCTGGTCGACCGCCTCGGCGAGTTCCCGCTGCCGGTGGAGGTGATCCCGATGGCGCGCAGTTACGTCGCCCGGCAACTGGTCAAGCTCGGCGGCCGGCCGGTGTACCGCCAGGGCTTCGTCACCGACAACGGCAACCACATCCTCGACGTCGCCCGGCTGGACCTGTCGGTGCCCGGCCAGGTCGAGGAGCGGCTGAACAACATCACCGGCGTGGTCACCAACGGCCTGTTCGCCCGCCGTGGCGCCGACGTGCTGCTGGTGGCCGGCGCGTCCGGCGTGCGCACGATCAACCGGCCGGCCTGAAGCGTCCCCGGGCCGGGGCGCACCCCCCGCCGGCCCCCCCCCCC
>JBKHWA010000095.1:0-12531 GCA_046566765.1 Gammaproteobacteria bacterium
CATCGCTTCCGGGTCGTAGGCGCGCACTTTCGCACCGGCTGCCCACAGCGCCGCCAGCAACTCCCGGCTCGGCGCCTCGCGCATGTCGTCGGTGTTCGGCTTGAACGACAGCCCCCACACGGCGATGGTGCGACCGCGCAACTGGCCATCGAGCGCACGCGACAGCTTGGCGAACAGCACGCCCTTCTGCCGGTTGTTGACGTGCTCGACGGCGTCGATCAGCTCGGCCTCGTAGCCGGCGTCGCGGGCGATGCGCGACAGCGCCTTCACGTCCTTCGGGAAGCAGGAGCCGCCGTAGCCGCAGCCCGGGTAAATGAAGTGGTAACCGATGCGCGGATCGGAACCGATCCCTTCGCGCACCTGCTCGATGTCGACGCCCAGCCGCTCGGCGATCTGCGCCAGCTCGTTCATGAAGCTGATCTTGGTCGCCAGCATGGCGTTGGCGGCGTACTTGGTCAGCTCGGCGGCCCGCACGTCCATGAACATCAGCTTGTCGTGGTTGCGGTTGTATGGCGCGTAGCACTCGCGCATCAACTTGCGTACGCGCTCGGAACCGGTGCCGACGATGATCCGCGCCGCCTTGGTGAAGTCTTCCAGCGCACTGCCTTCCTTGAGGAACTCCGGGTTGGCGCACACGTCGAACGCGTGCTGCACGCCCCGGCGCGCCAGCGCGGCCGCGACGGCCGCGCCGACCTTCTCGGCGGTGCCGACCGGCACCGTCGACTTGTCGATCACCACCTTGTAGCCATCGAGGTGCGTGCCGATGGTGTCGGCCACCTGCAGCACGTATTGCAGGTCGGCGCCGCCATCCTCGTCCGGCGGCGTACCGACGGCGATGAACTGCAGCAACCCGTGGCGCACGCCGGCGGCGGCGTCGGTGGTGAATTCCAGGGTGCCGTCGCGATGGCAGCGGCGGACCAGCGCCTCCAGCCCGGGCTCGAAGATCGGCACCACGCCCTGGCGCAGGCGCTCGATCTTGCCGGCGTCGACGTCGACGCACACCACGTGGTGGCCGACATCGGCCAGGCAGGCGCCGGTCACCAGGCCAACATAGCCGGTGCCGAAAACAGTGATCTTCATGCCGGTCTCCCTGCGTCGCGTCGCGCGGCCAAGGTCGTTGAAATGGCCAGCCGGCGGATTGTACCGGATAATGCCGGCCGCCCCGGCTCCCGGCCGCGGCCCGCCAGCGGAACCGTCGCATGCTGACCATCGTCATCGTCTCGTACAACAGCGCCGCGGCGCTGCAGAAATGCCAGCACGAGTTCCTGTCGTCCGGGCGCTTCCCGGTGGTCATCGTCGACAACGCGAGCCGCGACGGCAGCGCCGACCTGCTGGCGGCCCGCTACCCGCAGGCGACGCTGGTCCGCCTGCCGCGCAACGAGGGCTACGGCCGCGCTGCCAACCGCGGGCTGGAAACGGTGCAGACGCCGTATGCCTTCCTGCTCAACCCGGACCTCGAGATCACCGTCGATACCGCCGAACGCATGCTCCGCTTCGCGCAGGCGCACGATGGCGAGGCCTGCCTGTTCGCGCCGGCGGTATCGCCGAAAAGCCACCTGCAGCAAGGCGCGCTGCAGCGTCAGTGGGTGAGCGGCGCCGCCATGCTGTTCCGCATGGCAGACTTCCGCGAGATCGGGTTCTTCGACGAGGCGATCTTCCTCTACTCGGAAGACAGCGACCTGTGCCGCCGCGTCATCGACAGCGGTCGCCACATCCTGCTCGACAGCGACCTGTTCATCCGCCACCTGCAGAAGCAATCGTCGGCACCGAACCCGGCGCTCGACGCGCTGCGTAACTGGCACCGCGGCTGGTCGCTGATGTACACGCTGCACAAGCACGGCGACGTCGATGGCTGGCTGGCGCCGCGGCGCACCTGGTTCTGGTACTGGCTCAAGGGCAAGTTCGGCCGCACGGCAAAGACGCGGCTGAAGCACGCGCAACGCGCCGAGGGCATGCTTGCCTACCTGCACGGCGAGCCGGCGTTCCTGCCGGATGGCCGCGCCCACGGCACGGATCGCCTCTGACCGGTTCTGCCGCCGAACGACGACGGGCCGCGACGGCTCAGCGCTTGGGCGGCAGCCCGAACAACTTGCGGAAGAAATCGCGCACCGGGTGCGTCAGGTATTTCTTCCACCAGCGCTGCCGCTTGCCGGATTTCCACTCGCCTGCCTTGTTGGCGTGCGGATAGGGAATGTCCGGGCGCTCGCAGCCGAGGAACGGGCACAGCTTGCCCCAGGGATCCTTCTCCGATAGATCGAGCAGCAGGAAATCCTGCGGCCGGTCCTTGAAATATTCCTTCACCTCGCGGTTGTGCCGCTCGTAGCGCTCGATGTAGACCGGCTCGTTGCCGGCGGCGGTCTGCACGCCGTAGATCCACACGTGCATCGGCTTGACCTTGGTGCCGAAGTGGTCGACTGCGCTCTTGATCCACGACTGCGTGTCGCGCGTGGTCAGGATGAATTTGCTGCCGGGGAACCGCTGGTCCAGTTCCTTGTAGATGATCGGCCACGGGTTGTCCTGGAACGCGTCGTACTGCTCCACCAGCGGCAGCGTCAGCTTGAGCACGTCGCGGCCGATGTGCTTGTTCTCGATGCCGACCGGGCCCATCACGCGGTAACCCAGCGCCTGCAGCGCCAGCTCGAGACTGGTAGTTCCGGTCTTGGAAAAACCGATGCAGAACACCTTCTGCTTCTTCATGTTTGCCTCCTGCGCGCGGCGCTCAGTGGATTCGCTTGGTCCGGCCCATGGCGACGGCCGGTTTTTCCGCGGGATAGAACTCGTCGGCATGCGCCTTGAGGTAGCGGTGACGGCTGCGACTGAATGCCAGCTTGTCCAGCGGCGACAGCAGGCGATACAGCAGCGGCACCGACGGCCGGGGCTCGTCCTTCTTCTGGATGCTCGACGGATGCTCGTGCTCGAAGATCACGTGCGGCTCGACGCCGTAGTGGCGCAGCCCGTATTCCCAGAAGTGGTCGTAGAACTTGTCGATCGGCTCGTAGATGCGGCAGGCGGCATCGAGCACCTTGCGCATCCCGCGGCGATTGATCACGTAACCCTGCGTGCCGCACCAGCCGCGTTCCGGCCGCACCAGCCGGTGCTCGTCGCAACCGGGCAGCAGCGCGAGCACCTTGCGGCGGCGGATGCGCAGCGCCATCAAACGCACAAACTCGACGTCCTCCGGCAACTGCTCGATGGCGGCGAGCACGCGGGCAAAGCCCGGCTCGAGGCCGACATCGTCCTCCAGCAGGCAAACGCGCTCGACCCCCTCGTCCCAGGCCTGCTGCAGCGCACGGTAATGCAACAGGTAGCAGCCGAGCTCGGCGTTGCGCAGCAGGCGGCCGTGGCGGATGAGCGCCTTGCGGTTGTCCAGCACCTCGCGGCCCTGCAGCGGCGGGATCCCGCGGCGGCCATCGACGGCCGGCACGAAACTGAAAGCGACGCCCTGCGCCGACAGCGACTCGCCCAGCGTGCGCGCCATCGCGCTGCCCGGGTCCAGGCTGATCACGCGGCAGGGAATGGTCATGGCAGGCAACTCCTCAACGCCCGCCACCGTGGCGCGCGCGGACGGCAAGATACACGGATTCGGTGGCATCCATCATCGCGGCCAGCGTCAACTGCGCGCGCGCGGCATCCATCGCCGGCGCGCAGGCGGCCCGGAACGCCAGCGGATCGGCGATGACCGCCGCCACCAGCGTACGCAGGCGGGCGACATCGCCCGCCGGCACGCGGCAGAACGGCGGCAGGAAATCCGGCACCATGCCGACGTCGGTGCCGGCCACCGGCAGACCGGCGAGCAAGGCCTCGGCCAGCGTGTAGGGGCCACCCTCGTTGCGCGAACTGATCAGCAGCAGGTCGGCGACCGCCATCCACTCGCGCACCTGGGCCGAGTTGCCGGGCAGGTGCACGTGCGACAGGCCGCGCCCGGCGACGATCGCCTCCAGTTCCGGCCGCTGCTTGCCCTCGCCGAGGACGACCAGCGTGGCGGCGGCGTCCGCCGGCCAGGCCTGCAACAACAGGTCGAAGCCCTTGGCCGGCACCAGCCGGCCGATCGCCAGCAGCAGCGGGCCGGGCTGCGCCGCGCGCCAGGCACGCAGTTCCGCCACCGCCGCCGCGTCCGGCGGCTGCTCGCGCACGCCGTTGTAAACGACGTGCACCTGCGGATGGCCAACCGCATCGCCGATCGCGCGGCTGACGGCGATCACCGCGTCGAGCCGGCGATAAGCGCCGTAACCGGACTTCACGTTGTGCACGGTGCCGATCGCCGCCGAACCCGGTGGCCAGCCGGCGCGGCCGAGGATCGCCACGGCCTTGTCGGCCTGCGCGTGCACGACATCCGGGGCCAGCGCGCGCAGCGCACGGCGCAACCGCCACCAGAGCAACGGGTTGTTGCGCGATGCGCCCCAGCGGAACGGATGCAGCACGACGCCCGGCGCGCAACGCGCGCGGTAGGACTCGTCGGCCAGCATGATCACCTCGTGGCCGCGCGCCGCCATCGCGCCGGCGACCTCGAACGCGTGCTTCTCGAGCCCGCCCCAGTCGCCGGTGGTGCCGAGCAGGTAGACGAGCTTCATGCCCCGCCGCTTCCGCTGTCGTTCGCCGGCGGCAGGCCGTCGTGGCGCAGTTGCCAGAACGTGCTCGGCATCACGCCGGTCTTGCGCACTTCCGCCAGCTCGCGCATCAACCCCTTGAACCGCTCCAGCTTCTGCCGCGCCCGGCGCATCTTGAGCGCGCGCGGCCGCCACGCATACGGGATGAGCCCGGAACTGCCGAGCCCGTCGATGACCACCAGGCGCACGATGTCGCCGTGCGCGTCGCACTGGGCAACGACGTTGTGCAACAGGATGTCGCGGGTAGGAATCGGCAGCGGGATCCACGCCTGCTCGAAGCGCGCGAGCGCATCCTCCAGCGTCGGGGTGATGCCGTTTTCCCACACGTACTGCATCACCGACCGGGAAATCTTCCCGTCGGCGTTGCGGATCAGTTCCGAGCAGAGCCCCTGCCCCATGTCGGTGTCGACAAAGCCGTAATTGCGGCTGACCACCTCGTAGAGCCGCTCGCCGATCCGCGCGTCGAGCTGCTGCATGAGGCGGAACTCCTGCAGGCTCTCGTCGAACGACGACAGCGGGCGCAGGTTGCGCGGGAACCCCTTCTTGCGCCGGAGATCTTCCAGCGTCCACTGCGGGCGCCGCACCTTCACCACCTGCCCCGGCAATTGCGGGTGCACGTAGCACAGGCGGTTGCCGCCGCGCGCGAAGGGCTTCTCGTCCTGCAGCCGGATCATTTCTTCAGAGTGCCGTCGGGATTGACGTCGCGGGCCCAGACGTAATCGTGGCTGAACGGCTGCACGAACGTCGCCTCGACGATGAAGCGCGCATAGAGCGTCGAGTTCATCTCGCGGTGGAAGAACTCGCGGGTCCGCGCCGCCCAGTGGCGGCGGCGAGCGTCGTCGTGGTGGAACTCGCGGACCCTGGCCGCGAGTTCGGCCTCGTCGCGGAAGTAGACGACTGTTTCCGGCGGCAGCAACTCGTCGAAACGCTGGCTGGCGGCGGTGAACTGCAGGATGCCGTTGCCCGCGAGTTGCGCCATCCGGTCGGAGGCGTACCAGTAGTCGCCCTCCTGCCGGTTGAGGTTGAGGCTCATGCGGGTGCGTGCCAGCACGCGGTCGTAGTCGCGGCCCCACACCGGCGGCTCGTCGAAGCTGCCGGGCGTGCGAAAATTCAGTTCGTTGCCGATCGCGTCGCGCAGGTACTGGACGATCTTGCCGCGGGTGGAGAACTTGGTGGCGTTGCTGCAGAAGAGCAGGTCGATGTCGAGGTCGGTGCGCTGCGAGTTGTCGAGCGGCTCCATCGCCGCGTCGACCGCGTTCGGGAAGTGGTAGATGCGGGCGCCCAGCCCCTCGAACTGCTGCAGGTCGCGCTTGCCGGTGGTGACGAACACCGCGTCGCAGACCGCCGCCCGCGCCTTGATGTTGGCGACGTTGGCCGGCACGAACATCGGGTCGCAGTTGCAGTGCACCAGTTTTGCCGCGGGCCGCAGCCGGCGGATCTCGCGGGCGGTGGCATCGGTGACCTGGTCGCAGTGGCCGAGGATCACCAGGTCCGGCTCGGTCGCCTCGACCATTTCCAGCAACCGCTTGTTGGCCTTGCGCCAGCCGAGGTCGCGCAGGCCGAACGGTGCCTCGAAGGCGGCGATGTCGCGGTCGCTGAAGCCCTGCAGGTAGTGGTCGTTGCGGATCATGCCGAACGCCATCTTCTCGACCCAGTTGCCGTGGGTCTTCCCGTAGCGGCGGATCTGCTGGTAGTCGACGTGCAGCACGCGCATGGTGTGGTGTCTCTCGAGGCCCGGGCGAGAGCGTCCGGGGCGGAAAATCAGCGGGGATTGTTGGCCAGCGACCGGTAAACGTCCAGCGTCTGCGCACACATGTCGCTGAGCAGGAAATCGTGGCTCTCCGCCGGATGGCACGGCGCGGCGAGCCAGTCGCGCACGCGCTGCAGCAGCGCCGCCTCGTCGCCGGGCGGCACCGCGCCGAACGGGAACAGGCGGCGGATGATCTCGCCCGAGCCACCGACGTCCCAGCCGATCAGCGGCCGGCCGATCCGCAGCGGCTCGAGCGTGGTGCGGCCGAACGCCTCCGGCGTCACCCGCAGCGCCAGCACCAGGTCGCACTGGGTGAGCACCAGTTCCATGTCGTCGCGATGGCCGGTGAAGGTCACCGCGTCGTCGAGGCCCAGTTCGCTCACGCGGCGGCGCAACTCACCGGGATAATCCGGCTTGTTCGGCTCCTCGCCGCCGATGATCAGCCCGTGTACGTCGCTGCGCTCGCGGCGCAGCGCCTGCAGCAGGCGCAGGAACGTCTCGTGCCCCTTCACCCGCGACAAGCGGCCCGGCAGCGCCAGCACCTTCTTGGCGGCGAGTTGCGGATACTGCGCGCGCCACTGCGCCAGCCATTGCGCATCAGGCTGCAGGCCGTAAGGGAATTCCTGCGGATCGACGCCGCGGTAGATGAGCCGCAGGTTTTCCGGCGGGCAGGCCGGGTAATTCCGCAACACGTAGTCACGCACGGATTCGGAGATGACGATGACACGCTCGCCTTTCGTCATGATCTCGCTGTAGCGGCTCACCGAGTACATGCCGTGCACGGTGGTAACGAAGCGCGGCCGCGTGGCCGGGTCCATCTTCCGCCAGGCCAGGAAGGCGATCCACGCCGGGATCCGCGAGCGTGCGTGCACGATGTCCGGCTTGATGTCCGCCAGCAGGCGACGGAACGGCCGCACCTGGAAAAAACTGGCCGGCGACTTGCGGTGCACCGGCATAGCGATGTGCTCGCTGCCTTCGCGCAACAGTTGCGCCACCAGCCGGCCGCCGTTCGAAACGACGATCGAGCGATGCCCCGCCGCCGCCAGCGCGCGGCCGATTTCCAGCGTGCCGCGCTCGACGCCGCCGGAATCCAGCGCCGGCAGCACCTGCACGACGGTCAACCGCTTGCCGGTATTGTCATCGGCGCCACTGTTCATGCCGGCAGCCACTCCACGATGCGTTCTGCCACCCGCTCGGCCTCGTTCAGCGGCTTTTCCTGCTTCGCCAGCATGCGCGTCTCCTTCCAGGTGAGGAACGGCGTGACGAGGCCATCGTTGACCAGCTGGTCGACGCCGCGCGTCACGCGATCGACATCCTGTCTCGGCACCCACAGCACGCCGGTGGCGGCACCGGAGGTGAGTGCCTCGTAAAGCATCGACACGCTGTCTTCGGTGACCCACACCTGCGAACTGACGGTAATCGCGTCGTTGACCCAGCCGGCATCCGTCTGCTCATACGGAATCACCTCGACGCCGATGCCACGCAGCGACTTCAACAAGCCGCGCGACGACTCCGGCGTGCGCCGCGAGGTGGTGAGCGCCCAGCGCATGCCCGGCGTTTCCTTGACGATCTGCCGCAACTGGGTGATCAGCGTTTTCTCGTCCCACTTGTGGTGGCGCGACGGCCCGCCGATCAGGAACAGGCCCTGGTTGGGCCGCTGGTGCACCGACGCGCGCTGCATGTTGAGCACGCCGCGGGTGGCGATGACGTTCGGGCGGGTCGGCGGCAGGTCGTGTTGCGGGATGACGCAGAGATCGAACCACGACACCGGCAGCGTGGGCGTCATCAGGATTACCGAGCGACCACCGCGCGCACGGGTGGCGGCCAGCGTCGCCAGGTGCGCGGCGTGGCCGCAGCCGACGACGACGTCGGGATCCGGCAGCGATGTGCCGGCGGGAAACCGCTTCAGCAGCGCATCGAACGCGGCGCGCCAGCGGAATTCCGGCTCGACCTCGATCCAGTGCGCATCCACCGTCGCATGGCGAGCCAGCGCGCGCAGCAGGCCTTCCAGTTGGGTGCGATGGCCCGGCCGGCCGTCGGTGACCAGCCAGGCGACGATCCTGCGCCGTGCGGCCTCGAATCCGGAATCCATCGCCTGCGTTTCGGGCGGCTTACTTGCAGTAAGTCAGCCAGTCGGCGTGCTTCGCGCTCTTGCCGCGCACCACGTCGAAGTACAGGGTCTGCAGCGCAGTGGTCACCGGACCACGCTTGCCGGCGCCGATGACGCGGCCATCAAGCTCGCGGATCGGCGTGACCTCGGCGGCGGTGCCGGTGAAGAAGGCCTCGTCGGCGATGTACACCTCGTCGCGGGTGATGCGCTTTTCCTTCACGGTGTAACCAAGCTCGCCGGCGAGCTGCATGATCGTCTTGCGGGTGATGCCGTCGAGGCAGCTGGTGACGTCCGGCGTGTAGATCACGCCGTCGCGGACGACGAACACGTTCTCGCCCGAGCCCTCGGCCACGTAACCTTCCGGGTCCAGCAGCAATGCTTCTTCCGCACCGCCGGACAGCGCCTCGTTCAGCGCCAGCATCGAGTTGATGTAGTTGCCATTGGCCTTGGCGCGCGTCATCGCGATGTTGACGTGGTGGCGGGTGTAGCTGGAAGTACGCACCTTGATGCCGAGTTCGAGCGCTTCCGGCGACATGTAGGCCGGCCATTCCCAGGCAGCGACGATGACGTTCACCGACAGCCCCTTGGCGCGCAGGCCGAGTGCTTCCGAGCCGAGGAACACCATCGGCCGCATGTAAGCGTGCGGCAACTTGTTCTCGCGGATGGCGGCGACGTGCGCGGCGTTGATCTCTTCCTGGGTGAACGGGATCTTCATGCCCATGATGTGCGCCGAGTCGAACAGGCGGCGGGTGTGTTCCTTCAGGCGGAAGATCGCCGGGCCCTTCGCCGTCTCGTAGGCGCGCACGCCCTCGAACACGCCCATGCCGTAGTGCAGCGTATGGGTGAGCACGTGGGTGTTCGCCTCGCGCCACGGGACCAGCTTGCCGTTGAACCAGATGACGCCATCACGATCGGACATCGACATGGAAGTGCTCCTCGAATCGCGCCGCGGACCATCGACCGCCGGCAGCAGAATTTCCGGTAAATGAATTCAGTGGATGCTCGCGCCCGCCGCGGCCTCGCCGATCACCGACAACCACACGCGACGTACTGCTGCGCGCTGCTCCGCGTACTCCGCCGCGGGCACTCGCGACTTTCCGTTGGCGAGTGCGGCACGATGCGTCAGGGTACGGAAGCGCAGGTACGTCTCGCGCAGCAGGTCGGCATCGGCGGGCGGCAACAGGCCGGCGGCGGCGAGTCCTTCGAGCTGGCGGACGTTATCGGTGTAGCGGGTGAGGCCGGGGTGTTCGCAGGACCACCGCAGGACGAGGTATTGAACCAGAAATTCAATATCGACGATACCGCCGGGGTCGTGCTTGACGTCGAACAGGGTGGCCTTCTGGGCGGGCGTCGCATCCTTGTCCGCCGCCAGCCCGAGGTTGTCGATCATCTTGTCGCGCATGGCCGCGACTTCATTGCGCAGACGCTCGGGATCGCGCCGGCGGGCCAGCGTTTCGTGACGTACCGCGTCGAAACGTTCGCCGACTGCCCGGTCCCCGGCTACCGGCCGCGCGCGCGCCAGTGCCTGGTGCTCCCAGGTCCACGCCGTTTCCTGCTGGTACTGCGCGAATGCGGCCAGCGATGACACCAGCAACCCCGAGGCGCCGGACGGCCGCAACCGCATGTCGACCTCGTACAGCGCGCCGGAGAACGTGCGGGTGGTAAGCACGTTGATGATCCGCTGCACCAGCCGCGTGTAGAACGCCTCGTTGCTCAGTTCGCGCGGGCCGGCGGTGGTGCCGTCGGCCGGCGCGTCGTAGATGAACACCAGGTCGAGGTCGGAACCGTACGAGAGTTCGATGCCGCCCAGCTTGCCGTAGGCCACGATGGTGAAGCCGCCGGGCTCGGCCAGCGAGCCGACCGGGTTGCCGGCGGCATCGCGCGGGCACCCGTGCTTCGTCGCGACGTCGCGCCAGGCGATCGCCAGCACCTCGCCAAGCAGCGCCTCGGCGATCCAGGTGAGGTAATCGCTGACTTTCATCAGCGGCAGCGTGCCCATCACGTCGGAGGCTGCCACCTTCAACACGTGTGCCAGCCGGAAATGACGCAATGCCTCCAGCAACTGCTCGCTGTCGTCCTCGGGAATGCGCGCCAGTTGCGCCCGCAGGTCGGCACGCAACTCGTCGAGTTGCGGCGGCGCGTAGAGCCGGCGGGTGTTGATCAGCTCGTCGAGCAGCGACGGGTGGCGGGCGATCTCGTCGGCGATCCACTCGCTGGCTCCGCACAGGCGCAGCAGTTCGACCAGTGCCTGCGGATTCTCGCTGAGCAAAACCATGTAAGCCGACCGGCGCAGCACCGCCGAGAACACCTTGAGCACCCGCGGCAACACCGCCGCCGGCGCACCGCAGCCCGGCAATGCGCGCAGCAACTGCGGCACCAGCCGATCGAGGCGCTCGCGGGAAATCGCCTGCAGGTTGACGACGCCGCGATCCTCGCGGAACGCCTGCAGCGCGGAGAAAACGGCGGTGGCGTCGCCGATGCCCTGGGCCTCGAGCGCGGCAACGGCGGCGGGCTCGGGCAACCGGCCCAGCCACAGGTCCAGCCAGTCATCGCCGGCGACCGGGGCCGCCGCCGGGTCGTCGTCCGGCAACGCGATCGCGTCGCGGAAGTGCTTCTCGACCCGCGCCCGGTGCGCGGCGAGGGCGGCGGAAAATTGCTGCCAGTCGGCAAAGCCCATGGCAAAGGCGACACGCAACCGGGTGAGCTCGTCCTCCGGCAGCGACTGCGTCTGCATGTCGGCTATCGCCTGCAGGCGGTGCTCGGTGCGGCGCAGGAAGTCGTTGGCGGCGGCCAGCTCGTCGCGCACTTCCGGCGCGATGATCGCCAGTTCCGCCAGCGTGTCCAGCACCGGCAGCAACGCCCGCTGCTGCAGGCGCGCATCGAGACCACCGCGAATCAACTGGAAAGCCTGGGCGATGAACTCGACTTCGCGGATGCCGCCGGAACCCAGCTTGACATTCTGGTCCATGCCCTTGCGCTGCACTTCGCGCTGGATCATGCCTTTCAGCTCGCGCAACGCACCGAACGCGCTGTAATCGATGTAACGGCGGTATACGAACGGCCGCAGCCGTTGCAGCAGTTCCTCGCCGGCTTTCGCGTCGCCGCCGCAGATCCGCGCCTTGATCATCGCGTAGCGTTCCCAGGGACGGCCCTGCTCCTCGTAATAGCCTTCCATCGCGTCGAAGCCGGCGGCCAGCGCGCCGCTGGATCCCCACGGCCGCAACCGCATGTCGACGCGGAACACGAACCCGTCGTCGGTGACGGCATCCAGCACCTTGATCAGGCGCCGACCGAGCCGGGTGAAGAACTCGTGGTTGGACAGCGAACGCGCCACGCCCTGCGTATCGCCCTCTTCCGGGTAGGCGAAGATCAGGTCGATATCGCTGGAGAGGTTGAGCTCGCGCGCGCCGAGCTTGCCCATGCCGATGACGACGAGCTTCTGCGGCGCGCCGGACTGCTCGCCGGTCGGCACGCCGAGGTCGCGCTCGGCCCAGGCGGAGATTTTCTGCAGCGCGACATCGATGCAGGCATCGGCGAGATCGGACAGGTCACCGACGGTCTCCGCCAGCGAGGCGCCGGCCTCGCCGCGGGAAATGTCGCGCCAGATGATGCGCACCATTTCGCGGTGACGCACCGCGCGCACCGCGGCCGCGAGCACGTCGTCGTCGGTCGCGGCGGCCAGCGCCGCTTCCACGTGCGCGCGCATCTCGCCAGGCGCGTAGGCGCGGTCCAGTTCACCGGCGGCGAGCAACGCGGCGAACATCGCCGGCTTGCGCAGGCATTGCGATGCGACGTAATCGCTGCCGGCCAAGGTGCGCAGCAGCGCGGCCAGCGTCGCGTCATCCCCGAGCTGCGGCGGCAATGCCTGCGCATCGGCCGCCAGCCGCTCGCTGTAGTTCTGCCAGTGGGTGCGGACCAGCGCCGCCAGCGGCGCCGGCAGCGCCGCAAGGGCATCGTCGATGCGGGATACAGGGGGCATCACGGGACCGCGCCGCGAGGCGCGCCTACAACGGGGTGACGTTGAACTGGTTGCCGTCCTGGCCGGTGATCCGCACCTTGCTGCC
>JBKHWA010000096.1:0-39270 GCA_046566765.1 Gammaproteobacteria bacterium
ACGCGGACACCTAGCTCCTCGTCTAGGAGGGTTCGCGCCATCGCCCTGAACCCGTGGCCGGACATCTCGGTCTTCTCGAACCCCATGTTCCTGAGGGCCGCCAGGATGGTGTTCTCGCTCATAGGCCGGTCGCCACCCAGGTTGCACGGGAAGACGTACTTCCCCCTGCCGGTGATCACGTACAGGTCCTCAAGGATCGCTACAGCCTGACGGGACAGGGGCACCAAATGGGGCTCCCTCATCTTCATCTTCGAGGCGGGGATGTTCCACTCGGCGGCCTTCAGGTCGATCTCGGACCATTCAGCGTGCCGGAGCTCGCCGGGGCGGACGAACACCAAGGGGGCCAGCCGCAGGGCGCTGCGTCCCACAAAGCTCCCCTGGTAGGCATCTATCGCCCGCATCAGGTCGCCGACTCGCTTGGGGTCGGTAATGGCCGCGTGGTGGGTCTGTCTGGCGACCCGCAGGGCTCCGCGCAGGTTGGTGGCCGGGTTGTGGGTGGCCCTGCCGGTGATGATGGCGTAGTTGAAGATCTGCGCGCAGGACTGCTGGGCGCGGCGGGCGGTATCGATGGCGCCTCGTTCCTGGATACGCTCCAGGACGCGCAGCAGTTCCTGTGTAGTGATGTCGGCGATGGGGCGCTTGCCGAGCCAGGGGTAGATGTCTTTCTCCAGCCGACGGCGCAGCTTCTCCGCGTGGGCTTCGGTCCAGGTGCCGAGGTTCTTCTTGAACCACTCTCGGGCGATAACTTCGAAGGCGTCCTTGATGTCCTCCCCCGACTGGGCCGCCTTGACGGCCTTGCGGTTGGCGCCAGGGTCGATTCCATTGCGCAGCTGCTGACGTGCTTCGTCCCGCTTTTCACGGGCCTCCCGCAGCGAAACCTCGGGGTAGGTTCCCAGTGACAACAGCTTTTCCTTACCCCCATACCGGTACTTGAGGCGCCACCACTTACCCCCATTCGGGTTCACGAGGAGGTAAAGACCGCCACCGTCAGCGACCTTTCTGGGCTTTTCTGCCGGTTTTTCCGCGCGGATTCGTAGATCGGTCAGAGGCATCGGAGTTGGGGGTAACGGGCTTTGTGCCCGAGGACGTTACCCCCGAAACTACCCCCAGTTACCCCCGGAACGCAACGGACCGATTCGGAATCGGGGGTAGGCCCGGAAAACAAAAAACGCGGCCAAGGCCGCGTTTTTGCTGGGGATTCCGGACCGTTTCGGAAGCGTCCGGAGGGTGTACTGGTGGCTAGGCCCGGAATCGAACCGGGGACCCCGGCATTATGAGTGCCGTGCTCTAACCGGCTGAGCTACCTAGCCATAAACCGGAGGGCGCGCATTGTCGGGGCGCCCCCGGGGGGGTGTCAAGAAACGGCCGGGGACGGTGGCCAGGCCCGGAATCGACCCCGGGCCCGGCCGGCCCTTACTGGGTGACCCGCATGTAGCGCTGCACGTGGCAATCGCGGTCGCCATGCATCTGCGCGTAGTGGGTGACGCGGCGGAAGTAGTGGCCGATATCCAGTTCCTCGGTGACGCCGATGCCGCCGTGGATCTGCACCGCCTTCTGCGCCACCTGCACCGCCGAGCGGGCGAGGTAGGCCTTGGCGGTCGACACGGCCTTCTCGCGCTCGCCGCGGTCAGCGGTGTCGCCGCGGATGCCGGCCATCCACACCAGCGACTCCGACTGCTGCGTCTCGATGAACATGTCGACCAGGTAGTGCTGGATCACCTGGAAGGAGCCGATGGCGACGCCGAACTGCTTGCGGGTGCGGGCGTAGTCCTGGGTCTTCTTCAGCATGGCGCCGACGGCGCCGAGCAGGTCGGCGCAGATCGCGGCGTTGGCAACGTCGATGGCGCGGCGCACGGCATCCAGCGCGACGTCGCCGCGGGCGAGCACGGCCTCGGCCGGCACCGTCACGTCCTTCAGCACGATTTCGGCGGCGCGCGAGCCGTCGAGCACGCGGTAGTCGGTGACGGCAACGCCCTTCGCATCGGCCGGCACCGCGACCAGCAGCGCGTTGCCCTTTTCATCGCGCGCGGTGACGAGGATGGTCTGCGCGTACGGCGCGCCGAACACCACCGACTTGCTGCCGTTGAGGGTGACGCTGCCGGCGCCGCTGGCGCGGGTGGCGATGGTTTCGATGTCGTAGTGCGAGCCGGTTTCATAGGCGGCCAGTGCAGCGCGCGCCTCGCCGGCGACGATCTTCGCCAGCAGCGCGGTAGCGGCTGGCGAGCCGGCGTATTCCAGCGCCTTGCCCGGCAGGATGGCGCAGGCGAGCCAGGGATCGGTGCACAGGCGCTCGCCGAGCCGGCGCGCGATCAGCTGGATATCGACCAGCGAGCCGCCGTAGCCGCCGACCGACTCGGGGAACGGCAACGCCAGCCAGCCGAGTTCGGCGATGGCCTGCCAGCGTTTTTCGTCGAAGGCGACGCCGGCATCAAGCTGCTTGCGGTAGAGGTCAAAGGTGAACTGGCCGGCGAGGAACTTCGCGGCGGAGTCGTCGAGCATGCGTTGCTCGTCGGAAATGCGGAAATCCATGGTTCGTGTCTCCTGTATCCGGGTTGCAATCTCTTACCGGTTTTCTCCCTCTCCCGCTTGCGGGAGAGGGCCGGGGAGAGGGGAAATCAAAGCCCCAGCAGCATCTTGGCGATGACGTTTTTCTGGATCTCGTTGGTGCCGCCGTAAATGGTGGCGGCGCGCAGGAAGTTGTAGCGCTCGTGCGAATGGTTGAACGCTTCGCTGCCGACCGCCTGCGGTGCGTTCCAGGTCAGCGACAGGTGACCGCCGAGCTCGACCATCGCCTGGGTGATCGCCTGCTGCAGTTCCGTGCCCTTGATCTTCAGGCCGGACGATTCGGCGCCCAACGGCTTGCCTTCCTCGGTGGCGGCGACGGTGCGGAAGTTGGTGTATTCCAGCGCCGCCAGTTCGATCTCCAGCTCGGCGACGCGACGACGCGCGAACGGGTCGTCCCAGCGCGTGCCGCTGCCCTGCGGCATCGACTTCAGCATCTCGCGCAGGCGTTCGATTTCCTTCTTCGAGTCCGCGACGCCGGCGATGGTGGTGCGCTCGTGGGTGAGCAGGAATTTCGCGATGGTCCAGCCCATGCCCTCGCTGCCGACCAGGTTGGCGGCCGGCACCCGTACGTCGGTGAAGTACACCTCGTTGAGGTGGTGGTGGCCGTCGATCGAGTGGATCGGGCGGATCTCGATGCCCGGCGTCTTCATGTCGATCAGCAGGAACGAGATGCCTTCCTGCTGCTTGCCGGAGGAATTGGTGCGGACGAGGCAGAAGCACCAGTCGGCCCAGTGCGCCTGCGTGGTCCAGATTTTCTGGCCGTTGACCACGTAGTGGTCGCCATCGCGCACGGCGGCGGTTTTCAGCGAGGCGAGGTCGGAGCCGGAGTTCGGCTCGGAGTAGCCCTGGCACCAGTGGGTCAGGCCTTTCACGATGCCCGGCAGGTGCTGCGCTTTCTGTTCCGGCGTGCCGAAGGTGTAGATCACCGGGCCGACCATCGACGCGCCGAACGGCGTCACCTGCGGCGCACCGGCGCGGGCGCGCTCGAGATCGAAGATGTAGCGCTGGGTCGCGCTCCAGCCCGGGCCGCCGGCAGCGGCCGGCCAGCCGATCGCGAGCCAGCCCTTGGCGCCGAGGATCCGCTCCCAGTCGTGCTGGCCGGTCTTGTCGGGCATTTCGCCGTTGGCGGCGCGTTTCTTCAGGCTGGCCGGCACGGCCTGCGCGAACCAGGCGCGTACCTCGCGCTGGAAGGCGAGCTCGGCCTCGGTGAATTCGAGGTTCATCGGGAGACTCCGTGGGTGGATGAGGGTGATCCGGGGCCGGCTGAGCGTACTGGAGACCCGGCCATGGCACCAAGGGCGCGGCGGGAGGCTATGCTCGACGGCGCTGAAGCAGGTGCCGCCCGGTCCGGGCAAGCCGGCACGGAGGAATCGCAGGCATGGGCGGGACGAACGAGGCGGGCGGCATGCCGCCGCCGCTGGAACTGGTGCGGATGTACTTCGGTACCCAGCACCCGCTGTTCCGGGCGATGGATATCAGCATCGTGTCGATGGCCGGCGGCCGCGCCGAGATGACCATGCCCTGCACGCCGCAGATGTGCGATGCGCGCGGTGCGCTGCACCGCGGCGCGATGGTCACGCTGCTCGACAACACCTGCGGGCTGTCGATTTTTTCCGCGCTCGGCACGGTGCGGGCGATCGCCACCATCGACTTGCGGGTGGATTATTTCCGCGCGCTGCCGCCGGGCGTCGGCGTGCGCACCGTGGTCGACTGCGTGAACACCACCGAGACCGTGGCGTACATCAGCGGCCGCGCCTGCACGCTCGACGAGGCGGCGCTGCCGCTGGCGGCGGTGACCGGCACCTTCGCGATCAACACCATGGGGCCGGCGCTGGAAGGCATCCTGCCGGGTGCCGGCCGGGAGCGCAGCGCATGAGCAGCGGCATCCCGTTCCTGGATTTTCTCGGCATCCGCGAGGAGCCGGTCGACGCCGCCGTTGCCGGTGCCGACAGCGGCACGGCGACCGCCACCCACCGCTATGTCGTCGAGTTCCGCGAGGAGCATCTCGGCAACCCGCTGATCCGTACCTTCCACGGCGGTATCCTCGCCAGCGTCGGCGAGAGCGTGGCGGCGATGCACCTTGCGCGCGAGCGCGGCGAGGCGGCGTTGCCGGAATGCGCGACCATGACCTTCGATTACCTGCGGCCGGCGTTCGCGAAGACGCTGGTGGCGGTGCCGCACACCGTGCGGGCCGGCCGGCGCATCACCACGGTGTCGGTGCAATTGCGGCAGGAAGGCCAGCTGGTATGCATCGGCCGCTTCCTGTTCCCGGTGGCGGGCTAGCCCGGGCCGGCGTGCGTGCGAACGAACAACAAGAACGAAAACACGAGGACGTGATCATGACGAGAATGTTGTCCCTTGCCGGCGTGCTGCTGCTGGCGTTGTCGATGGCCGGGTGCAGCAACATGGCCTATCGTTTTGCCGGCGACCAGCTGATGACCTTCGGCAAGCGGGAGATGGCGCCGTACCTGATGGCATTCGACGACGTGCCGATGCTGTGCGGCACCGCCGAGTCGCTGACGCCGCTGCTGATGACCTTCGAGGCGGTCGGCACCGACCCCGACCAGATGGCGGTGATGGTGTACATGGGCGCCGCGTTGTGCGCGGAAAGCCAGGCGTTCGAGCACGAACTGCGTTACCTGCGCGCGCTGAACCAGGGCCGCTTCGACGAGGCGACGGACGCGCGTGTCGCGCAGAAGCGCGCGCACGCGCTGGCGGCGAAACGCCAGCAGATTTCCTACCGGCGGTTCCTCTCGTACTACGGCGACCTGCCGGCGGGCCGCTGCCCGAAGCAGCTGAAGAACGACGTCGACGACCTGATCTACCTGCTGGGAATGGTGTCCGGCGTGAAGGCGATGCTCAACGACATCCAGTCCGACAGCCAGGTGAACGTCGAGAAGGACATCGCGGGGAAGATCCTCCACTGGACCCAGTGCCTGGACAACGCGAAGTGGTGGGAGTTGCCGTCCGGCATGCGCTCGACGGTATGGAACTTCGTGCCGATGCTGGCGCCGGAAGGCGCGACGCCGATGGCCGACCTCGCCCGCGTGGCGAAGGTCGGCGAGGATGCCGGCGTGCGGCTGGCGCACGCGATCTGGGCGCTGTCGGCGTACGGCAATGGTGACGTGGAGAATACCCGTCGATCGCTGCGCGAGTTCCGCGCTGCCGGCGAGAAGCGCGCGGTCGATCCGCGCTACCGCGTGCTGGATGCGGTCGCCACAGAGATCATCGCCGGCATCAGCGACCGGATCTGGACGGAAGCCACCGGCATGCGGACGCCGGTCGGCGCACTGGGCACGTTCCCTGACGATCCACCGCCGTCATCGGCGAACATCGACGACTTGCTGTAAGGCGCCGCCGGCGGCCGGTGCATGCCGGCGCCATATGAAAAAGCCCCGCATGGCGGGGCTTTTTTTTGCCTGAAACGGCAGGGAGTGCAGCGGCTCAGACGTTGAACCGGAAGTGCAGCACGTCGCCGTCCTTGACGATGTAGTCCTTGCCCTCCAGGCGCAACTTGCCGGCTTCCTTGGCACCGGCCTCGCCCTTGAACTTCACGAAGTCGTCGTAGGCGATGGTCTCGGCGCGGATGAAGCCTTTCTCGAAGTCGGTGTGGATGACGCCGGCGGCCTGTGGCGCGGTGGCGCCGATCTTCACCGTCCAGGCGCGTACTTCCTTCACGCCGGCGGTGAAATAGGTCTGCAGGCCGAGCAGCTCGTAGCCGGCGCGGATCACGCGGTTCAGGCCCGGCTCGTCCATGCCGATGTCCTTGAGGAAATCGGCCTTGTCGGCGTCGTCGAGGTCGGCGATCTCGGCCTCGATCTTGGCGCAGATCACCACCACGCCGGCGCCTTCCGACGCGGCGAAGGCCTTCACCTTGTCCAGCAGCGGGTTGTTGTCGAAGCCGCCCTCGACCACGTTGGCCACGTACATGGTCGGCTTCACGGTGAGCAGGTGCAGCGGCTTGAGTTGCGCCAGGTCTTCCGGCGACAGCTTCAGCGTGCGCACCGGCTTGCCCTCGGCGAGGTGCGGCTGCACCTTGTCGAGCACGGCCTTGAGCGCGATGGCGTCCTTCTCGCCGGCCTTGGCCGATTTCGAGGCCTTGTGCAGCGCCTTGTCGACCGAGTCGAGGTCGGCGAGCGCCAGTTCGGTGTTGATGGTGTCGATGTCGTCCAGCGGGTCGACCTTGCCGGCGACGTGGATGACGTTCTCGTCATCGAAGCAGCGCACCACGTGGGCGATGGCGTCGGTCTCGCGGATGTTGGCGAGGAACTTGTTGCCCAGGCCCTCGCCCTTCGACGCGCCGGCGACCAGGCCGGCGATGTCGACGAATTCCATCGAGGTGGGAATCACCCGCTCCGGCTTGACGATGCCGGCGAGCACGTCGAGGCGCGGGTCCGGCATCGGCACGATGCCGGTGTGCGGCTCGATGGTGCAGAACGGGAAGTTCTCGGCGGCGATGCCGGCCTTGGTCAGCGCGTTGAAGAGGGTGGACTTGCCGACGTTGGGCAGGCCGACGATGCCGCATTTGAAACCCATGATTTCCTCCTGTTCGCGCGTGTCCGGCGGCCGCCGGGACTACGCGGAAAACCCGTTCAGTTTGTTCATCGCCCGCGAGAATTCGCCGCCGACGATGAGCGGCGTTTCGCGGATCGCTTCAGTGATGGCCGCGTCGATCTTGTCCTGGTCGCCGGCCTGCGCCTTGCCGAGCACCCAGGGTGTCACGTCGCCTTTCTGCGGCGGGCGGCCGATGCCGATCCGCAGCCGCAGGAAGCCGGAGTTGTTGCCGTGTGCGGCGACCATGTCGCGCAGGCCGTTGTGGCCGCCGTGGCCGCCGCCGATCTTCAGGCGGACGGTGCCGGGCGGCATGTCCAGCTCGTCGTGCGCGACGAGGATCTGCTCCGGCGCTATCTTGAAAAACGTCGCCAGCGCGCCGGTGGCCTGGCCGCTGCGGTTCATGAACGTGGTGGGCACCAGCAGCCGCACGTCGTGGCCGTTGATCGAGACGCGGGCGACCTTGCCGAAATACTTCGGTTCGGGATTCAGCGCGACGCCGAGTTCACGGGCCAGCCGCTCGACATACCACTGGCCGGCGTTGTGGCGCGTGTGCTCGTACTCGTGCCCCGGGTTGCCGAGGCCGACGATGAGGGCGATGTGCTGGCTCATGCTGCGTATGCCGCAAGAAAAAGGGCCGGAACACGTCGTTCGCGCCGCGAACGCTGCATTCCGGCCCCGGAAGTACCCGGAAAGTGCCCGGCGGTTGCCGGGCACCCGTGCGGATTACTTCTTCTCGGCAGCCTTCTCGCCTTCGGCCGGAGCCGCGGCGGCAGCCGGCGTTTCGTCGGCTGCGACCTTGACCGCGTGCACGTTGACGACCGCGAGGTCGTGGCCGTGCGCGAGCTGGACCAGGGTGACGCCTTCCGGCAGCTTGATGTCGGAGAGGTGGACGTGGTTGCCGATGTTGACGGCGGCCATGTCGACGGTGAGGAACTCCGGCAGGTGCTTCGGCAGGCAGCTCACTTCGACGTCGGACAGGTCGTGGTGGATCTCGCCGCCCTGCTCCTTCACGCCGTTGCAGATGTCCTCGTTGATGAAGTGCAGCGGCACGCGCATCGTCAGCTTCACGTTCTCGTCAACGCGCTGCAGGTCGATGTGGGTCGGGATGTTCTTCACCGGGTGGCGCTGCATGTCACGCAGCACGGCCTTCTCGGCCTTGCCGTCGAGGACGATGGTGAGGATGTGCGAGTAGAAAGACTCGTTCTCCAGCGCCTTCGACAGTTCCTTCAGGCCGACATGGATCGGCGTCGGGGTCTTGCCGGCGCCGTACATGATGCCGGGTACACGTGCCGCAAGGCGACGCAGGCGGCGGCTCGCACCTTTGCCCTGGTCCTTGCGGGTTTCAGCCGCGAGTTCGTACTGGTTGGCCATGATGGCTTTCCTCTTTTTTCATCCGCGCCCTGCGACCGGGTTGGCGGATGGTTGCGTTATCCGCCGAGGCCGTTGCCGGTCACGACGGGGTTGAAAACGTTGTTGCCGTAGCGAAGGCCGGGCGCCGGCGGCGGGACGTTATGCCCCGGACAGCGGGCCGACGCGATCGAACATCGCGGAGAGCGATTCCTCGTTGCTGGTGCGGCGCACGGCTTCCGCGAGCATCGCCGCCATGCTGACCTGGCGGATCTTGCCGCAGGCCTTCGCGCGCTCGCTCAGCGGGATGGTGTCGGTGACGACCAGTGTGTCGAGCTGCGAATTGACGATGTTGTCGATCGCCGGGCCGGACAGCACCGGGTGGGTGCAGTAGGCCACGACTTTCTTCGCGCCGTTTTCCTTCAGTGCGGCGGCGGCCTTGCACAGCGTGCCGGCGGTATCGACCATGTCGTCGATGACGAGGCAGGTGCGGCCCTCGACGTCGCCGATGATGTGCATGACCTGCGCTTCGTTCGCCTTCGGGCGGCGCTTGTCGATGATCGCGAGGTCGGCGTCGTTCAGCTGCTTGGCCATCGCGCGGGCGCGCAGCACGCCGCCGACGTCCGGCGATACCACGATCAGGTCTTCGTATTTCTGGCGCTCGATGTCGGCCTGCAGCACCGGCGTCGAGTAGACGTTGTCGACCGGGATATCGAAGAAGCCCTGGATCTGGTCGGCGTGCAGGTCGACGGTGAGCACGCGGTCGACGCCGACGTTGGCGATCATGTCGGCGACGACTTTCGCGGTGATCGGCACCCGGGCGGAACGCACGCGGCGATCCTGGCGGGCATAACCGAAGTACGGGATCACGGCGGTGATGCGGCCGGCGGACGAGCGACGCAGGGCGTCGGCCATCACTACCAGTTCCATCAGGTTGTCGTTGGTCGGCGCGCAGGTCGACTGGACGATGAACACGTCCTTGCCGCGCACGTTCTCGTGGATCTCGACCTGGGTCTCGCCGTCGCTGAAGCGCGCTACCTCGGCTTCACCCAGCGGGATGTGCAGGGCCTTGCAGATCTGCTTCGCGAGTTCCGGGTTGGCGTTGCCGGTGAAGACGACGAGTTTGGACACGGCTCGCGCTCCGAAGAAGGTCGCGGATGTAGCGATGGGAAAGATGGCAGGGGTAGATGGATTCGAACCACCGAATGGCAGGATCAAAACCTGCTGCCTTACCGCTTGGCGATACCCCTGTGGAAACCGTCGACTGCGCTCAATCCCCGGTGGCCGCGAGGGCACCGATGGCATCGTGGGCCGGCGAACGATTCACGCCACGCGCCACGAAACCGGAAAAGCGGGGAGGGAGCTGTTGCAGGATGCGCCGCGCTTCGTCTTCGTTACCGGTGGCGAGGAACACGCAGGCGCCGGTGCCGGTAAGACGGGAGGAACCGAATTGCCCGAGCCAGTCGAGCGCGTCGGCCACCTCGGGATGAAGGCGTCGAACCACTGCTTCGCAGTCGTTCCGCAACCGTGTTTCGTACCCCGGTTCGCGGAGGGTCGCCATTGTCATTACCGGGGTATCCCGTGTCAACGACGGATCGCGGAAAACCCGGGCGGTTTCGACATGGCAGCCGGGGTTGACCACCACGAACCAGCGCGCCGGCAGATCCACCGGCGTCAGCCGCTCGCCGACGCCCTCGGCGAAGGCGGTATGGCCGCGCACGAAGACCGGCACGTCGGCGCCGAGGCCAAGGCCGATGGCGGCGAGGGTGTCGAGGTCCAGGCCGAGCCGCCACAGGTGGTTCAGCGCCAGCAGGGTGGTGGCCGCGTCCGAGGAGCCGCCGCCAAGGCCGCCACCGGCCGGCAACCGCTTGTCCAGCCGGATGCGGGCGCCGGACCGGCAGCCGGTGTGGTCCTGCAGGGCGCGGGCCGCCCGCCAGACCAGGTTGGACTCGCGGGGGACGCCGGGCAGGTCGTTGAGTTCGAGTTCTGCCGCCGGCCCGAAGTGCAGCAGGTCGCCGCCGCCGTCGGCAACGTCCAGCAACTGGAACAGGGTCTGCAGCAGGTGGTAGCCGTCGGCGCGGCGGCCGACCACGTGCAGGAAGAGATTGAGCTTGGCGGGGGCGGGGACGATCACGGGGCGGCGGCGGGCGTCGCGGTGGCCGGCGTCCTGACGGTGTGCGCCGCGACGGGTGGCGGCGTGGTCCAGCGCTCGATCAGCAGCGTGACCCGGCTGTCGCCGCCGGTGGCGACCACCTTGTGCGGCAGCAGCCGGCTGCCGTCGGCCTGCCAGCGGTCATACACGACCTCCCACTCCTGCTGGCGCAGGCGCACCGGCCGGCCGGCGGCGTCGCGCACGATCTCGGCGGCGGCCTCGCCCTCTGCCTGCGGCGCCGGCAGGCCGCGTACCCAGTACGACAGGCTGTTGATGGACACCGGCCAGCCGATGGCCTCGGCCAGCAGTGCTTCCGGATCGCCGCTTTCACGGCTGCCGTTGCCGTCCTCGATGCGCACGCGTGCGGAGGTGCCGTCGATGCGCACGCTGCCGGCACCCAGCGGGCCGGTGGCGGTGAGGCGGTAGCGGTCGTTTTCCTGTTGCCACAGCAGGGCGGCGCTGCCGCCGGTCTCGCCGCGGCGGAAACCGACCTTGCCCTTGATGTCGAAGCGGGTGATCTGCGCCATGTCCTCGGCGGACCACGCCGGCAGTTCGGCCGGCTGCCGGTGCGCGCAGGCGCCGAGCAGCAGCGCGGTGGCGAGCGCGAGTACGTACCGGGCAACCGCGGGAACGGCGGCGTGGCGACAGGTCACGGCAGCAGGCGCTCCATCGTGCGTTTCAGCGCGGCGTTGTCCGGGTCGATCTTGCGGGCGCGCTCCCAGGTGCGCCGGGCCTCGCGCTTCTTGCCGAGGCTCCACAGCACCTCGCCGAGGTGGGCGGCGATTTCCGCATCCGGCGACCGCGCGTAGGCGCGGCGCAGCCAGGGCAGGGCTTCTTCCGCGCGGCCGAGCCGGAACAGCACCCAGCCCATGCTGTCGATGATGGCCGGGTCCTCCGGCGACAGCGCGAGCGCCCTCTCGATCAGCAGTCGCGCCTCCTCGTGGCGGTCGGTGCGATCGGTGAGGGTGTAGCCGAGCGCGTTGAGCACCATCGGGTTTTCCGGGTGCTCCGACAGCAGCGCGCGCAGGTCGGACTCGACCAGGTCGATCTTGCCCAGCCGCTCGGCGGCCATGGCCCGCGCATAGCGCAGGTCGGGATCGTCGGGGTTGCCGGCGAGTGCCTCGTCGAGCAGCGCGAACGCGGCCTGCGGGTCGCCGGCGCGCGCCAGCAGGTCGCTCTCCGCCACGTGCAGCTGGGTGGTCGATTCCGGCGCCTGCGCGCGCAACGCGGCAAGCAACCGGCGCGCCTCCGGCAGGCGACCGGTCTTTTGCAGCGCATAGGCGACCTGGATCTGCGCGGCGAGGAATTGCGGGCCGCGCACGTTCTGGAAATAGCCGATCGCCTCCTCGTGCTTGCCCTCGGACAGCGCGACGCGCCCGGCGTAGTGCCAGGCGTCGTCTTCGCGGTAACCGGAGCCGGCGAGCTCGATCAGCAATTCCTTGGCGCGTGCCGGGTGGCCGGTTTCCCACTCGACGACCGCCAGCGACAGCGCGAGGTCGCCGTCGTCCGGCCAGCGGGTGCGCATGTCGGCCAGTTCGTCGCGGGCATCATCGCCGCGCGAGTTCTCCAGCAACACGCGCAGGTGGGTGAGCCGCAGGTCGCGCTGGTCGGGAAACTCGCGGCTGCCGGCGTGCAGCAGTCGCAGCGCCTTGCGGGTGTGGCCGGCGGCGGCAAGCAGCCGCCCCTCCAGCTCGATGGCGTCGGCAGAATGTGGCTCGATCGCGCGCGAGCGCTGCGCCAGCTTCAGCGCATCCTCCGCCTCGCCGCGCATGTCGGCGAGCGTGGCTCGCGCCAGCCACAACTGTGCATTGCCGGCGTGGCGTTCCGACAACCCGGCCAGCAACGAGGCCAGCCGCGTGCGCACGTCCGGCTCGGATACCAGTGCGTACTGCAGGATGAAATTGAAACGTACCGGGGTCGCCGAGTCGGCGAGCAGGCGGTCGAGCAACGGTGTCGCCGCCTCGATCTCGCCGGCCTGGATCAGGCCCATCACCGCATTGGCGTTGGCCTCCGGGTCCTGCGGTGCCAGTTCGACCCACAGCAGGGTGGCTTCGCGGATCCGCTCCCGGTCGCGGGCATACCAGGCAATGCGGGTGGCACGCTCGGCGAGCGCCGGATCGCGCAACGACTTCGCCTGCCGCAGGTAGGCGTCGAGCGAGATGTCGAGCTGGTCGCGCTGGCCGGCGATCTCGCCCACCAGCAGGTCGTACAGGGTGTCGGCGCTCCAGGTGCCGGGGACGACCTTCGCCGGACCGGAAGCCTCGGCAGCCGCAATCCGGGCGGCCGGCGATAGCGGCGGCTGCGTGGAGCAGGCGCTGAGCAGCCCGCCGGCGACGAGAACGGCCAGGCAGGCGGAGATCCGGGCGGCGTGCGGCATGTGCGGGCGTGGCGTTCCGGCGGGCAGCGGCGGGAGGAAGTGGCCGGATTGAAGCACGCCGTTTGTCGGCCGGACAAGCCAAGGCCGTTCGATGTGGCGGCCGGTGCGACGACATGCGCGCTCCGTGCGCAAACGCATCGTCGCGCCGCGCGCGCGCCCGGTTTGTTTTCTGGCGGGCAATCCCGCAAAATTCGCGGCGTTTTCCGCCCTCCCGCCAATTTCCCTTCCCGGACGACATCGACGAATCATGGCATTGCTCGCGGTCGGCGTGAGTCATCGCACCGCCCCGGTCGACTTGCGCGAGCAGTTGACCGTGGACGGTGGCCGCCTGCCCGGGCTGCTCGCGGCGCTGCGCAGCGAGCTCGCGCTCGGCGAGGTCGCCATGCTGTCCACCTGCAACCGCACCGAGATCTACTGCGCGCTGCCCGGCGATGCCGCGACTGCCACCGCGCGTGGTGCCGATGTGCTCGCCTGGCTGGCGTCGCAGCAACGGGTCGACGCCGACCGCCTGCTATCGGCCCACTATGCCCACGCCGACATCGGTGCCGTGCAGCACATGATGCGCGTTGCCAGTGGCCTCGATTCGCTGGTGCTCGGCGAGCCGCAGGTGCTCGGCCAGATGAAGGACGCCTACGCGGTGGCGCACCAGGCCGGGACCGTCGGCAAGGAGCTCGAGCGCTGCTTCCAGCAGGTGTTCGCGGTGGCGAAAAAAGTGCGCACCGAGACCGCGATCGGCGCCAACCCGGTGTCGGTGGCGTTCGCCGCGGTGTCGCTGGCACGCCACCTGTTCACCGACATCGCGAAGACGCGTGCGCTGCTGATCGGCGCCGGCGAGATGATCGAACTGGTGGCGAAGCACCTCGCCGAGCAGGGCGTGCGCGAGATCACCGTCGCCAACCGGACGCTGGAGCGCGCGCACGCGCTGGCGGACCGCCACGGCGGTCGCGCCGTCACGATGGAAGAGATCCCGTACGCGCTGGAAGGCGCCGACATCGTCATTTCCTGCACCGCGGCGATGGTGCCGGTGCTGGGCAAGGGCGCGGTCGAGCGCGCGCTCAAGCGGCGCCGGCATCGCCCGTTGTTCCTGGTCGACCTCGCGGTGCCGCGCGACATCGAGCCGGAAGTCGCGGTGCTGGAAGACGTCTACCTGTACACGGTCGACGACCTGCAGGGCGTGATCGACCAGAACGTGCAGGCGCGTGCCGAGGCCGCGCGCGAGGCGGAAACGATCGTCGCCGAGCGCAGCCGCCAGTACGAACTGCAGCAGCGCGAGCAGGGTGCTGCCGGCACGCTGCGGCTCGTGCATGCGCGCATCGAGGCGCTGCGCGAGGCGGAACTGGAAAAGGCGCTGGCCGAGCTCGCGCGCGGCGCCGATCCCGTCGAGACCCTGCAGCGGATGAGCCGCTCGCTCGCCGGCAAGTGGCTGCACGATCCCAGCATCGCGTTGCGGCAGGCGGCGGCCGGAGGCCGCGAGGACCTGCTGGCCTTCGCCCGCACCATGTTCGCGGTGGGCGATTCCCGGCCGCGCGGCGCCGACGGCGGCGATGCCGGTGAGGACGGCGGGAGCGCGTCGTGAAGGATTCCATCGTTCGCCGGCTGCAGCGACTGGTCGAGCGCCACGAGGAACTGGCCGGGCTGCTGGCCGAGCCGTCGATTGCATCCGACGGCGACAAGTTCCGCCGCTACTCGGTCGAGTACGCCGGGCTGGAGCCACTGGTCGAGGGCTTCCGCGAGTGGCGCCGCGCGCTGGACGAACTGGCCGCCGCCGAGCAGATGGCGGGAGAGGGCGATGCCGAGATGCGCGCGATGGCGCGCGAGGAAGTCGAGGCGGTGCGTGCGCGGTTGCCGGCGCTGGAAACATCGCTGCAGGCATTGCTGGTGCCGAAGGATCCGCTCGACGGCGCCAACGTGTTCCTCGAGATCCGCGCCGCTGCCGGCGGCGACGAGGCGGCGATCTTCGCCGGCGACCTGTTCCGCATGTATTCGCGCTACGCCGCCAGCCGCGGCTGGCAGGTGGAAGTGGTCAACAGCAGCGCCGGCGAACACGGCGGTTTCCGCGAAATCATCGCCCGCATCGCCGGCGCCGACGTCTACTCGCGGCTGAAATTCGAGTCGGGCACCCACCGCGTGCAGCGGGTGCCGGCCACGGAAGCGCAGGGCCGCGTGCACACCTCCACCTGCACGGTGGCGGTGCTGGCCGAGCCGCCGGAAGTCGAGGCGGTGGATATCCGCAAGGAAGACCTCAAGGTCGACACCTTCCGCTCTTCCGGCGCCGGCGGCCAGCACGTCAACGTCACCGAGAGCGCGATCCGCATCACCCACCTGCCCACCGGCATCGTCGTCGAGTGCCAGGACGAGCGTTCGCAGCACAAGAACCGCGCGCGGGCGATGTCGCTGCTGGCCGCGAAGCTGTTGTCCAGCGCGCAGGAAGCGCAGGCGCGCGACACCGCGCAGGCGCGCCGGCTGCAGGTGGGCACCGGCGACCGCTCCGAGCGCATCCGCACCTACAACTACGCGCAGGGCCGCGTCAGCGACCACCGTATCGAGCTGACGCTGTACCGGCTGGATGAAATCCTCGGTGGCGACATGGATGCGCTGATCGACCCGTTGCTCGCCGAGCACCAGGCCGAGCAGCTGGCGCAACTGGCGGAGAACGCGGCATGAGCACGGTCGGCGGGCTGTTGCTCGCGGCGACGCGCCGGCTGGCGCAGCCGCCGTCCTCCTCGGAGTCGCCGCGGCTGGATGCGGAGTTGCTGTTGATGCGGCTGCTCGGCGTCGAGCGCGCCTGGCTGTATGCGCACCCGGAGGCGGCGGTGCCGGCGCCGGTGATGGCGGCGTTCGAGACGCTGGTCGATGCCCGCGAACGCGGCATGCCGGTCGCCTATCTCGTCGGCGAGCGTGAATTTTTCTCGCGCAGTTTCCGTGTCACGCCGGACACGCTGATCCCGCGACCGGACACCGAGCGGCTGATCGATGCGGTGCTGCAACTGAAGTTGCCGGAGCAGGCGCGGGTGCTCGACCTCGGCACCGGCAGCGGCGCCATCGCGGTGACGCTGGCGCTGGAATGCCCGGACTGGGATGTCACCGCCACCGACATCAGCGACGACACCCTGGCGGTCGCCCGCGACAATGCCGCGCGCCTCGGCGCCTGCGTGCGCTTCGCCGCCGGCGACTGGTTCAGCGCGGTGCCCGGCGGCGACCGCTTCGACCTGGTGATCAGCAACCCGCCATACATCGCCGTCGACGACCCGCACCTGGCGCAGGGCGACGTCCGCTTCGAGCCGCGGCGGGCGCTGGTAGCCGGCGAGCAGGGACTGGCCGACATCGCGCGCATCCTCGGCGAGGCGCGCACGCGGCTGAACGCAGGCGGCTGGGCGGTGATCGAGCACGGCTGGACGCAGGCCGACATGGTTTGCGCGCTGGCGCGCGAGCTCGGTTATGCGCCGGTGAAAACCCTGCTCGACCTCGGCGGCAACCCGCGCGCGCTGCTGGCCGGCTGGCAGCAGCCGACCAATCCCGAAGACGCCCACCACGCCTGAGGGCGGCCATGATGAGCGATGCGGATTTCAGCGACGACGAATTGCTGCGCTACAGCCGGCAGATCCTGTTGCCGGGATTCGACGTCGATGGCCAGCAGAAACTGCGCGCGTCGCGCGTGCTGGTGGTCGGCGCCGGCGGTCTCGGTTGCCCGGCGGCGCTGTACCTCGCGGCTGCCGGCATTGGCCGGCTCGCCATCGTCGATCCCGACCATATCGATCTTTCCAACCTGCAGCGGCAAATCGCCCACCGTACGCGCGATATCGGCCGCAACAAGGCCGAGCGCATGGCGGAAGCCTGTGCCGATCTCAATTCGCTGGTGTTGGTCGACGGCGTCGTCGCCCGCGTCGAGGAGCCATGGCTGCGCGAAAAACTCGGCAGCGCGACGGCGCCGGCATTCGATTGCGTGCTCGACTGCAGCGACAACTTCGCCACCCGCGCTGCGGTGAACCGTGCCTGCCGGCGCGCACGTGTGCCGCTGGTATCCGGCGCGGCGATCCGCATGGAAGGGCAACTGGCCGTGTTCGATTTCCGGCGCCACGCAACGCCGTGCTACGCCTGCCTGTACGGCGAGGACGGCGGCGAGGACGGCGGCGAGGATGCCGCCTGCGTGCGCAACGGCGTGATGTCGCCGGTGGTGGGGGTGGTGGGTGCCATGCAGGCGCTGGCGGCGATCCGCGTGCTCGCCGGTTACGGCGAGACCACGCACGGGATGTTGTCGGTGTTCGATGGCCTGCGCGGCGAGTGGCGCAACCTGCGGATAGCCGCCGACCCGGCTTGCCCGGTCTGCGCCGGCTGAAGCGCGGCGATTGCCGCGGCAACGGGCGGTGCGCGTTCAGCGCACCGACAAATCCACCACCTGCTTGTTAAGGCGCATGATGTGCTTGGCCATGTCGACCAGCAGCGACTGGATCATGTTCGGGTTGGAACGGATCAGCGTGGCGAACTGGTCGCGCGGGACCTTCACTACCGCACAGCGTTTTTTGGCACGCACGGTGGCCGAACGGGGTTGTTCGGTGAGCACGGCCAGCGCGCCGATGATCTCGCCCTCGGCGATCTGGCCGACCACGACGTTGTCGACCAGCACTTCCGCCTCGCCCTCGAACAGGCTGAACACGTAGTCGGCGCGGTCGCCCTGCTGGATGATGACTTCGCCCGGATTGAAGTACTGGAATCCCGGCGTCGCCTGCGTCTCGCGATCGGAAATCGAGGCGATGCAGCGCACCATCAGCGCCTGCTGGGTCAGCAACAACTTGGTCCAGGCGCGGGCGGCCTCGCGGTCGCCGAACACCGCCTGCATGAAGGTCAGGGTGTCGAAGCCGGTAAGCTCGACCACGCCCTCGGCCTCGTAGTTCAGCACTGCACTGGCAGCTGACGCCTGCAGGCCGGCGTCCGGCAGGATCAGTTCGCCGGCTTCCAGCGTGTACAGGTTCTTGCGGTCGTAAACGACGGTGAGCGTGCCGCTGTTGACGCGGTAGATGCGTTGCGGGTTGAGCCCGGCCGCGAGCGCGTCGCGCGTGTTGTTGAGGGTCAGCGGTTGCCCCTCGGCCTTCGTCTTGGCGACGACTTCGTCCACCAGCTTGTGGTAGTGGCGCGACAGCGCCTGGAAACTCGCGTCGACTTCGGCCTGCGGCAACATCGTGTCTAGCCTCCGAGTTTGCGCAGCAGGAGCTCGTTCACCTGCTGCGGGTTCGCCTTGCCCTGCGATTCCTTCATGATCTGGCCGACGAAGAAGCCGAGTTTCTTCTTGCGCTTGGCTTCGTCGGATGCGCGGTAATCCTCGACCTGGGCAGCATTGGCGGCCAGCACCTTGTCGACGATCGCCTCGATGGCGCCGACGTCCGACACCTGCTTCAGCCCGCGGGCCTCGATGATGGCGTCGGCGCTGTCGCCCTCGCCGTTCCACAGGGCCTCGAAGACGGCCTTCGCCAGCTTCGAACTCAGGGTGCCGTCGGCCACGCGCGCCACCAGGCCGCCAATCTGCACGGCGGAGACCGGCGATGCCGTGATGTCCTTCTCATCCGCGTTCAGGCGGCCGAGCAATTCGGTGGTCGTCCAGGCGGCCATCAGAGGGGCGGCCTTCTCCGGGGGAACGCTAAAGTTGCCTGCGGCCAAAGTCCCTTGCTCAAAGAAATTGGCAAGCTGCTTGTCCGATGCCAGTTGGGTGGCAGGGGCAATACCTAAGCCATATTCCTTCTCAAAGCGGAGTCGTCGTGCTTCCCGTAGTTCGGGCAGGGTAGAGCGAACCTGAGCGATGAAGTCGTCGGTCAGCACTACCGGCAGCAGGTCCGGATCCGGGAAGTAGCGGTAGTCGTTGGCGTCTTCCTTGCTGCGCATCGCCGTGGTCTTGTTGGCGACCGGGTCGTACAGCACGGTTGATTGCACGATGCTGCGGCCGGCTTCCAATTCATCGATCTGCCATGCGATTTCGGTGTTGATTGCCTGCTCGATGAAGTAGAACGAGTTGACGTTCTTGATCTCGCGGCGGGTGCCGAATTTCTCGGTGCCTTTTCTCCGCAGCGACACGTTGCAGTCGCAGCGCATCGAGCCCTCGGCCATGTTGCCGTCGGAGATGCCGAGGTCAAGGATCAATGCGTGGATCGCCCTGGCGTAGGCGACCGCTTCCTTCGCACTGCGCAGCTCCGGCTCGGAAACGATCTCCAGCAGCGGCGTGCCGGCGCGGTTGAGGTCGATGCCGGTCATGCCGTGGAAATCCTCGTGCAGCGACTTGCCGGCATCTTCTTCAAGGTGCGCGCGGGTGATGCCGATGCGCTTGGTGCTGCCGTCTTCCAGCGTGATGTCGAGGTGGCCCTTGCCGACGATCGGCAGCTCGTACTGCGAGATCTGGTAGCCCTTGGGCAGGTCCGGGTAGAAGTAGTTCTTGCGGGCGAACACGCTGCGGCGGCCGAGCTCGGCGTCGACGCCGAGGCCGAACAGCACTGCCATGCGCACCGCTTCCTGGTTCAGCACCGGCAGCACGCCCGGCATGCCGAGGTCGACCAGCGACGCCTGGGTGTTCGGCTCGGCGCCGAAGGCGGTGGCGCTGCCGGAAAAGATCTTCGATTTCGTGGCCAGCTGGACGTGGATTTCCAGGCCGATGACGACTTCCCAGCTCATGCGAAGGCCTCCGGGACGCGCGTGTGCCAGTCAGTGGCCTGCTGGTACTGGTGGGCGACGTTGAGCAGCTTCGCCTCGGAGAAATAGTTGCCGATCAGTTGCATGCCCACCGGCAGGCCCGCATCGAATCCGCAGGGCAGCGACATGCCGGGAATGCCGGCGAGGTTCACCGCGATGGTGTAGATGTCGGCCAGGTACATGGCGACCGGGTCGTCCTTTTTCTCGCCGAGGCGGAAGGCGGTGGACGGCGAGGTCGGGCCGAGGATCACGTCGACCCCGGTGAAGGCGCGGGCGAAATCGTCGCGGATCAGCCGGCGTACCTGCTGCGCCTTCAGGTAATAGGCGTCGTAGTAGCCGGCCGACAGCGCGTAGGTACCGACCAGGATGCGGCGCTTCACTTCCGGGCCGAAGCCTTCCGAGCGCGAGCGCTCGTAGAGGTCGGTCAGGTCCTTCGGGTCGGCGCAGCGGTGGCCGAAGCGAACGCCGTCGAAGCGCGACAGGTTGGACGAGCACTCGGCCGGCGCGATCACGTAGTAGACCGGCACCGAGAGATCGACGTTCGGCAGGTCGACTTCATGCACGCTGGCGCCGAGTTTCCCGAACTGCGCGACGGCGTCGCGCACGCATTTTTCCGTGCCGGCATCGAGGCCGGCACCGAAGAACTGCTTCGGCAGGCCGATGCGCAGGCCGCGGATGCTGTCGTTCAGCGTCTTCGTGTAATCGGGCACCGGCTCGGTGAGCGAGGTGGAATCCTTCGCGTCGTGTCCGCTCATGGCGTTGAGCAGCAGCGCGCAGTCTTCGGCGGTCTGTGCCATCGGCCCGGCCTGGTCCAGCGACGAGGCGAACGCGATCATCCCCCAGCGCGACACCCGGCCGTAGGTCGGCTTGAGGCCGGTGAGGTTGCACAGCGCCGCCGGCTGGCGGATCGAGCCGCCGGTGTCGGTGCCGGTGGCAACCGGCGCGAGGCGGGCGGCCACCGCCGCCGCGCTGCCGCCCGACGAGCCGCCCGGAACGCGCGATACGTCCCACGGGTTTTTCACCGCGCCATAGAAACTGGTTTCATTGGACGAGCCCATCGCGAACTCGTCCATGTTGGTCTTGCCGAGCATGACCATTCCCGCGGCAGCGAGCCGCGCCGTCACTTCCGAGTCGTACGGGCTGACGAAGTTGTCGAGCATTTTCGACGCGCAACTGGTGCGTACGCCCTTCGTGCAGAAGATGTCCTTGTGGGCGATCGGCAGGCCGAGCAGCGGGCCGGTTTCGCCGGCGGCGCGGCGACGGTCGGCCTCGGCCGCCGCAGCCAGCGCGGCATCGGCGGTGACGGTGATGAAACTGTTGAGCTTCGGGTCATGGCCGGCGATGCGGCCGAGGAAGTGGCGGGTGAGCTCGACGCTGGAGACCTGGCCGGCGGCGAGGGCGCGCGACAGTTCGGCAAGGGTCTGGCGGTGCAGGGGCGTGCTGGTCGTAGTCATGTCGGGGGCCGGTGCCGCTTATTCGATGACGCGCGGGACGAGATAGAGGCCGCTTTCGGTGGCCGGCGCGATGCGCTGGTACTCGTCGCGGTGGTTGGTCTCGGTGACCCGGTCCTCGCGCAGCGGCTGGACGGCGTCCAGCGGGTGCGCCATGGGGGCAACGCCCGCGGTGGCGGCCGCCTGCAGGCGGTCGACCATGCCGAGGATGCTGCCGAGCCGGGCGGTGACCTCGCTGCGCTCGGCGGCGTTGATGCTCAGGCGGGCCAGGCGGGCGATTTTCTCCACGTCGCTTTCGGTCAGCGCCATGTGTAACTCCGCGTTTCGGGTGGGGGACTCACGGGTCGCGACGGCGACCGGACGAACTACGAAAAATGTGCGGGATGCCCGGAAAATCCCGGCGATTCGCCGGCCCTGTCCTTGCCCCGGCGCGGGCGCCGTTGCTACAGTTGCCGCCTTCAAGCCGGGGCGCCGGAGCGCTGCCCCGGTGCCCGCTCCGGATCCCGTCCCGATCGCCATCCAGGCCAGCGCAAGGTTTGCCACGCCGCCATGAATTTTTTCAAGAATCTCCGCAAGGCCTTCAAGACCGACCTGTCGATCGACCTCGGCACCGCCAATACGCTGATCTACGTCCGGGACCGCGGGATTGTATTGGATGAACCCTCGGTTGTCGCCATACGCCACAACGGCAACCAGAAGAACGTGATCGAGGTCGGCGGCGCCGCCAAGCGCATGCTGGGCCGCACCCCCGGCAACATCACCGCGGTGCGTCCGCTGAAGGACGGCGTGATCGCCGACTTCGAAGTTACCGAGGACATGCTCAAGCACTTCATCCGCAAGGTGCTCGATCGCGGCTTCCTTGCCACGCCGCGCGTGATCGTTTCCGTTCCGTACAAGTCGACGCTGGTCGAGCAGCGTGCGATCCGCGACGCCGCCGAGGGCGCCGGCGCCAGCCAGGTCGAACTCATTTACGAACCGATGGCCGCCGCGATCGGCGCCGGCCTGCCGGTGGAAGAAGCGAGCGGCTCGATGGTGGTCGACATCGGCGGTGGCACCACCGAGATCGCGATCATCGCGCTGTCCGGCATCGTACACGGCGACTCGGTGAAGATCGGCGGCGACAAGTTCGACGAGGCGATCGTTGCCTTCGTGCGTCGCCAGTACGGCTCGCTGATCGGCGAGGCCACCGCCGAGCGCATCAAGCAGGAAATCGGCAGCGCGTTCCCGTCGGACGAGCTGCGCGAGATCGACGTGCGCGGCCGCAATCTCGCCGAAGGCGTGCCCCGCAGTTTCACGCTGAACAGCGAGGAAATCCTCGAGGCGCTGCAGGAGCCGCTGGCCGGCATCGTCAACGCGGTGAAGAACGTGCTGGAGAACTGCCCGCCGGAACTGGCGTCGGACATCGCGCTGCGCGGCATCGTGCTCACCGGCGGCGGCGCGCTGCTGCGTGATCTCGACAAGCTGATCTCGGAAGAGACCGGCCTGCCGGTGGTGGTGGCGGAAGACCCGCTGACCTGCGTCGCCCGTGGCGGCGGCAAGGCGCTGGAACTGCTCGACACCCCGGGCTTCGAACTGATCGTTATCTGACGTACGCGGGGCGCGTCGCCGCCCCGTTTCTTCACGCCCCGGAGTCGGCGATCGCATGGCCAAGACGCTGTTCGCGGACCAGCCCGATTCTACCTACCGGCTGGTCGGCGCTGCCCTGCTCGCCATCGTGCTGCTGTTCGTCGACACGCGCGCGCCGGATTACACCGGCTGGCTGCGCGATTCGATCCGGCCGTTCACCGAAACGCTGGTGGTCATCGTCGACCTGCCGCGCCGCGCCGCGGTCGGTACCGCGGAATTTTTCACGACGCGCGCGGCGCTCGCCGAGGAAAACGCGAAACTGAAACAGGAAAACCTGGTGCTGCAGCGCCACGTGCAGCGGCTCGCCTCGCTGACGGCCGAGAACGCGCGCCTGCGTGAACTTCTCAATTCGTCCGCGCTGCTCGATTCCAGCGTGCTGGTGGCGGAGATCGTCGCCTTCGATCCCGATCCGTCGCGCATGGAGGTGCTGATCGACAAGGGCAGCGACGACGGACTCTATCCCGGCCAGCCGGTGCTCGATGCCAGCGGCGTGATGGGGCAGTTGGTCGAGGTTGGTCGCGCGCAGAGCCGGGTGATCCTCATCACCGACAGCCGGCACGGCGTGCCGGTGGAAGTCAGCCGCAACGGCGTGCGCAGCATCGCGGTGGGGACCGGCAGCGCCGGCAAGTTGTCGCTGCAATACCTGCCGATCACCGCCGACGTGCGCAAGGGTGACGTGCTGGTGAGTTCCGGCCTCGGCCGCATCTTCCCGCGCGGATACCCGGTGGCGACGGTGGTGGAAGTCGAGCGCACCCCCGGGGAAACCTTCATGACGGTCGAGGCGCAGCCGGCCGCCGCGCTGCAGCGCAGCCGGCAGGTGCTGCTGGTGTTCACCGCGAAGCCTGCTGCCCCGGGCGACGCGGCGGCCGCGCCGCCCGGTCCGGTGCCGGCCGGCGGGGAGGTGGCGCCATGAGGTCGGGTTCGCGCGCCGGCTGGGTCGTCTACGCCTGCCTGCTGGCAGCGCTGCTGCTGGCCATCGTGCCGCTGCCGGACTGGCTGGACTTCGTCCGCCCGTCGTTCCCGCTGCTGGTGCTGATCTTCTGGTCGATGTCGCTGCCGGAACGCCACGGCACCTGGACCGGCTGGTTCCTCGGCCTGGTCTTCGACGTGCTGCGCGGTACCCCGCTGGGTGCCCACGCGCTGGCCTTCGCGGTGGCCGGTTTTGCCGCCAGCCGGCTGGGTGCCCGGATGAAGGTCTACCCGATGGCCCAGCAGGCGCTGGCGGTGGGCGTGCTGTCCGGGCTCAGCCTGATGGTGCTGCGGATCGTCGGCAACCTGACCGGGACCACGACCGCCGGCCTGTTCACCGCGTTGCTGCCGGTGGTCGCGACGGCGGTGGTGTGGCCCTGGGCCCACGCTGTCCAGGACCGGCTGCGTCGCCGGTACAACGTCAACTGACCGCCGGCGTGCAGCCTCGACTGGTACTGGCCTCGGCCTCGCCGCGGCGCCGCGAACTGCTGGCGCAGGTCGGCGTGGAGCAGGTGCTGGTGCAGGTGGCCGACGTCGATGAGACCCCGCTGCCCGGCGAGGATCCCGCGGCGTATGTCTCCCGCCTGGCGCTGGCCAAGGCGCGGGCGGTAGCGGAGCGCCGCCGCCAGGCCGGCGAGCCGGCGCTGCCGGTGCTGGGTGCCGACACCACGGTCGTGCTGGCCGGCGAACTGCTGGGCAAGCCGGCCGATCCTGCCGACGCCCGCGCGATGCTGGCCCGGCTGTCAGGCCGCGAGCACGAGGTACTGACCGCGGTGGCGCTGGCCTGCGGTGACCGCGAGGCGGTGCGGCTGAGCCGTACCCGGGTCCGCTTCCGGCCGCTGGCCGCTGATGCCATCGCCCGCTACGTCGACAGCGGCGAGCCGATGGACAAGGCCGGGGGCTATGGCATCCAGGGATTCGGCGGCGCACTGGTCGCGCATATCGAAGGTAGTTACACAGGCGTCGTGGGCCTGCCGCTGGGCGAGACGATAGACTTGCTCGACGCGTTTTCCGTGCCCTACTGGCGCCGGCCGTGACCCTGAACCTTTCCCCCCTGACATCCCGTCTCGCCCGCTTTCCCTGGGCGACCGTGGCCTGGATCGTCGCCGCCACGCTGGCGGTGCTGGTCGCGATCTACGTGGTCGTCGCCGGCCAGATGATCGGTGTGCTCGGCGAGCGCCGCGCCGATGTCGCCGGCTGGCTCGGCGACCGCCTTGGCATGGTTGCGCAGGTCGACCGCATCGACGGCGAGATGGATTTCCTGACGCCGGTCGTGCACCTGCGCGGCGTGCGCTTCTACGTGAAGAACGGCGAGGCCGTTCCCGCCGCCGATGCAGTGCCGGCGCTGGCGGCGCCTGCCATCGATCTCGAGGTCGACACGCTGGCGTCGCTGCTGGCCTGGAAGCCGGTGCTGCGGCGGTTGCGCGTGCAGGGCATCGACCTGGTGCTGGTGGAAGGCGAGGACGGGCGTTTCCGCGTCCGCGGCATGCCGTTCAACGTCAACGATCCGCAGGCGGAGGAAAAACTCCGCCGCGCGTTGCTGGTGCTGTATCGCCAGAACGACATCCTGGTCGAGCGTTCGCGCCTGAGCATCGAGTCGACGCGGGTGCCGGTGACGGCGCTGGAAAACCTGCGCCTGCACATGCACAACGACGACAACGGGCACGCGGTATCCGGCAGCGCGCTGGTAGCCGGTCCGGGCCAGGTCAAGGCCTCGTTCGTGTTGCGCTTCGAAGGCCAGCCGGTGGTGCCGCGCGACCTGGTCGCCGACCTCTACCTGCGCATCCAGCCGACGTCGCTGGAAAACTGGGTGCCGCGTCGCGACGCCGGCGCGCTGTGGATCGACGCGCTGTCCGGCGGTGGCGAGGCCTGGCTGCGCCTCGAGCACGCGAAACTGGTGGCGGTCACCGGCAAGCTGCAGGTCGACAGCCTCGCCGTCAGCCTCGAGGACGGGCGCAAGCTGGAAGGGTTGCTCGGGCTGGGTGCGCGCTTCCGCTGGCTGGCACGGGACGATGGCTGGACGCTGGCGGTCGGCGGGCTAACGTTCCGTCGCCAGGGCGCGACCTGGCCGGAGAGCGACGGTGCGCTGGACCTGCGGCGCGACGATGCCGGCAACCTGCGCGTGCGCGCGATGCTGTCGCAGGGCGACGTGCGCATGCTGGCCGGCTTTGCCGACGCGTTGCCGGAAGCGCAGGCGGCGCTGCGCGAACGGATTGCACGGATGGCGCCGGAAGGGCAGGTCAGCGCGCTGCGCGTGGAGTACGACGCCGCGGCCGAGCCGGCGTCGCGCTGGCGGTTGCGCAGCGGCTTTGCCGGCCTGGCGCTGCGGGCCGACGGCAAGTTGCCGGGCATCAGCGGGCTTTCCGGCAAGGTCGAACTGGTGCCCGATGCGGGCTTTGTCGATCTCGCGGTGACCCGTGCGCAACTCGCGTTGCCGGAGACGTTCGCCTCGCCGCTGGCCATCGACGACATGAAGATGCGCGCGGCCTGGCGTCGCGGGTTCGGCGGCTGGCGCATTGCCAGCGACCGTTTCACGCTGCGCAATGCCGACGCGCGCGCCAGCGGCATGTTTGCACTCGAGGTGCCTCCCGGCGGCGAGTCGCCGCGGCTGCACCTGCTGGGTCTCATCGAGGACGGCAAGGCGACGGCGGCGCCGCGCTACCTGCCGCTGGGCACCAGCGAGGCGTTCCGCGGGTGGTTCGGCAGCGCGCTCGGTGATGGCCGCCTGCGTCGCGGCTCCTTCCTGTTCGAAGGGCCGATGCGCCGCGACCCGGCGCTGCTGCGTGAGCGCACCTTCCAGATGCGCTTCGAGGGCGACGGCATCGCCATGAACTACCTGGCGGGCTGGCCGCCGCTGCGCAACGCCGATCTCGACCTGCACCTGGAAAACGGCGTGGTCGAGGCCAGCAGCCGGCAGGCGAACCTGCTCGCCAGCATTGCCCGCGATGTCCGGGTGTCGATCGTGCCGCAGGCGCCGCCGGCGGGCAGTGCCGGCAAGGCGGCGTCGACCTCGCGTCTGGACGTGAATGCGCACATTGATGGCGACGTCGAGGACCTGTTCACGATTTTCCGCGACAGCCCGCTGAAGGCGTCGGTGCCCGCCGAGTTGCTGCGCTGGACCGGCAGCGGTCGCCTGCAGGCCGATCTCAAGGTGAACAGCGTGCTGGGTGTCGCCGGCAGCGTGCCGCGCGTCGCAGCCGCCGGCACGATCAGCGGTGCCACGCTGACGTCGCCGGCGCACGCGCTGGAGATTTCCGATGCGTCCGGCAACGTGCGCTATGACAGCGTGAGGGGCTTCTTCGCCGAGGACCTGCGGGGCCGCGCGCTGGAAAGCGAGTTTGCCGGCCGCGCCTACACCGCCGGTGACCCGCGTGCGCAGGGCACGGTGATCGACCTGCGCGGACCGCTGCGCATGGCGCCGCTGAGCGCCTGGTTGAAGTTGCCGGCACTCGACCTGTTGCGCGGCGAGGCGAATGCGGAGTTGCAGCTGCGATTCGGCCATGGCGGCGACAGCCTGCTCGATGTGCGCAGCGACCTGCGCGGCATCGCCATCGCCGCGCCGGCGCCGCTGGCCAAGCCGGCCGGCAGCGCGCTCGATACCCGGCTGATGTACACGCTGGGCACCGATACGCCGCGGCTCACCCTGGTATACGGCAAGCAGTTCGCCGCCGACATGCAGATCCGCAACGGCGCGCCGTTTGCCGGCGCCGTGATGCTCGGCGGCACGAAGTTGCCGGAAGCCGGCAGCAACGGGTTGGTGATCGAAGGCAGCGTCGCCGAACTGAAACTCGGGGAGTGGATGACGTTTACCCGCCGGCTCGCCGGCCTGGCGCCGGTGCCGGAGAATGCGCCGTTCACGGTGTCGGGCGCGGTGTCGGGCATCGTTGCGCTCGGTGGCGTGGTGCAGCGCATCGCCGTCGATGCCGGGCGCGTCGACGCCGGCGGTTTCCCGCTCGAGGACGCGCAGTTGTTGCTCGCGCGCCAGGATGCCGGCTGGCAGTTGCGGGTGGACAGCCGCACGCTGGACGGCCAGGTGTTGTTGCCGGATGGCTACCAGGAGCGCGGTGACAAGCCGCTGGTGATCCAGGTCGACCAGCTCGCATTGCCGGCGTCGACCGGCGGCAGTTTCGTCGAGCCGTCGCCGGCCAGCATCCCGCGCATGTCGCTGGCCCTGCAGAACCTCAGCATCGGCAACGACTCCTACGGCAACTGGTCGCTGGAAACCATCCCGGACGGCAACGGCGTGCGCCTGGTCGACGTGCAGGGAACCTGGCGGGCGCTCGACATCCAGGGCGACGGCCGCTGGGCGCCGGCCGGCGAGGGCACCCGCACCCAGTTCACCGGCATTTCTGCCGCCGACGACGTGGCGCGCGTGAGCGAGGCGTTCGGCTTTGCGCCCAATCTCAGTTCGTCGAAGGCGATCATGACGTTCGACGTCGGTTGGCCCGGCAGCCCGCTGCGTGCCGACCCGCTGGCGGCGCGCGGTACGCTGTCGGTCGAGTTCCGCGATGGCCGCTTCGTCACCGCCTCGGCAAAAACGCAGGCGTTGCGTGCGTTCGGCGTTTTCAACATCAGCACCTGGCAGCGCCGGCTGAAACTCGATTTCTCGGACCTGTACAAGAAGGGCGTCGCCTTCGATTCGATTACCGGCGATCTCGCGCTCGACAATGGCCGCCTGGATACCGCGAACCTGGTGGTGAAGAGCCCGTCGGCGCTGTTCGAGATGTCGGGAAGTACCGACCTGAAAAGCGAGGCGATCGATGGCCGCCTGCGCGTCACGCTGCCGGTGAACAGCAATCTTTACGTGGGATGCCTCGCCGGCCTGCCGGCCTGCGCCGGTATCGTCGTCGCCGAGCAATTGTGGGGCGACAAGCTGGAAAAGATGACCACCCTGGCCTACGACGTGAAAGGCGTCTGGGACGACCCGAAGATCGAGCAGATCGAGGGCGGCGAGAAGAAAGGTGGCGATCGCAAGGGCGCCGGACAGAAGGCCGCCGGACAGAAGGCTGCTGAACAGAAAGCCGTGCAGGAGTGACGTCCATGCAGAACCTGGTGGCAGCCGTGGTGCAGATGGTGAGCGGGCGCGATCCGGCCGCCAATCTTGCCGATGCGGCGCGGCTGGTGGGCGAGGCGGCGAAGCAGGGCGCGAAGCTGGTGGTGCTGCCGGAAAATTTCGCCGTGTTCAGCCCGGCCGATGTCGGCGCGCTGGCCGAGGCCGCCGGCGATGCGTCGGCGCCGTTCCAGTCGTTCCTGTCGCGGCAGGCGGCGCAGCACGGCATCTGGCTGGTCGGCGGCAGCATCCCGGTACGGCCGGTGCGTGACGACAGCGATCCGCGCGTGTTCAGCAGCTGTCTCGTCTACAACCCGGACGGCGAACTGGTGGCACGCTACGACAAGTTGCACCTGTTCGACGTCGACATCGCCGACGCGCAGGGCCGTTACCGCGAGTCCGAGCGGTTTCGCCACGGCGACAGCGTGGTGGTATTCGACACGCCTTATGGCCGCGTCGGAATCGCCATCTGCTACGACCTGCGCTTCCCCGAGCTTTTCCACGCGCTCAGCGAGCGCGGCGCCGAGATCATCGTGCTGCCCAGCGCGTTTACCCGGCTCACCGGGCAGGCGCACTGGGACGTGCTGGTGCGGGCGCGGGCGATCGAGAACACCTGCTTCCTGCTCGCCGCCGGGCAGGGCGGTCGCCACGATTCGCGGCGCGAGACTTTCGGCCACAGCATGATCGTCGACCCCTGGGGCATGGTGCTCGCCGCTCTCGACGAGGGCGAGGGCGTCGCCGTGGCCACGCTCGATGCGCGTACGCTGGCCAACGTGCGCACGCGGTTGCCCTCGATCCGCCATCGCCGCCTGCGGGTGGCGCCGGCGGTGCAGCGCGCGCCGGTTGCCAATGAAAAATTCCCCGAACCCGGAAAAGAGTGACCAGACGATGACTGCCGCCAGTGTCGACAGCCGCCACGCCCTTGCCGTGGCCGAGCGGGAAATCCTTGCGCCGGCCGGGCTCGCCCGCGAAGACCTGGTGCGCGTGCTCGACGGCATGCTTACCCACGAGGTAGACGCCGCCGATCTTTATTTCCAGTGGAGCCGGCACGAGTCCTGGTCGCTGGAGGACGGGATCGTCAAGGAGGGTTCGCACGGCATCGAGCAGGGCGTGGGCGTGCGCGCCATCAGCGGCGAGAAAACCGGGTTCGCCTTTTCCGACGACATCGTGCTGCCGGCGCTGGCGCAGGCGGCCGGTGCGGCGAGGAGCATTGCCCGTGCCGGCAAGAGCCAGCGCGTGCCGCTGCTGCGGGAGAGCGCACCGCGCCCGCTGTACATCGCCGGCAATCCGCTGGACGTGTTGTCGGCGCCGCAGAAGATCGAACTGCTCAAGCAACTCGATGCCGCGGCGCGCGCCATCGACCCGCGCATCACCCAGGTGCAGGTGTCGCTCGCCGGCCAGCACGAGTACATGCTGGTGGCGGCCAGCGACGGCACTCTGGCCGCCGACGTGCGCCCGCTGGTGCGGCTGAACGTCAGCGTGCTGGCCGAGCACAACGGTCGCCGCGAGCGCGGCAGCAGCGGTGGCGGCGGGCGCGTCGACTATCGCTGGTTTCTCGATGGGGCGCCTGAAAAAAATCGCGCCATGAGCTACGTGCGCGAGGCCGTGCGCCTTGCGCTGGTCAATCTCGAGGCCGTGCCGGCGCCGGCCGGCCGCATGCCGGTGGTGCTCGGCCCGGGCTGGCCCGGCGTGCTGCTGCACGAGGCAGTGGGGCACGGCCTCGAGGGCGATTTCAACCGCAAGGGCAGCTCGATGTACGCCGGCCGCATGGGCCAGCAGGTGGCGAGCAGGCTGTGCACCATCGTCGATGACGGCACCATCGCCGACCGTCGCGGTTCGCTCACCGTCGACGACGAAGGTACGCCGACCCGGCGCACGACGCTGATCGAGAACGGCATTCTCACCGGCTACCTGCAGGACAAGATGAATGCGCGGTTGATGGGCGTCGCGCCCACCGGCAACGGTCGCCGCGAGTCGTACGCGCACCTGCCGATGCCGCGCATGACCAACACCTACATGCTCGCCGGCGAGTCGGACCCGGCCGACATCATCCGCTCGGTGAAGAAGGGGATTTTTGCCGCCAACTTCGGCGGTGGCCAGGTCGACATCACCAGCGGCAAGTTCGTGTTCTCCACCACCGAGGCCTACCTCATCGAGGACGGAAAGGTCACCCGGCCGGTGAAGGGCGCGACGCTGATCGGCAACGGCCCGGACGTGATGAATCGCGTATCGATGGTGGGCAACGACCTCGCACTCGATGGCGGCGTCGGCACCTGCGGCAAGGAAGGGCAGAGCGTGCCGGTCGGCGTCGGCCAGCCGACGCTGCTGATCGACGAGATCGTGGTGGGTGGTACGGCCTGAGTTGGCGTGCCCTCACGGCAATGACAATGCCGGCGCGTTGAACAGACGCTGCGTCGGCCCCGGCGGCGAGAAGCCATGATGGAAACTGCATCCCCTGTCGCGCGATACCCGGCTGGATTGTGGCGAGTGCCGGTCGCGCTGGCGGCGCTGTGCCTGCTGCTGCAGGCCGGTGGCTGGCTGGCCGATGTGCCCACCGACCCGCGCACCACGCCGCGGATCCTGTTCGCACTGGCGGAAATGTCGCTGCTGCTGGCGTTGCTGTGGAACGGCTGGCGGATCCGCGCGTTCGTGCATGCGCAGGCGGACAGCAGCGCGCTGGCGCGCTCGACGGCAACGCTGGTGTTCGCGTCGTTGCTGCTGTGCATCGGCGGTGATGCGATCAATCGCAATCTCGGCGCCAGCTACTACGCCTACGACGACGTGATCGAGCACAGTTATCTTGCCGACTCGGTGTGGTTTTTCTTTCCGGGTTACCTGCTGTTCATCGTCGCCGCCTGGCGGGCAACGGCGGCACGGGTGCCGGTGGCCTGGCGTATCGGCATGCTGGCGGCCGGGGCCCTGGCCGGGGTGGCGACGTTCGCCGGGCTGGTGCTGCCCGGTACCAGCACCTACGTGATGGCCATGACCGGCAGCTACAGCGTGCTGATCTCGCTGATGGTGCCGGCGGCGCTGTGGATTGCCATGGCATTCGGCCGGCCGGCCTGGCCGGTGGCGCTGGGCGCGGCGCTGGCGACGGTGGCGGACGCGCTGATCGGCCAGTTCTGGCTGTTCGGCCAGGGCTGGTATCCCGGCATCGCCTACCTGAATTTCGGCGTGTACTTCCTGTCGCAGGCGCTCATGCAGCAATTTCCCCCGGTCGTCGCCGCTGGTGGCCACGCTGCGTTGCGTTGACTATCCTGCACCCGCCAATAGCCTTACCTGCCATGAGGGCATACCTGTGACTGCATCCCTGTTCGAGCGTCTTGGCGGCATGGAGGCCATCATGGCCGCCGTCGACATCTTCTACGACAAGGTCGTGGCCGATCCGCTGCTGGCGGAGTTCTTCAACGGCGTCGACATGGAGAAGCAGGCGAAGAAGCAGATGGCGTTCATGGCCCATGCGTTCAACGGGCCGCAGGAATACAAGGGCAAGGACCTGCGCGCCGCCCACAAGCACCTGGTGCAGAACCGCGGGCTGGGCGATGCCCACTTCGACGCGGTTGCCGGGCACCTGAAGGCGACGCTGGAGGAGCTCGATGTCCCGGCCGACCTGGTCAGCGAGGCGCTTGCCGTCGTTGCCAGCACCCGCAACGAAGTCCTGAACCGGAGCGCCTGAGATGGAACTGATCTTCGACCAGGTCTGCATCAACGACGACAAGGCCAGCGAGTGCTTCGAGCCGGATCGTTTCCTGCAAAAACCGCTGCACATGCGCATCCAGTACATCATGGAAAAGAAGGTGTCGTTCTGGATGGGCGGACAGGAAGTCGACATCCGCAGCGCGCTGAACAATTACCGCAAATGGTCGGCACTGAAGGGCGCCACGGCGACTTCCCGCATCTAGGCCGGTTTGTTGCGGGAGCATCCGTCGCGGGCGCTCCCGGGACCGCGAGGCCCGGGTGACATGGAAAACGCGACCCGCCTCTACGCCCTGCAGGGCGACATCACGAAGCTGCACGTCGATGCCATCGTCAACGCGGCGAATACCTCGCTGCTTGGTGGCGGGGGTGTCGATGGCGCGATCCACCGCGCGGCCGGGCCGGAGTTGCTGGCCGAGTGCCGCACCCTCAATGGCTGCCGTACCGGCGATGCAAAGATCACCCGTGGCTACCGGTTGCCGGCGCGCTTCGTCATCCACACCCCCGGGCCGGTCTGGTGCGGTGGCCGGCAGGGCGAACCGGAAGCGCTGGCGTCGTGCTACCGGCGCAGCCTCGAGCTGGCGGCGGAGCGGTGTCTGAAATCGATCGCGTTCCCCTGCATCAGCACCGGCGTCTATGGTTACCCGCCGGAGCAGGCGGCGGCGGTGGCGCTGGGCGCGGTGCGCCAGTTTGTGCAGCAGTCGTCGTCGCTTGCCGAGGTGGTGTTCTGCTGCCACTCGGATGCGGATCTGCGGACCTACCAGTCGCTGCTCTGATGCGCGCTCTTGACGGCAATAAAAAAGGGCCGCGATCGCGGCCCTTGTTGCTGGTGCGGTGCCGTTACTTGAGCGGCAGCAGCGTCAGTTCCACGCGGCGGTTCTGCTCCTTGCCGGCCGGGGTGTCATTGCTCGCCACCGGGCGGGCTTCGCCGTAGCCGATGGTGGTGAGGCGCTCGGGCTTGATATTCTTGCCACGCAGGTAGTTGGCGACGCTGTCGGCGCGGGCCTGGGACAGCGTGAGGTTGCTGCTTTCGCTGCCGTCGCTGTCGGTGTGGCCGGCGACTTCCAGCACGGTCTGGTCGAATTCCTTCAGTACCTGTGCTACCGAGCTCAGTACGTCGAAGAAGTTCGACTGGATCTCGTTCTTGCCGCTGGCGAAGGTGATGTTGCCCGGCATCACCAGCGTGATGTTGTCGCCGTCGCGCACGACGCTGACGCCGCTGCCCTGCAGTTGCTGCCGCAGCTTGGCTTCCTGGCGATCCATGTAGTTGCCGACCGCGCCGCCGGCGATGGCGCCGACGCCGGCCGCTTTCAGCATGCGCTCCTGGCGGGTGCGGCGATCGTCGTCGCGGCTGTCGACGTAGGCGCCGACCGCGGCCACGCCTGCACCGATGGCGGCGCCGATCGTGGTCTTGCTGACCTGCTTTTCGCCGGTGTACGGGTCATAGGTCATGCAGCCGGCCAGCAGTGTGGCGCCGGCGGTGCCGATGATGAGGGTGCGGGTGATGTTGCGCATGGAGCCTCCTGGGTAAAAAGCGAATTCGTTCCGGACGTGCAGGGTACCCGGTCTGACGCCGGATGCCGAGATTGGTTCCGCGATTTTGGCGGAATCGTGATGACGGTCAGGTTCCCTCGCCGGCAGCCGGTCGTGCGGCCAGTTGCGCGGCGAAATGGTCCAGTGCGCGCTGGTAGCTTTGTTCGGTACGTGCGGCGAACGCCGCTTCACCGCCGGCGGGCACCAGCGCCGGACGTTGCGCCAGCCGGGCCTGCCAATCCACCGTGCAGGCATCCGGTCCGTTGGCCTGGATGCGGATAGAGACGACAAAACCGGTGTCCGCGGAAAGGCCCGGACCGTCGATCACCCGGTACTGCGTGAACATCGCCGAATTGTCCTGCACGTCAAGCTGGTGCGTGACTGGCGGGAACGGCGGGATGACGATGCGCCGGGTGGCGCCCGGCTGCGTGCCCTGGGCGGTGAATCCGGCGATGCCGGGAAACCAGTCGGGCAGCCGGCTGAAGTCGCCCATCACCTGCCACACGCGCGCAGCGGCAAACGGCAGTTCGCGGACGACACCGAAAGTAATGGCGGGATCGGTCACGGGTTCAGCCCTCGGCGGCGACGGTCATGGATTCGATCAGCAGGGAGCCGCAGTGCACGTGGCCCCGGCGGTCGGCATCGCCGCCGATGGCGACGATGTGCCGATACATGTCCGGCAGGTTGCCGGCGATGGTGATGCCGGCCACCGGGTGGGTCATGCGACCGTTCTCGACCCGGAATCCGGCGGCGCCGCGCGAGTAATCGCCGGTGACCGGGTTGACGCCGTTGCCCATCAGGCTGGTGACGACGATGCCGTTGTCCATTTTCTTCAGCAGTGCGTCGAACGATTCGCCGGTGCCGCGCACGAACACGTTGTGGGTGCCGCCGCCATTGCCGGTGGGTGCCATGCCGAGTTTGCGCGCGGAATACAGGCCCAGCGCGTAACTGGCGAGCACGCCGTCCCGCACGAAATGCTTGGCGGTGGTGGGCAGGCCGTCGCTGTCGAAGGCGACGCTGGCGATCGCGCCGCGCAGCCGCGGCTGCTCCTCGATCTGCAGCCATGACGGGAAGATGCTTTCGCCGAGCTTGTCGAGCAGGAAGGACGAGCGTCGGTAAAGGGCGCCGCCGGCAATCGCCGACAGGAAGTGGCCGACCAGCGATGGCGCCAGCTCCGGCGCGAACAGCACTGGCATGCTGCCGGTGGCGATCGGCTGCGCGCCGAGCCGTTGCACGGTGCGCTCGCCGGCGCGGCGGCCGATCTCGGCCACCGGCGCCATGCCGGCGGCGTTGCGCGCGGCGTCGTACCAGTATTCGCGCTCCATCTCCTCGCCGCTGCGGGCGATCAGGGCGCAGGACACCGAGTGCCGCGTCGACGGGTAGCCGGCGAAGAATCCGTTGGAGTTGGCGTAAACCCGGTACATCTCGTGGCTGTTCACCGCGGCGCCTTCCGAGTTGACGATGCGCGCATCGACTGCCCGGCCCGCGGCCTCGCACTCGCGCGCGAGCCCGATTGCCTCGTCCGGGGTCAGCGGCCAGGGGTGGTGCAGGTCCAGGTCCGGCAGGTCGCGCGCCAGTTGCTCCGGATCGGCCAGCCCGGCGCAGGGGTCTTCCGAGGTGTGGCGGGCGATATCGAGCGCCGCGGCGACTGCCTCGCGGATGGCCTGCGGCCGGGTATCGGAGGTGCTGGCGTGGCCCTTGCTGCGGCCGGCGTAGACGGTGATGCCGAAGCCGCCGCTGCGGGTGAACTCGACGGTCTCGACCTCGCCCAGCCGCACCGACAGCGACAACCCGCGCTCGGCGCTGACGCCGACCTCCGTGGCCGTGGCGCCCTGGCTGCGTGCCTCGTCGAGGATTTGTTGCACCAGCGCTTCGAGGCGGGATTTTTCCGCGGTGATGCTCTGGTTCTGGTGGTGGTCGGGGACGGACGGTTGGCTGGCCACGCAGGCTCCGGTGCCCGGGAACGGGTCTGTTAAGATGCCGCGATGTTAGCACCCGCGCCGCCGTCGTCCGACGCCTGCCGCGCTGCACCCGGATCCCGCCGCGAGCCCGCCATGAGCAACGAAATCCCGCCGCTTCCCGCCGACCAGATCAGCAAGACCAAGCGCAAGAAGCAGATGCACGACCTGCAGGACTTCGGCGAGGTGCTGCTCGAGTTGCCGGCCGCCACCCTCGCCAAGCTGCCGCTCGACGAGCGTACCGAGACCGCAATCCGCGACTGGAAAAAGATGAAGACCTGGGAGGCGAAGCGTCGCCATATCCAGTACCTCGGCCGCTTGCTGCGCGAGGGCAACGGCGAGGAAGTGCGCGAGGCGCACGCCGTGCTGACCGACCCGAGCCGGCTGGTGCGGCTGGAGCGGTTGCGCGACCAGTTACTGGCGGACGAGCACGCCGTGCAGACCCTGATCGGACAGCACCCGGGCATCGACGTGGTGCACCTGCGCCAGCTGGTGCGCAACGCCCGCAAGGAACGCGAGGAACTGGCGAAGGCGCAGGAAGCCGGCGTGCCGCCGGGCAACCAGCCGAAGAGCCCGAATTACCAGAAGATCTTCCAGCTGCTGCGTGAGCTGGAAGACTGACCTCGTCGTTGCAGGAATCCGCCGCGGTTGCTGAAATGTGCTGGCCTTGCAGCGGCGGAGCCGCTGTAAATACCCGCCGCGGCGGAGCCGCGGTCATGAATAAAAATACGCGGCGAGCCCGAGGAACGAGAAGAAGCCGACGACGTCGGTGATGGTGGTGAGGATCACGCTGCCGGCAAGCGCCGGGTCGATGTGCATCCGCTTCAGTACCAGCGGCAGGGTCACGCCGGACAGCGCCGCCGCCACCAGGTTGATGACGAGTGCGGCGCCGATCACCAGCCCGAGCTTGGTATCGCCGAACCACAGCGTGGCCACCACGCCGACCACCAGGCACCACAGCAGGCCGTTCAGGAAGCCGACGCCCAGTTCCTTGTTGATCAGGTAGCGGGTGTTGGACTGGCCGACCTGGCCCAGCGCCTGCGCGCGGATCACCAGCGTCAGCGTCTGTGAGCCGGCGATGCCACCCATGCTGGCCACTACCGGCATCAGCACGGCGAGCGCGACGACCTGCTCGATGGTCGCGGTGAACAGTCCGACCACCGCCGAGGCAATGAAGGCGGTGACCAGGTTGATGCCCAGCCACACGGCGCGGCGTCGCGCGGTCGGCACGACCGGGCCGAAGGTGTCCTCGAACTCGTTGAGGCCGGACATCGCCATCAGCGAGTGGTCGGCGTCCTCGCGGATGACGTCGACGATGTCGTCGATGGTGACGCGCCCCACCAGCTGGTGATTGCCGTCCACCACCGGCGCCGAGATGAAATCCCGCCGCTCGAACAGGTTGGCGACCTCGCGGATCGGCATGTCGACCGGGATCGGCTCGACGTCGGTGCTCATCGCTTCGCGCACCGTCATCTCCGGGTCCGACACCAGCACCCGCGACAGCGGCAGCACGCCGACGAACTCGTCCTGGCGATTCACCACGAACAGCGAGTCCATCGCCTTCGGCAATTCGCCGTGCGCGCGCAGGTAGCGCAGCACCACGTCGAGGGTGATGTCGGGGCGCACCGTGATGCTGTCGGTGTTCATGATGCCGCCGGCAGTGTCGTCCGGGTAATTGCGCGTCTGTTCGATGCGCGCGCGGTCCTGGGCGTCGAGGCGGGCGAGTACCTCGCGGGTAACATGCTCGGGCAACTCGTCGAGCAGGTCGGCGAGGTCGTCCGGGTCGATGTCTTCCAGCATCTCGACCGCAGCCGCGACATCCATCCGCGAGAGGATCTCGCTGGCGATGTCCTCGTTCAGTTCCGCCAGTACGTCGCCATCGAGTTCCGGCGATACCAGCTTCCACAGCACGCCGCGTTCGCGCGGCGGCGACGACTCGAGCAGGTGGGCGATTTCCGCCGGTGGCATCGCGTTGAGCAGCCGCCGCACCTGGTTCATGGTGCCGCGCTCCAGCGCGCGGCTGAGCGCGTGGCGATGGGTCCGGGAGTTCTCGATGGTCATGGGCTGTGCGGCCGGCGGACGAGGGTCACTCGTCCTCGTCAAAACGGTTGGCGACCAGCGCGCAGACGGCGTCGGCGAGTTGTTCCTCGTCCGGGCCTTCGCACTCCATCTGCAGGCGGGTGCCCTTGTTGGCCGCCAGCATCAGCATCGCCATGATGCTCCTGGCATCGGACAACTTCTGGCCCGGCCGGCCGAGGCCGATGCGCGCCTTGTAGCGCCCGGTGAGGTTGACCAGTTTCGAGGCGGCGCGGGCGTGCAGCCCGAGCTTGTTGATGATCTCGAGTTCGCGGCTGATCATGCGGCGCCTCCCCTGGCGTTGGTAGTGCCGGCATCCTTGCCGGCTTCATCGGCGGTGGCCGCCTGCCCCAGTTCGCGGTGGCGGACCTGCACGTGGGCGGCAACTCCTTCCAGCATCCTCGCCAGTCGCTCGACCACGTATACCGAGCGGTGATAGCCGCCGGTGCAGCCGATGGCGACGGTCATGTACTGGCGATCGTTCTGCTCGAAGCGGGGCAGCCATTTGTCGAGCATCGCGAACAGGTCGCGGATCATGTCCTGCACTTCGTCGTGGCGGTCGAGGAACTCGATCACCGGCTGCTCGAGGCCGGTGTGTTGCCGCAGGTGCGCGACCCAGTACGGGTTAGGCAGGCAACGTACATCGAACACCAGGTCGGCATCCGGCGGTACGCCGTGCTTGAAACCGAACGACTCGAACAGCAGCGCCATGCCCTTGTGCGCCTTGCCGACCACGCGCTCGCGCACCAGGTCGCGCAGGCCGTGCACGGTGAGCTGGCTGGTGTCGATCACCAGGTCGGCGAGGGTGGTGATCGGCTCCAGCATTTCGCGTTCGCGCTCGATCGCTTCCGCCAGCGACAGCGTGCCGCTCGACAGCGGGTGCTTGCGGCGGGTGGCGGCGAAGCGCTTGAGCAAGGTCTGGTCGTTGGCGTCGAGGTAGATCACCTCGCACTCGCCGCCGCCGGCGAGCGTGAACTCGGTGGCAATCTCGCGCAGCAACTGCGGGAAGCGTTCGAGTTGCCCCGGCACGTTGCGGGCGTCGATGCCGACCGCGACCCTGGCCAGGCGGCCGCCGCTCCCGGTCTGCACGGCATTGCGCACCTCGGCCGCCAGTGCCGGCAGCAGCGCCACCGGCAGGTTGTCCACGCAATAGAACCCCGTGTCCTCCAGCACCTGGAGGGCGGTGGTCTTGCCGGAGCCGGAACGGCCGCTGACAACGATCAGGCGCATGGGGCGGGGCCAGT
>JBKHWA010000097.1:0-12022 GCA_046566765.1 Gammaproteobacteria bacterium
GTTGTTTTTGTGGGCATCCCGGCGAGCCGGGCGGGAGCAGAAACCGGGCGGTCATATTTTAGGCAGCCCCCTCGGCACGCTACGACGATATTCGGATGGGCGGCCCCGGTAAATGGCCTGCGGCACCAGTGCCCCGCCCCGCCGGCCAACCGGCCGCCGCTATAATCGCCGCCCCTCGCCCCGCCGACGCCCCCACCCATGCTTGAGCCCGCCAGCCAACTGCTCCTGCGTAACCTCGATCGCCTGCCTGCGGGCAACTTCCTGGTCATCAATCCGCCGGCGGACGAGTTGCCGCGGGAGCTGGCAGCCCGGGCCGACCTTCACCCGGTCTGGTTCAGCCAGGACCGCGCCGATACCCAGGCCCTGGCGGCGCGGCGGGTCGACGTCGATTTCGGTGCCGTGCCCTCCGGCGGCGATGCCTTTGACGGCGTGCTGCTGTTCCACCCCAAGGAGCGCGCCCTCGCCAGTTTCCTGCTCTTCCTGGCCCGCTCGCGGGTCGCCGCCGGCGGCTCGCTGTGGCTGGTCGGCGAGAACAAGGGGGGCATCCGCGGCACCGAGAAGCGGCTGGCGGAAGCCGGGGTCGCCGTCGAGACGGTCGACAGCGCACGACACTGCCGGCTGGTAAAGGTATCGCCGAAATCGGCCGGCGAACCGTTCAACCTCGAGGACTGGCTGGAGGTCGTCGCCATCGACGCCGCCGATGAGACGCTCGCCGTCGCCTCCCTGCCCGGGGTATTCAGCGCCGGCCGCCTCGACGAGGGCACGGCCCTGCTGCTTGGCACGGTCGGCAACGTGCGCGCCGGCCGCGTGCTCGACATGGGCTGCGGCGCCGGCCTGATCGGCGCCTTCCTGAAAAAGAAAAACCCGGCACTCAGCATCGAGATGGTCGACAGCAACGCGCTGGCGGTGGTGGCCAGCGAATGGACGCTGCGCGAGAACGGCCTCGATGCGAAGGTTTACGCCAGCGACGGCTTCAGCGCGGTCAGCGGCACCTTCGACTGGATCATCAGCAACCCGCCGTTCCACGACGGCATCGCCACCGATTACCGCTTCTTCGAACGATTCATCGCCGAGGCGCCGCGCTTCCTGCGCCCCGGCGGCCGGCTGCGCATCGTCGCCAACGCGCACCTGAAGTACCTGCCGGCCATCGACCGCGCGTTCGGCAACGCCCGTACCGTCACCGAGAACCCGAAGTTCCGTGTCTACGAGGCGGTCAAGAACTAGCGGGGCGGCAACGGGCGAGCCTGCGCACTGCGTCATGGTTTGCCCGCAACAGCACTGTCATAGTCGCGGCAGTGGCGCTCATGGCCGGGCGCTACCGCCGGCCAATCCCGCGGAGATTCCCGATGCACGCGCGCCACCTGCTGTGTTGCCTGTTGCTGGCGCTCGCCGGAAACGCCGCCGCGGAAGTAGAGATCAGCAACGACAAGGACGAAAACACCGAGTTCACCGCCATCACCCGTGGCCATGGCCTGTCGCTGCACAAGAACAACTACATCCTGCCGGCGACTTACACCGAGGACTACCACGGCGATGCCTCGGAAGTGGTTTACCAGCTGAGCATCAAGCAGCGGCTGTTCATGAACAACCTGTACATGGGATACACCCAGAAGTCGTTCTGGCAGGCGTTCAACCACGACATCTCGGCGCCGTTCCGCGAAACCAACTACAACCCGGAATTCTTCTATCGCTGGCTGCCCGGCGACGACATGTTCCGCCGCTGGCACCTCGATCGCTGGGGCTTCGATGCCGGCATCGAGCACGAGTCCAACGGCCAGACCGTGCCGCTCTCGCGCAGCATCAACCGCGCCTATTTCGCGCCGTTCCGCGTGTCATCCGACGGCAAGGACCTGCTGTACCTCAAGGCCTGGTACCGGTTCCCGGAAAACGAAAAAAATGGCCCCACCGATCCCGGCGGCGACGATAACCCGGACTACTACCGGTTCTTCGGCTGGACGCAGCTGGAATACATCCACTACTTCGACAACCAGTGGATGCTGCACGCGATGACGCGCGGGAACCTGGCCACCAGCCGCGGCGCCTTCGAACTCCGCCTGAGCCTGCCGGTGCGCGACCGCTCGTTCTTCTGGGTGGCCAACATTTTCACCGGTTACGGCGAGAGCCTGGTCGATTACAACCACGAAACGACGCGCATCGGCGTCGGCATCATGTTCAACCGCTGATGTTGGCCGCCTTGCCGCACAACCACGCCTGCGCCGCCGCCGACGGCTCGCCGCCGCGGAATTGCAGGTAGCAGGTGTCGGCCGGCGCCTCGCCGAGCGTCACGCGGCACTCGCGCAATTCGTCGCGGCGGAACGCGTGCAGCGTCACGGCGTCACCCACCGCCCAGCCGGCCAGCAATTTTTCGATATTGGCGTGTGTGGCACGCAGGCCACCGACGGCAACGATGACATCGCCGGCGGAGAGCCCGGCCGCCATCGCCGGCGCCCCCTCGAAGCAATGCTGGATGCGTGCGCCGAGCCCGTCGCCGGCAGTGCGAATACCCAGCGATGGCCGCGGACGACGAACCTTGCCACCCTTCGCGCCCGGCTTGCCGCCGTTGTCGGTGGCACCTTCCGCCGCACGCAGGCACAGGTCGATGTCCATGGTCGCCAGCAATTCCGCCAGCGGCAGGTCATCGGTGCCATGTACCGCGTCGTCAAAAAGCGCGCGCAGCGATTCGCCGCCCAGTTCCACCAGCAGCATCCCGATGGCGTCCTCCGGCACGCCGTGCGCCGGCAGGCCGTGGCGCTGCCACAGCTCGCGCATCAGGTGGTCCAGCGAACGGGTGCCACCCGTCTCGCGACGCAGCGCCAGGTCCAGCGCCAGCGCCACCAGCGCGCCCTTGGCGTAGTAGCTGACGATCGCATTCGGCGAGTTCTCGTCCTGCCGGTAAAACTTGGTCCAGGCATCGAAGCTGGATTCGGCCACGCTCTGCTTGAGCCGGCCTGGCGCACGCAGCACACGGGTGATGTTCTGGCCCAGCAGGTCGAGCCAGGATGCCGGCGAAATCACGCCGGCGCGCACCAGCAGCAAGTCGTCGTAATAGGAAGTGAACCCCTCGAATGCCCACAATTGCCGCGTGTAGTTCTCGCGCGAAAGGTCGTACGGCTGGAAAGCCTGTGGCTTGATCCGCTTGACGTTCCAGGTGTGGAAATACTCGTGGCTGCACAGGCCGAGGAACTGGCGGTACCCGTCCTTCATCGACGACGGGTCGTCGGTCACCAGCGGCAGGTCGTCGCGACTGGCAAGCAACGAGGTCGATGCACGGTGCTCGAGTCCACCGTAACCCTCGCCCACCACCTGCACCAGGAACACGTAGCGATCCATTGGTGCCGGTTCGCCAAACAGGCGGACCTGGGTTTCGCAGATTTTCTGCAGGTCGGCGCACAGGCGCGCCATGTCGCAACGATGGATGCCGGTGATCACCACGTCATGCGGCACACTGCAGGCGACGAATCGCGCCTGGGTAAAGTGACCCATTTCCACCGGGTGGTCGATCAACTCGTCGTAATCGGCTGCCTCGTAGTCACCGAACTGCCAGCATTCGGTATCCGGTGCCGTGCGCAGCGACGTGGCCAGCCGCCAACCGGCATATGCATCGCCGGCCGGGCGCTCGATCCGCACCCGGCACGGCAGGTGCTCGTGACCCTGCACGGCGAGGAAGACCGACGTGCCATTGAAGTAGCCGTGGGTGTCATCGAGATGCGCCGCCCGCACCGAGAGATCCCAGGCATAGACATCACAGGTGATGACCAGCGGGCCGGCCACCGGCTCGCACTGCCAGGTCGCCTTGTCGATCTTTTCGCAAGCGACGATGTTGCCGCCGGACTCGGCCCACAACTCGACGATGTTCTTCGCGAACTCGCGGATCATGTAGCTGCCGGGAATCCAGGCCGGCAGCGAAAAACGCTGGCCCGCGGGATCCGGGTTCGGCACCGTGCAACTGACCCGGAAAAGGTGCGCTGCCGGGTCGATCGGCACGATGCTGTAGTGGATGGCGTTGTTCATCTGGCGCTGCTCGTTCGGCGCTGCCCGTGTTCAGCGCCGTTCATCCGGCGCTGCACCATTCGATGCCGCGCGTTTGGTGTGGTGTGGCCGACCATCTGCTGCCGGTGTTTCGCGACTGCAGAAGTCGCGAGTCTAGCAGGCCGGTAATCGGCGCTTCAGCCCAGCGCCGCGGCGACCTCGGCGTTGATCGCCGCCAGTACCGCCACCGGATCGGCAGCACCCGTTACCGGCCGGCCGATCACCAGGTGCGTGGAACCGCCACGAATGGCGTCGGCAGGCGTGACGATTCGACGCTGGTCGCCGGCGTCACTGCCCGCCGGCCGGATCCCCGGCGTGACGTACAGGAACCCGCGACGACGCTCGGCCTGCAGCCGCGCAGTCTCGCGCGCGCTGCACACCACGCCGTCGAGCGCACAATCCTCGGCCAGCAACGCAAGCCGGCTCACCTGCTCCTCGACCGGCACGTCGATGCCGCTGTCGGCCAGGTCTTCCTGCTCCATGCTGGTCAGTACCGTTACCGCGATCAGCAGGGGTTGCACGCCGCTGGACTTGTCGATCGCCTCCCGCGCCGCCAGCATCATTCGCCGGCCACCGCTGGCATGCACGTTCACCATCCACACGCCAAGCTGCGCCGCTGCGCGGCAAGCACCGGCGACGGTATTGGGAATGTCGTGGAATTTCAGGTCGAGGAAAACCTCGAAGCCCTGCGCGTGCAGCCCCTCAATCACCTGCGGCCCGGCCGCGGTGAACAATTCCTTGCCGACCTTGACGCGACAGGCGCGCGGATCGAGTCGCCTTGCCGCCGCCAGCGCATCGCGGGCGGTGCTGTAGTCCAGCGCGACGATCACCCGCCGCTCGTCTGCCACAAAACTCACGTACGACCTCCAGGGCCAGGCGACGACAACGTGCCCCAGCCATGACAACCCGGGCACATCCACAGCACCGAGCGCGAATGGAATCCACACTGTGTGCAGACATAGGCACTGGCAGTCGGCGGCGGATCGCTTTCCGGCGTGGCGGCCGCCAGCAGTGCGTCGGCCGATGGCGTGGACTGCCCGGCCGGCACCGGCAACCGCGCCAGCCAGCGCGCCAGCACATCGCGCGCAACCGGGGCGATGCCGGGGTTGCCGGCCAGCAACTCTCGCAGCGCGGCGATGGCCGCCTCGACGTTGCCGGCCATCACGTCCAGTTCAACCAGGTCGATTCGGGCGCGTGCACAGGCCGCATCGAAATCGAGCGCACGCCGCAACAGGCGACGGGCAACGGCACTCTCACCGGCGAGCAGTTCCTTCTCGGCAAGCTCGCAGCAGTAATGCGCAGCGGATGCACTGACCGAAGGCTCCACCGCTGCCAGCCTTTCGGCGACAGTCAGCGCGCTGTGCCAATCCCGCTCGAGTTCGTAGATGCGGGCCAGTTGTCGCAGCGCCTGCTGGGCAAACTGGCTTTGACCATCGACCAGCGCCTGGAACTGCAACTCGGCACGGTCGAGCATGCCGGCAGCGAAGTAATCGCGGCCCAGCTCGAAATCCACGTGGTCGGTCTGCTCACGGGTGATGCCTTTCATGCGCCGCAACCGCTCGTGCAGCTCGGTGGCACGACCGGTCTCCCCGCGCTTGCGGAACAGCGCGCCCAGCGACAGGTGCGCCTCGAAGTTCTCGGCATCGAATGCCAGCGCACGAGCGACGGCGCTGAGCGACGTGTTGTTGCCGCTTTCGCTCTCGCGCACCACCGACTTCAGGTAATTGCGGATGTTTTGCGCTTCCTCCAGCCGGCGGCGCAGCCGTCCCTGGCGGAAGCCGATGTACCAGCCGGCCGCCACGGCGGCGAACAGCAACGCAAACAGCAGGACGGTGGACGCCAGGCCCATGTCAGCCACTCCGCGGGCCGCGGGCGAACAGGCCGGCAGCCAGGCCACACAGGCCGCCGGCGATGAACGCCAGCACCAGCGCCAGGCCACTGCGCAACGACACCTGCGGCCAGAACAGCAGGTCCAGGACGACGATGTCCCGATTGGCGGCACTGATGTACAGGCCAAGCGCACAGGCCAGGACGCAGGCGAGGATCAACAACAGGCCAGCCAGGCGTTTCACGGTGCGCTCCCGGGGATCAGCCGGTCAGGCCGCAGGAAATTCAGTCGACCGGGCCGCTGGAAGCCGCGCGCGGCACGAACACGCCGCCATTGCGGGCGATTTCTTCCTGCAGGCTCTCGTTGACGCGATCCCGGAGTTCTTTCCCGGGCTTGAAGTGCGGAACGTACTTGCCCTGGAGATCGACGGATTCGCCGGTCTTCGGGTTGCGGCCAGTACGCGGCGCGCGGAAATGGAGGGAAAAACTGCCGAAGCCGCGGATCTCGATGCGGCCGCCGTTGGCCAGCATCTCCGACATGTCTTCGAGAATGGTCTTTACGGCGAGTTCAACGTCCTTGACGGAGAGCTGCGACTGGCGGGCGGCAATGCGCTCGATCAGTTCCGACTTGGTCATGGACCCGTTGCTGTCGTGTTCCACGACGAACCCCCGCTACCGACAACCGGCAAAATGGGCCGGCCCGTGTTACCGGGCCGGCCCGCTTCAGTGCCGGGTATTACTCGCCCCGGCTACCCATCTGCGCCTTGATCAGGTCGCCGATGGTCTTGGGACCTTCACCCGCGGCGGCGTCCTGGTTACGCAGGCCGTCGAGGGCTTCACGCTCGTCGCTGACGTCCTTGGCCTTGATGGACAGGCCAATGGAGCGGTTCTTGCGGTCCAGGACAACGATCTTGGCCTCGACCTCGGCACCGACCTTCAGCACGTCGGCCGCGCTTTCGACGCGATCACGGCTGATTTCGGAGACCTTGATGTAACCCTCGACGTTGTCGGCCAGGGTCACAACCGCACCTTTTGCATCAACTTCCTTCACTACGCCTTTGACTATACTGCCTTTTTCGTTAACGGCAACATAGTCCGAGTACGGGTCCTGGGCCAGTTGCTTGATGCCCAGGGAGATCCGGCCGTGCTCGGCGTCGATGGACAGGACGGTGGTATCCACTTCCTGGCCCTTGGCGTACTTGCGTACGGCTTCCTCGCCCGCCTCGTCCCACGAGATGTCGGACAGGTGGACCAGGCCGTCGATGCCGCCGTCCAGGCCGATGAAGATGCCGAAGTCGGTGATCGACTTGACCGTGCCCTTGATGCGGTCGCCCTTCTTGTACTTGTCGGCGAAGGATTCCCACGGGTTCTTCTTGCACTGCTTGATGCCCAGCGAGATGCGGCGACGCTCCTGGTCGATGTCCAGGATCATCACTTCCACTTCGTCGCCGATCGACACGACCTTGGACGGGTGGATGTTCTTGTTGGTCCAGTCCATCTCGGAGACGTGCACCAGGCCTTCGATGCCCGGCTCCAGCTCGGCGAAGCAGCCGTAGTCGGTGAGGTTGGTGATGCGCGCCTTGACCTTGGTGCCGACCGGGTAGCGGCCGACGATGGCGTGCCACGGATCCTCGCCCAGCTGCTTGAGGCCCAGCGATACGCGGTTCTTCTCGCGATCGAACTTGAGGACCTTGACCTGGATTTCCTGGCCGACTTCGACGATCTCGCTCGGATGCTTGATGCGCTTCCACGACATGTCGGTGATGTGCAGCAGGCCGTCGATGCCACCGAGGTCGACGAATGCGCCGTAGTCGGTGAGGTTCTTGACGATGCCCTTGACTTCCATGCCTTCCTGGAGCTGCGACAGCAGTTCCTGGCGCTCGGCACTGTTCTCGGCTTCCATCACGGCGCGGCGCGAAACAACGACGTTGTTGCGCTTGGCGTCCAGCTTGATGACCTTGAACTCGAGTTCCTTGCCTTCCAGGTGCGCGGTATCGCGCACCGGGCGGACATCGACCAGCGAACCCGGCAGGAACGCGCGGATCGTCTCGATGTCGACGGTGAAACCGCCCTTGACCTTGCCATTGATGATGCCGCGGACCGTGGCGTTGTCGGTGAACAGCTTTTCCAGCTTGATCCACGACTCGGCGCGCTTGGCCTTCTCGCGCGACAGGCGGGTGTAACCCATGCCGTCGTCGATCGCGTCGACGACGACGGTGACTTCGTCACCGACCTTGACGTCGAACTCACCGCGATCGGTAAGGAATTCCTGCTTGGCAATCACGCCCTCGGACTTCAGCCCGGCGTTGACGATTACCCAGTCGCTGTCGACAGCGACGACGATACCCGTGACGACTGCGCCACGGTCTACATCAAGACCCTTGGCACTCTTTTCAAAGAGTTCGGCAAAACTTTCCATTTCTCTATGCACCTTGCGATTGCCGCACCTGCCAGTAAGGGCGCGGGTCAGTGAGTGAAAACGCCGAGGCCTGCGCGCATCTGGCAATCAGCGCAGGCTGGCTCCCCCAGCGGGATCGTCGATCAATTTATGTACGCGTCCGCCGGGTTCTCAGCCGAGGCCGCGGGCGCGCACGATGACCATGATTTGCTGAAAGACTTCCTCGCGACCGAGGTGCGTGCTGTCGATGACCACGGCATCCGGGGCGGGCTTCAGGGGCGCCACCGGCCGGTTGCGATCGCGGTCGTCACGGGCACGCAGGTCCTCGACGAGGCGCGGCAAATTAGCACTAAGCCCTTGGCCTAGCAACTGTTTTTCCCGCCGGCGGGCCCGCTCGACCACGTCCGCGTCGAGGAAGATCTTGACCGGCGCCGAGGGGAAAACGACGGTGCCCATGTCCCGACCGTCGGCCACCAGCCCGGGGCTGCGGGCGAAGTTCCGCTGCAGGTCCATCAGGGCTGCCCGGACCGCCGGGTGGCCGGAAATCCGCGAGGCCATCTGCCCCACGTCCTCCTCCCGGATGCGGTCGCCGACATCCTGCCCGGCCAGCAGTACCCGGGCCGGCTCCCCGGGCTCACCCTCGACGAAGCTCACCGGCAGGTGGGCCGCCTCGGCGGCCAGGGCCGGTTCGTCGGCCGGGGCGATGCCTTTATTAAGCGCCGCCAGCGCCAGCAGTCGGTACAGCGCCCCGCTGTCCAGCACGTGGTAGCCCAGGGCGCGGGCAACCATCAGGGCGACGCTGCCCTTGCCGGAGCCGGACGGGCCGTCGATGGCAATGACCGGGACGACTGCCATCAGACCTGCTCGACCCGGATCCGGATGCCGGCACGGGCGGCCAGTTGGTCGAAGCCCGGGAAGCTGGTGCTGACCGTGGCACAGTCGTGGATGAGGATCTCGCCCTTCGCGCGCAGCGCCGCCACCGTAAAGGACATGGCAATACGGTGGTCGTTGTGACTGGTGATCTCGCCACTGCCGAACACCGCCCCGTCACTCCCGCCCTTGCCTTCGATGACGATGCCATCCGGCGTCGGCCGGGCGTCGATGCCCAGCACTTTCAGGCCATCGGCCATCACCTGGATGCGATCGCTTTCCTTCACCCGCAACTCTTCAGCGCCGGTCAGCACGGTGCGGCCGCTGGCGCAGGACGCGGCAACAAACAGCACCGGGAACTCGTCGATGGCCAGCGGCACCAGGTGCTCGGGAATCTCGATGCCTTTCAATGGCGCGTAGCGAACGCGGATGTCGGCCACCGGTTCACCGCCGACGACGCGCTCGTTCATCACGGTGAGATCGCCGCCCATGAGCTTGAGGATGTCGATGACGCCGGTGCGGGTCGGGTTGATGCCGACGTGCTCGAGGACGATGTCGGAGCCGGGCGCAATCGATGCCGCCACCATGAAGAATGCCGCCGAGGAAATATCGGCCGGCACGTCGATGCGGCAGGCCTTGAGCTTGCCGCCGCCCTTCATGCTGATGCGGTTGCCTTCCGTTTTCACGTCATAACCGAAACCGCGCAGCATGCGCTCGCTGTGATCGCGGGTCGGTGCCGGCTCGGTGACGGAGGTTTCGCCGTCGGCCCACAGGCCGGCCAGCAGGATCGCGCTTTTAACCTGCGCACTGGCTACCGGCAGGTCGTAATGGATGCCCTTGAGCTTGCGGCCGCCGCGAATTTTCACCGGTGGCGTGCCCTTCTCACCGGTAGTCAGGATCTCGGCGCCCATCAGCCGCAGCGGCTTCGCGGCGCGCTCCATCGGCCGCTTGCTGAGCGACGAGTCGCCGGTGAGTTCGCTGTCGAATGCCTGCGCGCAAAGGATGCCGGACAGCAGGCGCATCGATGTCCCGGAATTGCCCATGTACAGCGCGCCGGCCGCCGGCTTCAGGCCGCGCATGCCGACGCCGTGCACGCGCACGCGGCCAGCAGCCGGACCCTCGATCACCACGCCCATGTCGCGGAATGCCTGCAGCGTGGCAAGCGCATCCTCGCCCTCGAGGAAACCCTCGACCTCGGTGATGCCCTCGGCCAGCGAGCCGAGCATGATCGAGCGGTGCGAAATGGACTTGTCGCCCGGCACGCGCAGGCGGCCGCTGACGGAGCCACCGGGTGCAACGCGGTACTTGGTATCGCCGTGGGTCATGATCGATTTCCGGTCAAGCAGTTCCGGCGCGCCCGACTGCACCAGCTGGTGCGCCGTGACGTAACCGGTTTGCAGGTTCATGGCAGTGAAATGATCGCGCGCGCTCTTGGCGCGGGTGAACACGCCAAGCAGCGCCTCGCCGTCGCCGGCGGCGATGGCCGCGCGCATGGCGTCGAGGTCGCGGGTGTAGCGATCCAGCACCTTGAGGGCGCCGTCGCGGTTGTTCAGGAAAATATCGCGCCACATCACCGGGTCGCTGGAAGCGATGCGGGTGAAATCGCGGAAGCCGCCGGCGGCGTAACGGAAAATCTCGCGGTTGTCCTGCAGGTGCGCCAGGCAATCGACCAGCGTGTATGCCAGCAGGTGCGGCAGGTGGCTGGTCGCAGCCAGCACCTCGTCGTGGTGCTCCGGCGTCATCACCAGCACGTTGGCGCCGACGCCTTCCCACAGCGCACGCACGCGGTGCAGCGCATCGGCCGACGTGCTGTCCAGCGGCGTCAGGATTACCTTGTGATCGACGTACAGGTCGGCGTTGGCAGCGCCCACGCCGCTCTTCTCGGCACCGGCAATCGGGTGGCCCGGTACGAAACCCGGCGGCAAGGTGCCGAGCGCGGTACGCGCGGCCTTCACCACGGCACCCTTCACGCTGCCGACATCGGTAATGATCGCGTCCGGCGCCAGCGCCTCGCGCACGGTGGCGAGCACGGCCGCCGTCGCCCCGACCGGCATGGCAAGCACGACGAGATCGGCGCCGCGCACGGCTTCGCAGGGATCCGCGCAGACAATATCGGCCAGGCCCAGCGCAAATGCCTCGTCCAGCGTGCGTTGCGACCGCGCGCTGGCAACGACGGTGTCCACCAGCCCGCGTCGCTTCATGGCGGCGGCCAGGGAACCGCCGATCAGTCCGAAGCCGAGAAACGCGGCACGACGGAAACGCGGCAGGCTGTTGCTCACGACAGCACCTTCTTCAATGCCTGGAGAAAACGCTCGTTTTCCTCGCGGGTACCGATGCTCACCCGCAGTTGCCGCGGCATGCCGTAACCGGCCAGCGGACGCACGATCACGCCCTCGCGCAGCAGCGCATCGAACACCGGCTGCGCCGACCGCGCGCAGTCGAAGGTGATGAAGTTGCCGATCGAGGGAATCACGCCCAGGCCGAGGCCGGTAAGACCCTGCGTCACCTGCACCAGGCCCTCGCGGTTAACCTTGACCGAGCGCGCGAGATAATCGGCGTCGTCCAGCACCGCCTCGGCGGCAGCCAGTGCCGGCGTCGAGACGTTGAACGGCTGGCGGACACGGTTCAGCAGGTCGGCGATCTGCGGCGAACTCGCCGCATAGCCGACGCGCAGGCCGGCGAGACCGTAGGCCTTGGAAAAAGTACGGGTGACGACGAGGTTGGCGTGCCTGGCGATGTACTCGAGCCCGTTCGGGTAACGGGTATCGTCAACGTACTCGCTGTACGCCTCGTCGAGCACGACCACGACTTTTTCCGGCACCGCGGCCATGAATTTTTCGAAGGCGGCGCGATCGAACCAGGTGCCGGTGGGATTGTTCGGGTTGGCCAGCCAGACCA